>CAYOBW010000004.1:0-87288 GCA_964402115.1 uncultured Victivallales bacterium
CGGCTCTCAGTCCGGCGGCAGGAAGCGGGCTGTGTTGAGGTAGAGCTGCTCGAGCTTGCGCACCATCTCCTCCACGCGGTACCCCTGCGCGGTCTGGCGGCCGGCAGCCCCGAGGGCGGCCCGGCGGGGCTGATCGCGTAGCAGCGCGGTGAGGGCCGCGGCCAGCGGCTCGGGTTTCGCGGGGGGCACGAGCACGCCGTTGACGCCCTCCCGCACGACCGAGGGGATGCCGCCGACGGACGTGGCCACCACCGGGCAGCCCGCGGCCATGGCTTCGAGAAGCGTGTAAGGCAGGCCTTCCCACAGCGAGGGCAGCGCAAAGAGGTCGAACATGGCGTAGCAGGGCGCAAGCTCGTCGCGCGCCTCAAGGAAACGAATCCTGTCCGCCAGCCCCCGCCGCCGCGCTTGCGCCTCCAGCGCCCCGCGCGCGGCCCCGTCGCCGATCAGCACGAAAACCGCTCCGGGCACGTCGCGGCAGACGCGGACCGCCGCATCGAGCAGGCAGCCATGGCCCTTCTGCCGGGTGAAGCGGCCCACCGTGCCGATCACCAGCTGCTCGGGCGTGAGGTGCAGTTCGTCGCGCAGCCGTCGCACCTGGTCGCTGGTATCGGTCGGCGTCGGCAGCACGATGCCGTTGGGGATGACCACGCAGCCGCGCCGGGGGCGCAGGCCAGCAGCGAGGGCGGCATCGACTTGCGCGGTATAGAGGCAGACCAGGGTGTCCGTCCAGTGGGACGCCAGGCGCTCCAGCCCACGGTAGAGGGCGCGCCGCAGGTGGTCCACCTGCATCTCGAAGGGGAAGACGTGAGGCGTGTGGATGACGCAGCGAATGCCGGCCTGCCGCGCAGCCAGTCGGCCGAGGAAGCCGCCCT
Organism: uncultured Victivallales bacterium; assembly: GCA_964402115.1. Lineage (GTDB taxonomy): Bacteria > Verrucomicrobiota > Kiritimatiellia > UBA8416 > CAYOBW01 > CAYOBW01. Next base: position 873 of record CAYOBW010000004.1, read on the forward strand.
TGGCGCTGTGGGTGTGCACGACGTCGTAGTGGCCGCGAAGGAGATGGCCGCGGATCTGCCAGAGGGCGGGCAGGTCGCGCCAGGGCGCGATTGCGCGCACCATGGGAACTTCGATGACGCGAACCCCCCGTTCGGCCAGGAGATCCAGGTCGGCGAGGAAGTGCGGGTCGCGGGCCGTGGCGCACAGGACGGACACCGCGCAGCGGGCGTGGTCCAGCCCGAGGGCGACGTCGCGCAGGTGGCGGCGCGTCCCCCCCGTGGTCGCTTCGAGGACGTGCAGCACGCGTATCGCCGTGGCGGGCTTCATGGCTCCGTGCTCCCGGCGGCTGCCGGCGCCTGCGCGCCGCGGCCCCGCCGCATGCGCTGCAGCGCCCAGCGCAGCATTTCGGCCGGTTCGTGGATGCGCAGCAGCCAGACCAGCCCCAGGAAGACCGCGCCCGCGCAGGCTGCCGCCGCGCCGAGTTTCAGCAGAACCTGCAGACGCGCGACGCTGCTCAGGCCGGCCGCAGTCAGCAGGCGCACCGTCAGCGCCGCGGCCGCGGCGGCCGCACCTCCCGCGAGCATCGTCTTGGCCAGGCATGTGGCCAGGGGGGCCAGCGGGAAGGCCGGCAGGCCACGTTTGAGCACCAGCACCAGCGCAATGACCTTGACCGTGCGGCTGACGGTGAAGCTCAGCCCCACGAGCACGAGGGCGGCCGAGCCGGTCGCGTTAAGCATGACGACGCCGATGTAGGTGGCCGCCATGGACAACAGCGAACAGGCGACGCCCACGGCGGTTACGGAAAACATCCGCCGCTGGGCGAAGAACGCCTGCATGAGCAGGAACTCCGTGGCATAGGCCGGGAGCACAAGGACGTTGGCGGCCATCGCCAGGGCGGTCCAGTGGACCGCGGCGTCGGTAAAGCGCCCGCCGCGGAACAGCAGCGCGGAGATCGGTTCCGCCAGCACGGCGCACACGAGCGCGAGCGGCAGGAAGATCGTGATGAGCATGTTGGTAGACTGCGTGAGCAGCTGCCCGAACTTCGCCTTGTCGTTGCGGTCCACGAGCTCGCAGAGGAACGGGAACATGGCGATGGAAAGCGCATAGGGCACCAGCCAGCCGATGGATTGGTAGAGCTTGCGTCCGAAGAAGTTGGCTTGCAGCAGGCCATCGGCGTCGAGGTGGCTGAGCACCCAGATGTTGTTGAAATTGTCGCGCGCGCGGGAGAAAACGATGCCGGCGACGAGTGGCAACATGAGGTAGAGCAGGCTCCGGAGGGCGGGGTTGTGGAGCTGCAGCGACGGACGCAGGTAACGGGCCTGGCGCGCCAGGCCGATGACGTGCGTGATGAGCTTGCCGGTGCTGCCGATCAACAGGCCCACGGTGAGGGCGCGGTGGCCGACGCCGAGGATGCCGACGCCGACCACGAGGAAGACGAGGGCCGCGAACTTCCAGGCGGCATCGCCGAACGCGGCCATGAAGAAGCGCTTGTACCCGGTCAGCAGCATGTAAGTTGTTGAGCCGAGCGAGAGGAAGACGAGGGCCGGGGCAATGGCGGTCAGGCCGTCGCACGCCAGCCCGAACTGTTCGGGGTGCGTGGTCGCGTCCCACGCGGTCAGCAGGCGGATGACCGAGGCGGGGGCGAACTCGAACCACGCCGTCACACCCAGGAGGATGAGCGCCTGCAGCGTCAGCACGGTGTTGGCGAAGTGCCAGGCCGCCTGTTCGCCACGGGACTCCTTCTCGCGCAGGAAGACGGGCAGAAAGGTCGGGGCGATGACCTGCTCCCCGATCAGGAAGACCGTGAAAATGCAGCCTTCGAACGCGACGACGTAGATGGAGTCCACCACGCGGGCCGGCAGGTAGCGACCCATGACCGCGGTGAGCAAGAGTCCGGCGAACTTGAAGACCACGTGGGCCGCGCCTATGAGCGCGGCGGCCTTGAGAATCCGCTCGCCCAGGGAATGAGTTTCCGTTTTCTGCATCTCTTCGTGGCCCCGCTCGCCTTTCCCGGCTACCGCTCTCCGCCCCCGTCCAGCGCATCCAGCGTTCGCCAGAGCGCCGCCGCCGTGCGGTCCGGGTCGAAGTCCGCCTCCACCCGCTGCCGGCCCGCGGCGCCGAGGCGCCGGCGCAGCCCGGAGTCATCCAGCAACCGGGCAATCCTATCAGCCAGTGCCTGCGGCTGGCCAGCGGGAACAAGCAGGCCGTTGCTTTCGTCGGTGATCAGCTCCGGGATGCCGCCGACCGCCGAGGCGACGACGGGCAGCCCCATGGCCTGCGCCTCCAGCAGGGCGTTGGGGATGCCGTCGCGGTCGCCGTCGGCGGTGAGGCGGGCCGGGAGCACGCACACCGCGGCTTGCCGGCAGATCGCCCGCACGCGCGTCGGCGCGCAGGCGCCGGCAAAAGTCAGGCAGTCGGGGCCCAGCCCCAGGCGGCGCGCCTGGCGCCTGAGCGCCCGGCCGGAGCGGCCGGCGCCGATGATGGTGGCGCCGATCGAACGGCCGCCCGCCCGCAGCAGGGCGAGGGCCTCGAGCAGCGCATCGAACCCCTTCTTCGGCTCCAGCCGGCCGATGGCGACCAGTGTGGGTGTGCCGGGGTCCTCGCGCGCCGGCCATTCGGCGAGCGGCAGACCGTGGTGAATCAAGTGTACGCACGCTGGCGAGAGGGTGGGGCAGGCCGCGAGCGCCTGCCGGCGTCCATCCCCGGTGCAGGCGATCACGGCCGCCGCCCTGCGCAGGCGGCACGCGAGCTGGGCGGGGGGCTGGACGAAGAGGTCATGCGCGTGTACGGCGATGGCGACAGGGCGTGCCAGCAGTTGACCCATCAGGATCCCGACATCGGCTGTGCGCAGGGCGAAATGGGCCAGGATCCGCTCCGTGTCCGGTGCGGCGCGGGCAAACGCGGCCGCGGCCAGCAGCGCCTGCCAGCGTCCCGGCAACGCCCCAGGCAGGACCGCGGCGGCGCGGCGCGCGGCCAGCCAGCGCTCGGGCGCCGTGCGCCGCCACCAGGCAGCAGCCTGCCAGGCGCGCGGTTCCCAGGGCCGGGGGCGGACGGTCAGGCGGGTCTGGAGCCAGGCGGCGCCGTCGGGCGCGAACGGCGGATGCGCGAGGGAGAGTGCACCGAGGCGGATGCCCGCCCCTCGGGCGTGCAGGGCCAGGAGGTCGCGGACGATGAACGTCTCCGAGAGCGCGGGAAAGGCGCCGACCACAACCGCGAGTTTCATAGGTCGCTCACTTTTGCCGCGCGCTCTCGCCGCACGCGCTCAAGCACGGTGGCGTAGAAGCTCTCGGTTGCCGTCGCGGCCGCCGGCCAGGTGTAGCGGGCCGCGCGCCGCAGACCGCGCTCGACGAGGCTGCGTCGTAGCGCGGGGTCTGTCAGCAGCTTGCGCAGGGCCGCGACCAATTCCGCGGTGTCGCGCGGGTTGACGCACAGGGCGGCGTCGCCCACGACGCCAGGCAGGGCGCCGGCCGTGGACGTGACGACGGGAACGCCGCAGGCCATGGCCTCTAGGGGCGGCAGCCCGAAGCCCTCGTCCAGCGACGGGAAGACGAAAGCCTCCGCCGCATTGTAAAGACAGACGAGGTCATCGGGAGCGACCGGCCCCGTGAGGCTCACCGCATCCGCGAGCCCGTGGGCGGCAATGCGCTGCCGCACCGACTCCGCGTCCCAGGCGGGGTGGCCGGCAAGCACGAGCCGGTGCGCAAACCCCTCCTGCCGGAGCTGCTGAAAGGCGTCCACGAGGCGTGGGAGGTTCTTCTTGGGCTCGAGGTTGCCGACGAACAGGAGGTACGGTCCCTGCAGCCCGAACGCCGTGCGCACCCGGGCGGCAGCCGAGCCTGGGGGGAGCGGCCGAAACCCGGCGTCGATGCCCAGGGGGATGGTGACCAGGCGGGGCGTGACCGCCGGAAAACGCGCCAGCAGGGCCTCGCGCGTCGCGGCGGAGGGAACGATGATGCCATCGGCGCGCCGGATGGAGCGGGGCAGCATCAGCCCGTAGTGCAGGCGGTTGACGAGCGTGCAGCGCGCCGGCTGGTCGAGGGCGAGGAGATCGTAGACCGTCAGCACGATCGGCAGGTGCGCGCGCAGGGGGGCGATGTAGCCGGGGGCGTGCAGCAGGTCGTACCCCGTCCGCACGCGGCCGGGCAGCAGGGCCTGCTCCCAGACGATGCGCAGGGGACGGAGATGCGTCGGCCAGCGCGTCCGCACCGTGCGCGAGCGCGGCCCCGCGAAGTCGGGGCCGGGGTAGCGCGGGGGGACGAAGAAGGTGTAGGCAGCCTCCCCGCCCGCGGCGAGGGCGGTGGCGAGATGGAGAATCGCGTGCTCGACGCCCGAGAAGGGCTGGCGCAGCAGCGCGGCGTTATAGGCTACTTGCACGTGACGTCCCGGTAGATGGTTGAAAGGTTATGCCCGAACGCCGTGAGGCTGAAGGCGTCCGCGATCCGCGTCCGCGCGGCGGCGCCAAGGCGCTGGCGCAAGGCGGGGTCGCGTCCGAGGCGGCAGAGTGCGTCGGCCATGCGGGCGACATCGCCGGGCGGCGCCAGGAGCCCGTCCCGGCCGTCGCGAATCAGCTCGCGCGGACCGGCGTCAGCCACGGCCACGACCGGCAACCCGGCGCACATCGCCTCGGCGACGGCGCGCCCGAAGGGCTCGCGCGCGGCCGGATGGAGCAGCGCATCGCTGGCCTCGTAGACCGGGGCCATGTCGGCCTGGAAGCCGGCGAAGACGACGCGTCCGGCGAGATGTGTCTCCGCGGCGCGCTGGCGAAGGGCCGCCAGCGTCCCGGGATGATCGCCAAAGCGGTCGTCGCCGACCACCAGGAAGCGGGCTTCGGGCAACTCCGCCGCCACGCGGGCCGCGGCGTCGAGGAAGAGATCGTGGCGTTTCCAGGGGATGAAGGCGGCCACCATGGTAACGACGAAAGCGTGGGGCGGCAGGCCGAGCGCGTCGCGGGTGGCGCTCCGGCTTCCCCGCGGGGCATAGGCCGCGACGTCGAACCCGTTCGCGAGCTTGACGACGCGGCCGGGGGCGGGCGCGTAGCGGGCGACGTCGGCCGCGACCGCGTCGGAGATCGCGAGAATGCGCGTGGCCGAGCGCGCGAGGCGCGGGCCCAGCGCTCCCAGCGGCACGAGGTCACGGCAGTGCCAGAGGCACGGCACGCCCGCGCGGGCGGCGGCGGCCCCGGTGAAGAGGTGGGCGGTCGTGCTGTTGGCGTGGACAAGGGCGATGCGCTCGTCGCGGATGATGTGTGCCAGCCGGCGCACGGCGCGCAGCCAGACGTACGCGTACGCGCCCAGGCGCCATGGGTTGCGCGTGCGGTAGAGCCGGCGCAGAGGGGCGTGGCGGAGCGGCACGCCCGCACCCGTCAGCACGTCGTCGAGCGGACCCGTGCCGGGGAGGACGACCGTGAAAGCGGCCGTGCGAGGGGCGACCGCGCCGACGATATCGAGCAGCCCCCGCTCCGCGCCGCCGCAGCGGCTGACGTGGTTGACGAGCAGCACGCGGATGGGGGCGGGCGCGCTCATGACGACGCCTGGCCCGCGCGGCCCGCGCTCGATCCGGCGTCCGCGTCGAGCAGCCACGCAGCCGTGAGATCGAGGACCTGCCGCTCCCAGGCCAGCGAGTAGTAGCTGTGGTTGGCTCCGTCGATCAGGTGGAAGGCGGCGGGGAACGCGCGTTCGCGGCAGAACGCCTGGTAGGCGGTGCGCGACGGCGCGGTGTCGGGGTCGTTGCTGCCGTGAATGAAGAGCAGGCGCCCCTGCCAGGCGCGGCAAAAGGCGTTCAGCCAGTCGGTCTCGCTGCGGAGTTCGTCCGCCGTGGCGATCTCGTTTCCAGCCACGGCCTGCCGGACGAGCGCGGTGTTGACGCGGCCCGTGAGCAACTTGCGCCAGGTTTCCGGGCGGGCCAGCTTGCGCAGGTAGGAGAGGAGCATGGCCGAACTCTTGCGGCGCTGCGACGCGCCGGTCTTGAGCCAGCCCATGGTTTCGGCCGACCAGAGAACGAGCGCGTTGGTGTCGGGTATGCGCGGGGCGGCGGCCAGCGCGACCTTGCAGCCGGAGCAGATGCCCAGGATGACGATGCGGGCGCCTGGCAGGTGTTCGCGGAGGCAGGCCGCGGCGGCAACGGCATCGTCGATCATGGTGGCAATGCCCGCGGCTTGCGTGGCTCCGTCGCTCTCGCCGCGCCCGCGGTAGTCGAAGCGGAGGCCGGCGAATCCCGCGGCGGCCAGGCGCCGGGCGGCGGTGACGAACATGCGGTGCGGGCCCAGGCGGCAGCCGGACCAGCCGTGGAGGAACACGATGCCCGTGGCCGGCGGGCGCGCCGCGGCGCCGCCGTTCGGCAGGTGCAGCACGCCGCGCAGGGTCTCGCCCCCGCAGCGGAACGTCACGGGCTGTTCGGTGGCGTTCATGGCGGCGCGAGCTCCTCCAGCCAGGCGAGCGTGCGCGCCTGCAGGGGCGCGGTGTCCGCCAGGCCGACCAGGCTCCAGAACGGGGGCAGGGCGAGGATTGCCAGCGTCGTGGCCAGGCCGGCGGCCCGCAGGGCCGCGTCGAGCTGCTCGATCGGCTCGGCGGCAGTCGCGGCCGGCGTGGCATGGGCGATGAGCACGGGGCAGGGGGCAGGGGGCAGCGCGCGGGTGGCGTCGAGCGCGACGAGCGCAGCGTGCAGCGCGGGGGTGAGCGGGTAGCCGTCGAGGTCCACCGTGCGCCCCGCTGCCAGTTCGTCGGCGAGGGCGGCGCGCGAGCCGCGGCTGCTGCCGAAGGTGAGCATTTCCTTCATCAGTTTGCGGCGAAGCTCGTGATCGAGATACGCGGCGCCGCTGACGACCGGCTCCCACAGCGCGAGCCAGGCGACGTCGTCCCGCGACGCCGCGGCGGCCAGCGCGAGGGCGGCGCCCACGCGCACGCCGAGCAGGCCCACGCGGGCGGCGCCCGTCTCGGCGCGGGTCCACGCGATGGCGGCGGCGAGGTCGGCCTGCCAGCTGCCCACCGTGCAGGTGTCGAAGTCACCCTCGCTGTCGCCGCAGCCGGCGTAGTCAAAGCGGAGCACGGCGTGGCCGCGCGCGCACAGGCTCCGGGCCAGCTCCACCAGCGGCCGCTGCGCCGCCTTGCGCTCCTCGAAAACCGCGTGCGCGCACACAACCGGCAGCCCGCCGGGCGTGGCGGGCGCGTGCAGGGTGGCCGCCAACCGCCCCCCCGGCCCCGCGATGCAGACAGCGGTTTCGGACGACACGAGCATGATGGGCGACAGCCTCCCGGCTCAGCCAGCCTGCTTGCCGCGCACGTACGCGGCGAGGGCGGTCACCGACTCGAAGTTCGCGACGCTGAACTCCCCGTCGCCGATCTGGATGCCGAACTCCTCCTCGAGGCCCACGACCAGCTCCAGCAAACTCACCGAGTCCACGCCGTAGGCATCGATCAGCGACTTCTGTTCGTCAATCGCCTCGGGGGCGATTCTCATGAACAGGCGCTTCACGATCATGCGCTTCAGTTGGTCTTCCAAACGATCCGTCATGCGTCATTCTCCTCTCAGCGGCAGGTCGCCGATTTCGGCGAGCGGTCGCACCTTCAGCTTCCGCCACGCCGTGGCCGCGTCGGGCGGCCCGTTCTCGCTCTCGAACATGTGGCGCCAGCGCTGCTTGAAAAGCAGGCCGTGCTCGATGATCAGGCGCGTATTCGGCAACGACGGCGTCCCGGCCGTCGTCACACTCTCGAAATGATACAGCTCCACGGCCGGCACGTACAGCAGGCGATAGCCGAGCTGGCGCATGCGGTAGCAGAGGTCGAGATCCTCGTACTCGACAGGGTTGAAGGCCTCGTCGAAGCCCGCGGCGGCCTCGAAGGCGCGGCGGCTGGCCAGGCAGCAGGCGCTGATCAGGCACTGCACCTCGTCCTCGACGTTGAAGCGCGGATCCTCGCGCGACTCGCCCCGGCCGCGAAAGAGGATGCGCCCGCTGCGCGAGACGGCCGTACCGGCATTCTGGATGGCGTGCGGGGCATAGGGGTAGACGAGCTTCGGCCCGACCATGCCCACCGCCGGGTCGCGCGCGAACCGCGCCCCCAGTTGCGTCAGCCAGTGCACGTCGCGCAGCGCGACATCGTTGTCCGCAAACCCGATGAGCGCGCCGCGCGCGGCGGCGGCGCCCTGGTTGCGCGAGGTGGAGCAGCCGATGTTGCCGGGATTGCGGAGCACGGTGACCGGTACGCCGCGCGTGGCGGCCGTTTGCGCGAACGCGTCGAGCCACGCGGGCGTGCCATCCGTCGATCCGTTGTCGACGACCACGAGCTCCCACGGGGCGTAGCGGGTCTCCAGCAGGGTCGGCAGGCAGCGGCGCGTGACGTCGAGCTTGTTATGCGTCAGGATCACGATGGAGATGAGGGGCTGCATGGGCTACTCCGCCGCCAGCGCCCGGGCGGCTTGCGCGATCGAGGCGCGGCCCGGCAAGGCTGCCGCTTCCAGCACGGGGCTGGCCGGGATGGGGATGTCGGGTGTGGTCAGCCGGCGCGGCGGGGCGCTCAGGTACTCGAAGGCCGCCTCCATGATCCGCAGGCCGATCTCCGCGCTGGCGCCCCCGGTGCGCGTGCCCTCCTCGACGAGCAGGACCCGCCCGGTGCGGCGGACGGAGGCGGCCACGGTTTCGATGTCGAGCGGCGCAAGCGTGCGCAAATCCACGACCTCGGCGGAGAGGCCCTCAGCGGCCAGATCCTGCGCGGCGAGCAGCGCCTCGACCGTCATCCGCGACCAGGCCACGATGGTCAGATCCGTGCCGGCGGCTGCGATGCGGGCCTGGCCGAACGGGACGGCGCCATCCTGGTCGAGGTCGACGGGGCCCTTTTCCGGGTAGAGCAATTTGTGTTCGACGAACAGGACGGGATTACCGTCGCGCACGGCGGTCTTGAGCAGGCCGCGGGCGTCGGCCGGCGTCGCAGGCACGGCGATCCGGATGCCGGGCACGTGCAGGAAGAGCGCCTCGAGGCTCTGGGAATGCGTCGGGCCGTAGCAGCGCCCGCCGCCCGCGGGCGTGCGGATGACCAGCGGGCAGGCCGCCTGCGGGCCGAAGACGTAGTGCAGCTTGGCCGCCTGGTTCACGAGCTGGTCCACGGCCAGCGTGATGAAATCCATGAACATGATCTCGACCACCGGCCGCAGGCCACCGAGGGCCGCGCCGACGCCCACGCCGACGAAGCTGCCCTCGGAGATGGGCGTGTCCACAATGCGCGCGGGGCCGAAGCGGTCGAGCAGCCCGCGCGTGACGCCGAACGCGCCGCCGTAGACCGCGATGTCCTCGCCGATCAGGAGCACGCGCGGGTCGCGCGCGAGCTCCTCGGCCAGCGCCGTGCGAAGGGCTTCGGTGTAGCTGAGGGTGGTCATGCGGCGAAAACCCCCTCCGTCAGCGTGGCCGGGTCAGGGTCCGGACTCTCCTGGGCAAACGTGATGGCGTCCTGCACCGCCGCCTCGGCCGACTGCAGCATGGCCTCCGCGCCGGCGTCGTCGAGCCTCCCGTCGGCGCTCAGCCACGCGCGCATCCGCGTCAGCGGGTCGCGCGTGCGCCAGTCCTGTTCCTCGGCGCGCGTCCGGTAGACGCGCGGATCGCCGCGCGAGTGACCCGAGAAGCGGTACGTCTTGCACTCGACGAGGCTCGGGCCGCCGCCGGCGCGCGCCAGCTCCGCCGCCTCGCTGACGGCCGCGTGGACCGCCGGCGCGTCGTTGCCGTCCACGATCACGCCGGGCAGCGCGTAGGCCGCCGCGCGCGCGGCGACGTCGGGCAGGGGGAGCGACTGGTGCGAGGGCATGGACATGGCGTACTGGTTGTTCTCGCAGATGTAGACCACGGGCAGGCGCCAGATGGCCGCCATGTTGAGCGACTCGTGGAACGTCCCCTGGTTCGTGGCCCCGTCGCCGAAGAAGCAGGCCACCACGCGGCCCGTCTGGAGGCGCTGCGCGGCGAGTGCCAGGCCGGTGGCCACGGGGATGCTGCCGCCGGTGATCCCGTTGGCGCCAATGAACCCCAGGCCGTAATCGGCCATGAGCTGGCTGCCGCCGCGTCCGCCCGAGTAGCCGGTCGCCTTGCCGAAAAGTTCCGCCATCATGCGCCGGGGGTCACCCCCAAGCGCGAGGAAGTGGCCGTGGCTGCGGTGCGTGCTGGTCACGGCGTCGCCGGGCCGCAGGGCGCGGCAGGCGCCCACCGCGGAGGCCTCCTGGCCGCACGAGGCGTGGGTGGTGCCGCGCACCTTGCCCTGGCTGAAGAGCGCTTCGACGGTCTCCTCGAAGCGGCGGATGAGGAGCATCGAGCCGTAGGCCGTGACCCAGTCCATCACACAACCTCCCCGCCGGGCACGAGCACGAGGCTGACGGCGCTGCCGCCCGGATCGAGCGCGTTGACCAGGAGGCCGCCGGCAGGGAGCGAGCCGGCGCAGAGGGCCTCCACCGCGACCGCCGCATGTACCGCGGTGGTCGCGCCGAAGAGGGCGCCGAGCAGGGCGGCGGGGGCGCTGATGCGCGGCACGGCGGCGCCGAACACGTCCGCGAGCGCGACGGCCTCCGCGGCGTCGAGGCAGGGGTGACCGGCGGCTGCTGCCAGCACGGCGCCGCAGGCGGCAGCGTCGCAGGCGGCATCGGCAAGCGCGGCGCGCATGGCCCGCGCGCAAGCGGCGCTTAGGGCGGCCGGATCGGGCGCGCCGCCAACCGTCTCGGCGGCCAGCCCGGCCCCCGCGATTTCGGCGAGGATCCTGGCGCCGCGGGCGAGGGCGTGTTCACGGGCCTCCAGCACAAACACGGCCGCACCTTCGCCGGGCACGCAGCCATCGGAGACCGCGCTGAAGGGCGCCGCGACGGCCTCGGGTGTGGCGGCGCGGGTGAGCAGGCCGCCGGCCGCGAGGCCGGCCAGCAGCGGCGCGGAGAGAGCGTCGAATCCGCCCGCCAGGCAGACCGTGCAGTGGCCGTCCCGCACGCGGTCGAACGCGTCGGCGAGCGCGTAGCCGGAGGAGGTCCAGCCCGCGGCAAAGCAGTTGTGGTAGCCACGGAGCCCGTACTCGATGGCGACCAGGCTGATGGCCGTATTGGCGTAGGTGTGGGGGAAGAGGAACGGCTTGACGAGGCGGGGGCCTTTTTCCAGGAAATCCTTGAAGTAAAGCTGCATCGTCTCGAGACAGCCGGCAGCCGATCCCAGCACGAGGCCGGTGTCGTCGCCGGCCACGGCGGCAGGCTCGAGGGCCGCCGCACGCAGGGCCAGCGACGTTGCGGCTAGCGCGAACTCGGCAGCGCGGTCGAGGTAGGTCTTCTCGCTCGCCAGGTAGTCCTGGACGCGGAAGTCGAGCACTTCCGCGGCGACGTGAAGGCCGGCGGGCACGGGCGTGCAGCGCGTGATGGGCGCGCAGGCGGACTGACCCTCGGCCAGCCCGGCGGCAAACGCCTCGCGGCCGGCGCCGAGGGCGGTAACCGGTCCCACTCCGGTAATGACGACGCGGTGGGCAGTCATGGCACTTGCCTCACAATCACGGCGGCATTGCAGCCGCCGATGCCGGCGGAGTTCGAGAGAACGGTGCGCACGGCGGCCGGGCGCTTGACGTCGAAGACGACGTCGAGATCGCAGGCGGGGTCACGGTTGCGCAGGTTGGTTGTCGGCGGTATGACGCCGTCCCGGATCGTCAACACCGACGCGATCGCCTCCACCGCGCCGGCGGCGCCCATCAGGTGGCCGGTCGAGGATTTGATGGCCGTCAGCGGGATCTGCGCCGCGTGCGCGCCGAAGACATCCTTGATTGCCTCGGTCTCCGTCACGTCGTTCGGCTTCGTGCCCGTGCCGTGCGTGTTGATGTGGTCGATCGCCTCCGGGGGCAGGCCGGCGTCGACCAGGGCCAGCCGCATGACCGCCGCCGTGCCCGCGCCGCGCTTGGCGGGAGCGGTCATGTGATAGGCGTTGTTGTTGAGCCCGTAGCCGCACAGCTCCGCGAGCACCGGTGCACCGCGGTGCGCCGCGTGTTCGGCCTCTTCGATGATGAGCACGCCGGCGCCCTCGCTGAACATCGTGCCGGCGCGGTCGCGGTCGAAGGGCCGCACCGCGTCCTTGACCATGGTGCGCAGCGCGCCGAGGCCGCTCCAGGCAAAGCGCGAGAGGGCATCGTAGCCGCCGGTGACGACGATCTTCGCGCGCCCGGCACGGATCAGGCCGGCGCCGTAGCCGAGCGCCGCGGCGCCCGACGCGCAGGAGAGCGAGAGGACGGTGCGCGCACCGCGCAAGTGCCAGCGCGCCGCGACATAATCGGCGGCCGCCTGGAAGTCGTAGGCCTGGAAGGCGCCGGGCGGGCAAGCCGTGCTCGCGGCCACCGCGGCCAGCAGCGCCTCGACCGAGGCGGCGCCGCCGAAATTCGTGGCGAGCACGAGGGCGGTGTCGGACGGGGAGGGGTTGGCGTCGGCCAGCCCGGCGCCCTGCATGGCCTCCTCGACGGCGAGGGCCGCGAAATGCGTCGCGAGGTCAATTGGCGGACCGGGGGGCAGTGGAGGAAGGGTCGCGAGGTCCACCTCGCCGCCGCGCGTGAAGGGGAAGTCCGTGAGGTCGAAACGCGTCAGCTCGCGCATGCCGCAGACCCCCCGCAGCAGCGCGTCCCAGAAGACGGGCACCCCCCTGCCCATCGGCGTGACCGCTCCCATACCTGTGATTACAACCCGCATGCTGTCGTCCTTGGTGAACAGCGACGGTGTCTACCGTCGTTACCGAAGAGAAATAGCAGAAAGAGCGCGCTTGCACAACGGCGTCTTAAGGCGTACAAGCAAAAAAAGTTGCGACGGCGGATCGCTGTCGATTTCTTACGTTTCGGTTAGATGCGGCATACGCTTCGGAAACGTCCGAAGGAGGGGGCAGTCATGGGTCAGGCGACGGCTGGTGACGCTGCGACAGGTGGTACGACACGGCGGACGTTTCTCTATACGGCGGGGGTGGCGGCGGGAGCGCTGAGCCTGTCGCCGCGGCGGGCGTTCGGGGCGGCGACGGCGCCTGGCGGGAAGCTGAACATCGCCGGGGTCGGCGTGGGCGGCATGGGGGCGTCGAACCTGGCGAATCTCGCATCCGAGAACATCGTTGCGCTCTGCGACGTGGATCTCAACCACGCCGCCGGCACGCTCAAGAAGTATCCGGACGCGAAGGTGTACACCGACTACCGCGAGATGTTGGACAAGCAGAAGGACATCGAGGCCGTACTCATCGCGACGCCGGACCATACCCACGCCGTGATCGCCATGGCCGCGATGCGCGCGGGCAAGCACGTTTACTGCCAGAAGCCGCTGACGCACGACGTGTACGAGGCCCGCATGCTGGCCCAGGCGGCGAAGACCTGCAAGGTCGCGACCCAGATGGGTATCCAGGGTCACTCCATGGAGGGGCACCGGTTGATCTGCGAGTGGGTTTGGGCCGGCGTGATCGGCGAGATTCGCGAAGTGGACGCCTGGTGCAGCCTGTCGTATTACCCGTGGGGGCATGCCGGCTGGAGTTCGCAGTGGGGCGAGCGGCCGAAAGAGACGCCGCCCGTACCAGCCGGGCTCAACTGGGATACGTGGATCGGCCCAGCCCCCATGCGGCCGTACCATCGCGCGTATCACCCCTCCACCTGGCGGTGCTTCTGGGATTTCGGCTGCGGCATGATGGGCGATCGCGGCGCCCACACGCTCGACGCGGTTTTCGCGGCGCTGAAGCTGGCTCCGCCAACCAGTATTGAGGCGACGTCGTGCGGCAACACGGCGGAGGTCCACCCGCTGTCGGCGATTGTCACCTTCCAGATCCCCGCGCGCGCCGGCCTGCCGCCGCTCAAGCTGACGTGGTACGAGGGCACGCGTCCGCCGCGCCCGGCCGACCTCGAAGACGAGCGCCAGGTGCCGGCCGAGGGGGGCATGTTCATCAAGGGCACCCGGGGCACGATCATGGCGGGCGTGTACGGCGAGAGCCCGCGCATCATTCCGGAAGCGCGGATGAAGGAGGCGCAGCTGCCCGAGAAGACCTTGGCGCGCGTAAAGGGCTCGCATGAGCAGGACTGGGTGCGCGCGTGCAAGACGGGCGAGCCGGCGGGCGCCGATTTCGCGTACTCCGGCCCGCTGACCGAGCTCTGCCTGCTGGGCAACGTGGCGAAGCGCGTGGACAAACGCATCCTGTGGGACGCCGAGAACCTGCGCGTGACGAACAACGAAGACGCCAACCGGTTCGTGCGCACGGCCTATCGCGAGGGGTGGACGCTCTGAGCGGCGGAAGAACAGTCACGCGGCGCGAATTCATGCGTACGGCCTCGGTGGCGACGGCGGCAGTCGGTGCGGGCCGCCTCGTGACGCAGGCCAGCCTGTCCGCGGCTGCAGCCGTTCCTGCGGACGCGTCCAGCCCTCTGCGCCTGTGGTATGACCTCCCGGCCTCCAACTGGAACGAGGCCCTGCCGCTGGGCAACGGCCGCATGGGCGCGATGGTCTTCGGTGGCACCGGCCGGGAACGCTTGCAGCTCAACGAGGAAACCATCTGGACCGGCGAGCCGGACAAGGAAGCGCACTACCACTGCGAGGGCCCCAAGGCGCTGCCGGAAATCCGGCGACTGACGTTCGAAGGCAAGTGGAGCGAGGCGCAGGAGCTGTTCGGCAAGTCGATGGTCCACCGTTGGTTCTCGAAGTATCAGCCGATGTGCGATCTCTGGCTCGCGTTTCCCGGCCACGAAGCGTGCCGGGATTATCGTCGGGACCTGACGCTCGACACGGCGATTGCGGCGACCTCCTACCGGGTTGGCGACGTCACGTTCCGTCGGGAGTTCTTCATCAGCGCCGTGGACCAGGTGCTGGTCGGTTCCATCACGGCGGACCGTCCCGGTTCGGTGTCGTTCACCGTGAGCCTGGCCGGGGTCATGGATTACGGCAAGGCGTACAACGGCGGCGGCGGAACGGTTTCCGAGGGCGCGGCGAAGGGTGAGGTCGTCGGCAGGATTCGCACCGAGGCAGGCGGATTGGGCGAACTGGTGCTGCACGGCAAGGTCGACCCCGGGGCGATTGCCTATCAGGTCCGCCTGCGCGTATTGCCGAAGGGCGGCAGCCTGCGTATGGAGGAAGACCGCGTCCTGGTCGAGGGTGCGGATTCTGCGGTGCTGCTGCTTGCGGCCGCAACGAACTTCAAGAGCTTTCAGGATGTCTCCGGCCTTCCGGAGCCTGTCGTCCAGGCCCACTTGGCCGGGGCCGCGATAAGGTCGTACGACGCGTTACGCGGCGACCACCTCCGGGATTACCAACGCCTGTTCCAGCGCGTTTCGCTGACCCTGCCCACATCGGCGACGAGCGGTCTGCCGACGAACCAGCGCTTGGAGGCCATGCGGCAGAGCCAGGACGATCCGGCGCTGGTGGCCCTGCTGTTCCAGTTTGGGCGGTACCTCGTCATCAGCAGTTCGCGTCCCGGCACGCACCCGCCGAATCTGCAAGGCATCTGGAACGGCGACCGCAACCCGGCCTGGGATGCGAAGTACACGAGCAATATCAATCTTCAGATGAACTATTTCCCGGTGGACGTCGCCCACCTTGGCGAGTGCATCGAGCCGCTGCTGCGTTTCTGCGAAGATCTGGCCGTGACCGGAGGCTGGGCCGCCAGGCATTGCTTTGGCGCGCGGGGCTGGACGTTGAATTTCAACACCGACCTCTGGCGGGGCGTCTGGCCCATTGGCGGGGTCATTTCCTTCTGGAGTTCCTGGCCGACCGGCGGCGCCTGGCTCTGCAACCGGCTTTACGATCATTACCTGTTCGCCGGCGACCGTGAGTTCCTCCGCCGGGCCTATCCCCTGATGAAGGGTTCCGCCGAGTTCTTCTTCGACACACTGCAGAAGCATCCCACGCGCGGCCATCTGGTCACGTGCCCGTCGAGTTCGCCGGAGAACCGGCATCACAAGCTCGAGGGCAAGGAGTGGGCGCTGCAGCCAAGCATCTGCGCCGGGCCGACGATGGACATGCAGATTCTGCGCGAGCACTTCGGGGCGTGTGCCGCGGCGGCCCGGGAGCTGGGCGTCGATGCGGAATTCGCCGAACAGGCAACCGCCACCCGGGCGGCGTTGCCCCCGACGCCCGTCGGCCGCTACGGCCAGATCCAGGAATGGCTGGAGGATTGGGACGATCCGAAGGACAATCACCGTCACGCCTCAATGCTTTACGGTTTATACCCGGGCCTCGAAATCACGCCCGATGCGACGCCCGCTCTGGTGCAGGCGGCCCGCGTCACGCTGGAAAACCGCGGTATCGCCAGCACCGGCTGGTCCACCGCCTGGAAGATCGCGTTCCTGGCGCGGATGCGGGACGGCGAGACGGCCAACCGGATCCTGCAGTATCTCCTGAACTTCCGGCCCATCCGCAAGGAAGACCAGGGCGAAGGCGCCCACAGCGGCGGCGTCTACCCGAACCTGTTCAGCAGCTGCCCGCCGATGCAGATCGACGCGAACTTCGGCGCCACGGCCGGCATCGCCGAGATGCTGCTCCAGTCCCACGCCGGCGAGCTGCACCTGCTGCCGGCCATCCCGGCTTCGTGGCCAGCGGGCGAGGTGAAGGGGCTCTGCGCCCGCGGGGGCTTCTCCGTAGACATCGCCTGGAGGGACGGCAAGGTTACGTCACATCGCATTACGTCCGCCAAACCGCAGGACGTGCGGATCCGCGTGAACGGCGAAGCCAGCATCGTCAGGTCCAGTCAAGCTTGAGGCAAACGCTCGTGGCCACCCTGAGCAGCCTGGCGCCTGAGCAGCCTGGCGCCAGGTGATCAGTGCCGTCGCGGATCCCGTTGGCATTCGATGCGATCCGATCCACCCGTCATCCTGCTTATGTCGCCGGCTTGTCTCCCGGCTTCACAAGTAGATCCAGGGCGGCGAACGGGTTGGCGAGCGACGGCTGCCGGGAGAGGACGGGCGCGGCGGAGAGGGGGGACGCCGTGTAGCCGCCCTTCTTCTCCTTCTCGTGCTCGTCGTCGTGGCAGTAGATGCAGAGCAGTTCCCAGTTGCTGCCGTCGGGCGGATTGTTCCGGAAGTTGTGGTCGCGGTGGTGAACGGTCAGCTCGCGCAGCCGCTGCCCCTCGAACTCGCGGCTGCAGCGCCCGCAAATGTGCGGCAGCAGCTTCAGGGCTCGCTCGCGGTAACTCTGCTGGCGCAGCTCGCGATCGCGTCGGAGCTCCGCGACGAGCTGGGCCTGACGTTCCGGACTGGCGGGCGGTTTCAGCGTCATGCGGTTCTCCTCCGTGCTGGCGGAAACGATACGCGTGTCCAGCCGCGCCCGTCAAGATGGACAACCAAGCTTGGCGCTTTTCCGCAGGCGGGTGGTGTGGTATAACGCTGGCGGGATGGTTCCGAACGAGTGACCGACGCACAAGGAGGTGCCGGATGCGCGCGCGCGTGTGGTTGAGTGGTTTGCTGGTGGCGGCGGGTACGTGGCAGGCTGTGGGGCAGGTGGCGGAGAAGGCGGCGCCGAATACGCTGACCGCCGGGGAACAGCAGGCGGGCTGGAGGCTGCTCTGGGACGGCAAGACGACCGAGGGCTGGCGCAGCCTGAAGAGCGAGCAGTTCCCCGCGAAGGGGTGGTCCGTGACCAATGGCACCCTGACGGTGCACGGGGAAGCCGGCAAGGCGGGGACCGGCGGGGGCGACATCGTCACCGTGAAGTCGTACGCGCGTTTCGAGCTGCGCCTGGAGTTCCAGATCACCCCGGGCGCGAACAGCGGCATCAAGTACTTCGTCGAACGCGACCTGACGAAGACCAAGGGCGCCGGGTTGGGGCTGGAGTACCAGATCCTCGACGACGAGCGTCATCCGGATGCGAAGCTGGGGCGCGACGGCAACCGGACCATGGCGTCGCTGTATGACCTGATTCCGGCGGCAGCGGGCAAGCCTGTGAACCCGCCGAACGCGTGGAACGAGGCGCGGCTCGTGGCCCGTGGCACACACGTCGAGCATTGGCTCAACGGCGTGAAGGTGCTCGAATATGAGCGCGGCAGCGCTGACTTCAGGAAAATCGTGGCGCAGAGCAAGTTCAAGTCCTGGGCGGCGTTCGGTGAGCTTCCGGAGGGGCCCATCCTGCTCCAGGATCACGGGAATACCGTCCACTACCGGAGCATCAAGCTGCGTGAACTACCGGCGGAGTGACCTATGAGCGACACAGACGACGCGGCTGGCACGCAGCCGCCCCCCCTGCCGCCCCCACCGGCGCCCACGCCCGCGGACGATCTCTCGCGGAACCCGTTGGGCAAGCCGGTGAGCGGTCGTGACACGCTCATCGTCATTTTACTCGCCTCGCTGGCTGACCTGCTGCTCTACAGCGCACCCGGCGGAACCGGGGCCGGGCTGGTGTTGCTGGCGGCCGCCTTCGGCCTGTCTCTTGCCACGCAGCGGGCGTCGCCGTGGCCGCGTTCGCTCCTGCTGTTGACCGTGCTGCTGTGCGCGCCGCTGCTGGTCTGGCGGCAGTGGTGGCTGCTGCACGCGGTGGCCTGGGGCGCACTGGCGCTGGGGGCCGTCAAGCGGGTCTACCCTCAACAGCGTCCACCCCTCCTGCTGTTCTCGGCGGCGTGGACGCTGCTCGGGGGGCCGCTGCGGGGCTGTGGGCATGCGGGCGCGGTCTGGGCCGGGATCAAGGCGCGGCTGCCCGGGGGCGCTGCCCGGACGCAGCCCCGGCTGCCCGCGCGCGTGGTGCTGATTCCGGTCGGCGTGTGCCTGCTCTTCGTGCTGATCTTTGCCGGCGCGAATCCGGTGGTGGCGAAGCTTGTGAACCGTGTGTGCGGCGACCTCGGGAGATGGCTGGAAATCTGGCTGGCGCATATCTCTTTCGCGAGGATCGTTGTCTGGACGCTGTGGGTCATGCTCTTCGCCGCCTTGGCGCGGCCGGCTGCGATCGCGGCCGAAGCGCTTGGTTTCGCGCCCCGCGCCGACCGGCTGACACCGCCAGCCATCGCGGAAGTCGCGCCGGAGTCTGACGGGAATCAAGCCGCGGCCCTGTCGACGCTGGTGTCGGTTTGCGGCCTCTTCGTCGCGTATAACCTACTGGACGGAGTCTACCTGTACGGGCGGGCGACGCTGCCCGCGGGCATCACGTGGACTGCCTACACGCACGCGGGGTGCGGGTGGCTGACGCTGGGGCTCGGGTTCAGCAGCGTCGTGCTCGGCTTCATCTTCCGCGACAAGCTGAACTTCCATCCGCGCGCTGCGCGGCTGCGGTTCTGGGCCTACGCGTGGGCGGGCCTCAATGGCGTGATCGCGGTCGGGGCGCTCCGTCGCCTGCAGATGTACATTGACTTCAGCGGCCTGACGCACCTGCGGTTAACCGGGCTCTATGGCTGCGTGCTCGTCGCCTGCGGACTGGGGATCATGGTCTGGAAGGTCCGGCACGCGTACGGGTTCGGCTGGTTGCTCCGCCGTTACCTGGTCGCGTTCGGCCTCGGCCTGACGCTACTGGCGGTGACGCCGAACGAGTGGCTCTGCTCGACCTACAACGCCCGGCAGGTTCTCGCGGGCAAGCCGCGGGCCATGCGGCCGATCTGTCAGAAGAGCCTCGGGCCGGAGGGGCTGCCGCCCCTGATTCCGCTGCTCGAATACCGGTGCCCGGAGGGGAGCGATGTACGCGAGCAGCTGGTGCGGAGGGGCGTGGCGGCCATTCTCGGAGACGGACTGGACCAGCTGGAGCGTGACGCCAGGCGGGATGGCTGGACGCAGTGGCAGGGGTCGCACGCCTGGGCGCTACGGCGGCTTCGGGACGTGGCCTCGCGACTGGACGAGATCGTGGCGCAGAAGGACCGGGCGGGGGCCCGGCGGCGGCTCGAATACGATTACGATTTGACCGGGCAGCCGTAGCGGCCTGGCCAAAGGGAGGGTGGCGTATGCGCAGGGAGCAATGGGAGTCATTCAAGTCCGCTGCCAAGCGGGAGGGTGGGGGCAAGGTTCCCCTGGCTTTGATCGTGGACAGTCCGTGGATGCCGGGCTACCTGGGCATCAGCCATCTCGACTACTATTTCGATCCGGAGGTGTGGTTCCGGGCCAACCTGCAGGTGCTGCAGGAGTTTCCGGAAGTCACATTCTTCCCCTCGTGGTGGGCGGAGAGCGGCATGGCCGCGGAGCCCTCGGCGATGGGCGTGCGGATCCGGTTCTGGCCGGGCCAGACGCCGAGCGAGGAGCGGGTGCCGTTCCGCCTGGAGGATCTGGAGCTGCTGACCGTCCCGGACGCGCGGTCGTCCGGCTTCATGGCCCTGGCCCTGCACCGCTACGCGAGCATGCGCGGCCGCATCGCGGCGGCGGGCTACACGGTCCCGGTTGTCGCGGCCCGCGGGCCGCTCTGCACGGCCTCGTTCTTTCGGGGTGTGACGGAGCTGATGATGGACGTGATCGAGCAGCCGGCGCGCGTGCACCAGCTGATGGAAATCACGACGAAGCTGACCATCGACTGGCTGAAGGCGCAGGCGGAGGCGCTGGGCGGCAGCGTCGAGGGCATCCTCGTGCTGGACGACATCGTGGGCTTCCTGGGCGAGGAGCATTACCTGGAGTTCGCGCACCCGTATCTCAAGCGCGTCTGCGACGCGTTTCCGGCGGATTGGGTGAAGGTGTACCACAACGACGCCAACGTGTCGGCCTGCCTCGACCACCTGCCGGATACCGGTTTCGACGTGCTGAACTGGGGCAAGCAGATGGACATTAGCGAGGCGACGATGCGGTTGCGGGGGCGGATGTGCCTGATGGGGAATGTGAACCCGCTCGAGGTCGGCGTCCGCGGCAGTCCCGAGGACGTGACGCAGGCGACCCGCGACGTGCTGACGAAGGCCGGCGCACATCCGCTGATCCTCTCGGTCGGCGGCGGTGTCAGTCCCGGCATGCCCCGGGCGAATATCCGGGCGATGATCGACGCGTGGAAAGCATGCGGGCGAGAGTAGAACGGCCTTCAGGCCTTAGACGCAGAAACGGGCTGAAGCCCGTTCTACGGGGGAGTGTGGTGGCGGGCGAATGTAGAACGGCCTTCAGGCCGTTCCCTGCCGCGGCAGAGACAGGGGGGGCAGGCACGCATGAGCGGACACGTGACGGGGTTGATCTTAGCGGCGACAGTGGGAGCGGCGGCGGTGGCCTGGGCCGCCGCGGGGCGGGACTATCCGGTGCAGCCGGCGCCGTTCACGGCGGTGGAGATCCGGGACGGGTTCTGGACGCCACGGCTGGAAACGAACCGCGTCGTGACGGTGGGCTACGACTTCAAGAAGTGCGAAGAGACAGGTCGGATCGACAACTTCGCCAAGGCCGGCGGTTTGATGGAGGGCGCTTTTCGCGGCTGTCCGTTCGATGACTCGGATGTGTTCAAGGTGATCGAGGGCGCGGCCTACACGCTCGTCAAGCACCCGGATCCCGCCCTGGACAAGTACCTGGACGAGTTGATCGCGAAGATCGCGGCCGCTCAGGAGGCGGACGGTTACCTGTACTCGGCGCGGCGCCTGTTCACGCCCGACAAGATGCCGGGGATGTCCGGGAAGCAGCGCTGGTCGAACCTGGGGGCGAGCCACGAGTTGTACAACGTCGGGCACCTCTACGAGGCCGGCGTGGCGCACTTCCAGGCGACAGGCAAGCGCTCCCTGCTGGACGTGGTCATCAAGAACGCCGACCTGGTCGCGCGCGAGTTCAAGCCTGGCGGCCGCGGAAATCCGCCGGGCCACGAGGAGATCGAGATCGGCCTGGTGCGGCTTTACCGCGCAACGGGGGAAGCGAAGTATCTCGAGCTCGCAAAGTACCTGATTCACTGTCGCGGCCGGGCGGAGACGCACAAACTCTACGGCCTGTATGCGCAGGACCACCTCCCGATCGAGCAGCAGACCGAGGCGGTCGGGCACGCCGTCCGGGCCGGTTACCTCTACAGCGGCGTGGCCGATGTTGCCGCACTCACGGGGGACCAGGCGTACCTGCACGCGATCGACCGGATTTGGACGAACATGGTCAGCCGGAAGATGCACATCACCGGCGGCATCGGTCTGCCCGCCGGCGAGGCTTTCGGTGCGGACTACGAACTGCCGAACAAGACCGCCTACAACGAGACCTGCGCGGCGATCGCGAACGCCCTGTGGAACCACCGCATGTTTCTCCTGCACGGCGACGCGAAGTACCTCGACGTACTGGAGCGCGTGATCTACAACGGCTTTCTCGCCGGCATCGCCATCCAGGGCGACGCTTTCTTCTACCCGAACGTGCTCGAAGCCGATGGCGCCTCGCGTTTCAATCACGGCGCCGTGCGGCGCGCACCGTGGTTCGGGTGCTCGTGCTGTCCGGTGAACGTGGTGCGCTTCATTCCCGGGATTGCCGGCTACATCTATGCCGCGCAGGCGGACTCGCTGTATGTCAATCTGTTCATCGGGGGCGCCGGGGACGTGCAGGTGGACGACCAGGCGGTCAAGGTCGCGCAGGAGACACGCTACCCGTGGGACGGGGCCGTGGCGCTGACCGTGACACCCGCCCGTAAGCAGACGTTCGCCCTGCGCGTGCGGATTCCCGGCTGGGTGCGTAACGAGCCCGTGCCGAGCGATCTCTACCGGTATGCCGACAACCTGAAACCGGCCTGGAGCCTGCGCGTGAACGGCAAGGCCATCACCGTGCCGCTGGAGAAGGGCTTCGCGGTCGTGCGGCGCGAGTGGAAGGCGGGGGACCGGGTGGAGCTGAAGCTGGAGATGCCGGTGCGGCGCGTCGTGGCGCATGCGTCCGTGGCCGCGGATCGCGGGCGCGTCGCCCTTGAGCGCGGGCCGCTGGTTTATGCGTGCGAGGGGGTCGACAACGGCGGACGCGTGAACGATCTCGTGCTGGATGCGCAGGCTGCGCTGGCGCCCGAATGGCGGCCGAAACTGCTGAACGGGGTGACGGTACTTTCCGGGGAGGTCCGCCGGCGCGTGCGGCTCGCGGACGGAGGGGCGGGGCTGGAGCCGGCCCGCGTCGTCGCCGTGCCCTACTACGCGTGGGCGCATCGTGAAGTAGGCCCCATGGCCGTGTGGCTGGCTGCCGACCCGACCGTCGCGTTCGCGTCGCCACTGCCGACCCTTGCGGGCAAAGCACGCGCGACTGCGTCGTTCTGCCATGGCGCGGATGCAATCGATGCGCTGAACGACCAGGTGGAGCCGCAGAACTCCATCGACCACGATATCGGCCGTTTCACCTGGTGGGATCACAAGGGGACGACCGAGTGGGTGCAATACGCGTTCGCTGCGCCGACGGCCGTGAAGTCGGTGGCCGTGTACTGGTTCGACGATACGGGACGGGGCGCGTGCCGCGTACCGGCCTCGTGGCGGCTGCTCTACCAGGACGGGGAGGCGTGGAAGCCGGTTGAGGGCGGCGGAGCGTTGGGCGTTGCGCGCGACGCGTACAACCGCGTGTCGTTCACGCCGGTGACAACGACAGCGCTGCGGATCGAAGTCAACCTGCAGCCGGACTGCTCAGGCGGCATCCTGGAGTGGCAGGTGGAGTAGGGGGGCACATGCATCCGGCTCTGTACTGGCAGCGGACGGAGGGGGAGGCGATTCAGTGCGAACTCTGCCCGCGCGGTTGCATACTGCGCGGAGAGGGCGCGCGGGGCGCCTGTCACACGCGCGCCGTGCAGGGCGGCGGGCTCGTGGCGCTGGGGTACGGCCGACTGGCCTCCGCCGCCGTTGACCCGATCGAGAAGAAGCCCCTGTACCACTTTAACCCGGGCGGGCGCATCTTCAGCATCGGCGGGTGGGGCTGCAACTTCGCCTGTCCGTTCTGCCAGAACTGGACCATCTCCCAGCAATTCGACGACGCGGCTGAGGCGGTTACGCCCGACGAGGTGGCGGCGGCCTTCCGGAAGGGCGGCTCCATCGGGATTGCGTACACGTACAACGAGCCGCTCATCAACATGGAGTTCGTGCGGGCGTGCGCGGAGCGGGTCAAGGCCGCGGGCGGTGTGAATGTGCTGGTGACCAACGGCTACGTGCGCCCTGGGCCGGCGGCCGATGTGCTGCCGCTGATCGCGGCGCTGAACATCGACGTCAAGAGCATGGACGACGCCTTCTACCGGCGCCAGTGCCGGGGCACGCTCGCGCCCGTACTGGCCTTTGTGCTGCAGGCGCTGGCAGCCGGCTGCCTGGTCGAGTTGACGAACCTCGTGATCCCGGGGTTGAACGACAGCGACGCGGATCTGCAGACCCTGGCACGCTGGATACGCACCGAGGCGGGGCGGGGCGTGCCGCTGCACCTCAGCGCGTATCGCCCACAGTACAAGATGAACGCGCCGCCGACGCCGGTGGCTACGCTGAGCAGGGCCTACGACATATGCGCGGCCGAACTCGACTACGTCTACCTGGGCAACGTGGCGGGGTCGGTCGGCCAGGACACGCTCTGCCCGGGGTGCCGCGCCGTGCTCATCGCGCGCGACGGCTACAGCACGCGCCGCGTGGGTCTGAACGGCGGCGTTTGCGCCCGCTGCGGGCGCCCGGCGGATGTCGTGGGGGCGTGAGGCAGACTGTGGCGAGCTTGACAGACGCGGCGCGCTGCGCTAGTGCCTCCTTGCGAATGTACGAATGCGAGCATCGGTGTACCGGTGCAGCGAGCCACAGGTGACCGGCGCCGGCTGGAATGCGCGCCGGGCTGACAACGCGGACCCCGGACGGGGTCGGGAGGAAGAGGCATGCAGAGCGGAAATGCGGTGCGAGCGGGAATTGGCAGCCTGGCTGCCGTTGTGTTTCTGACGGCGGGCTGCACGACCACAACGCCCGGTAGTGGCGGGTCGGGGGCGAAGCAGGTCAAGTCGACGGTGCCGGTCCGGAATATGGCCACCGGTGCGAAAGTCACGGTTTCGTCCACGCACCGGCAGTGGCCGGGTGAGGGCCCCGCCGAGGGGTTGGTCGATGGCGATACGCAGACACGCTGGGCGAGCGACTATGCCGAGCCGCAGCAGGTGAGCATCGACCTGGGGCGTCCCGTCAGCATCGAAACCCTGCGCCTGACGTGGGAGAACGCCTTCGCGACCGACTACGCCGTCAGCACGTCCCACGATGGCCAGGCCTGGGTGACGACGTACAACGGGACGAATCCCGCGGACGCGCCAGACCGCACCCTCAACGCTGTCCCCATGAAGGACGTCGTGGCCCGCCATGTACGGCTCGAACTCAAGAAGCGCGTCAAGCCGGCCTGGGGTTTCTCGCTGTATGAGATCGAGGTGCTGGGCCGGCCCGCGCGGTAGGCAGAACAGCGGCGCCCGTCACTCGCCGATCACGCCCACCTCGGCCGCACTGGCCCAGGGGCCGCCGCCCTGCTCGGAGAGGGCGCGCAGCAGGATGTAGCGGCCCTTCGTGGCGGGGCACTCGATCAGTTGCGATTCCTTCGAGCGCGGCAGCGTAGCCTTGGCCACGGGGTCCGCGAACC
The DNA here is from genome assembly GCA_964402115.1 of uncultured Victivallales bacterium. Classification (GTDB taxonomy): domain Bacteria; phylum Verrucomicrobiota; class Kiritimatiellia; order UBA8416; family CAYOBW01; genus CAYOBW01. Next base: position 26,208 of record CAYOBW010000004.1, read on the forward strand.
CGTCGGGCGACGCGCCGATGCCAAACTCCAGCTCCTTGATTGCCCCGTTCCAAGCCGGATCCTGCCGCGGCAGGTAGCAAAAGCCTCGCACGACACGCTCCGCCCCGAGATCGATCACCAGCTCGTGCGGCGGCTGCGCCAGGTTGTCGGCAAAGCGTGTATGCCACACCGTGCCCGGGTCGCCATCGATCGCATTGGCGGCGAGCTTGCCATTGCCAACGTTTTCGCTGCTGACGCGGGCGATCTTCCAGCCCGTCTTCGGTAGTTCGCCGGGCAGGCAAGAAACAGCCGGCCGGTCGCCGCCCGCGGCCGGGCTCTTCTCCTTGGTCTCGAGCCCGAACTTGGCCGCGCGGTCGCGCTGGTGGAGGTCGGTGCGTGTGTACGTGCCGGGCACGACCGGCGCGTGCGCGGCGGTGGCGAACCCTTTCAACCGGGCGAGCACGTCCGCGCGCTCCTTTGCGAGGTCCCGCGTTTCACTGACATCGGCCTTCAAGTCGTACAGCTCCCACGGGGCCTTCTCCCGCGACTGGACGGCCTTCCAGCTGCCGGCACGGACCGCGGTCTGGCCGCCGATCTCCCAGTAAAGGTACTCGTGCTGCCCCTGCTTGCGCCCGGCGGCCGTTTCTCCGATGAGTTCGGGCAGGATGGAGATGCCGTCGATGTCAGCTGGGACCTGCGCCCCTGCGACCTCGGCAAGGGTCGGGAGCACATCAGGGAAGTAGCACAGCAGATCGCTCACGCGTCCCGGGGCGATCTTGCCAGGCCAACGGGCAATGAAAGGAATGCGCAGGCCGCCCTCGTACAGGTTACCCTTGTGTCCGCGGAACTCGACGCCGGTGCGCGGATCCTTGTTGGCGACATGCACGCCGCGGGGGTCTTCCTTAGAGCGGAAATAGTCCGCCCCGCCGTTGTCGCCGCTGAAGAAGACCAGCGTTCGTTCATCGAGTCCGAGATCCTTGAGCAGGGCAAAGAGGTCGCCGATCTGCCGGTCCAGCATGGACACCATCGCGGCGTAGCGCCGGGCCGGCTCCGGCCAGGGCCTGTCCTTGTACGGCGCCCAGGCAGGGTCGTTGTCCGGAATGTCGAAGAGCCCGTGCGGCGGGGTGAACGGCAGGTAGCAGAAGAACGGGCGGTCCTTGTTCGTGCGGATGAACGTCAGGGCCTCGCGGACGATCGCGTAGTGCGCGTAGTTCGTGCCGTCGCTGCCGCCACGGTTGCCGGCCAGCGGTAGCTCCGCGCTGTTCCTGACGAGATACGGGGTGTAGTATGAGTGCGCGTGGACCTGGTCGTAGTAGCCGACGAACAAATCGAACCCCTGCTTCTCGGGCACGCCCGTGGATCCGCGGCCGCCGTTACCCCACTTCCCGAAGCCTCCCGTGGCGTAGCCGAGGGGCTTGAGGATGGAGGCCACCGTCGCTTCCCCCGCCCGCAGCGGGGTGCCGCCGTCGTTGGCGCGCACCGAGGTGTGGCCGCTGTGCTTCCCGGTCAGGAAACAGCAGCGCGTTGGCGCGCAGACGGACGAGCCGGCCAGGGCCTGCGTGAAACGGATACCCTCGGCCGCCATGCGGTCGATGTTCGGCGTGCGCAGGTTCGGGTTGCCCATGTGCGACAGCTCGTAGTACCCGAGTTCGTCCGCCATGATATAGACGATATTCGGCTTGCGGGCGGCGGCGGCAGCAGCAGCCGGCGCCGCAAGGCCGTGCAGCTGAGATGCGACTGCCAGCATGATCGCAACAGCCGTCCGCGTCGCGTCGCTGCTCCTGGTGTTCATGGGTGTTTCCGGTTCACGATTTCCCGCAGCGCAGCGATGAGCGGGGTCAGCAGCTCGGGTGTCGCATCGCGCATGAGGCAGACTTGCAGCCAGTTGCGCGCGAGGAGATAGGGACTGCGGTAGCTCAGCAGGAAGCCCCGGTCCTCAAGCGTTCGGCCGATAGCCTCGGCGGAGAGCGAGGCGGGCAGGGGAATCGTCGTGGCGCCAGGGTAGGCCTGCGCCTCCGCGGCCAGCGGCGGCAGGCCCAGCGTGCGCAGCTCCGCGCGCAGCCAGCCAGCGGTGGCCGCCAGCCTCGGAGCGCGGACCGCCACGTCCAGCTTGCCCAGGGCCATGTGCAGGGCCGTGAAGAGACCGGAAGGCATGGTGTAGGGCGCCTCGGCTGACGCGTGCCGGCTGAGGTCCAGGCAACGCGGCAGGGGCGCACCGTTCGCCGCGACGGGACGGTCGTGAAAGACGAGCGCCAGTCCGGCATAGGCGCCCAGCCCCTTGCCGCTGACGCCCGAGGCGAAGCGGACGCCCCGCAGGTCCACGGGTACGACGCCGAGTGCGCTGATGCAGTCCAGGCAGAGCGGCACGCCGCGCGCGGCACAGAGCACCTGCCACCCGGCCACGTCGTTGAGCACGCCTGTGGAGGTTTCGGCCTGCACGCCCCAGAGCCAGGCCCGGGGGTGTGCGTCGAGCGCGGTCGCGACGGCAACCTGGTCCACGGGTTCGCCCCACGGCGCGGAGACGACGTCGAACGTCAGCCCCATGCGTCGGGCGTGATCGGCCAGCCGCTCGCCGAACTCGCCGTTGGCGACGACCAGGCCGCGCCCGGGCAGCCGCGTGAGTTGCGCGGCCACGAGGTCGTTCGCCAGGGTGCCGGCGCCGACGGCAAGGGAAACGTGTTCAGCCTGCGCGAGCCGGCAAAGCGCGGTGCGGGTCTGCCGGTAGAGGAGCAGGAAGTCGTCGCCGCGATGCGACAGCGCGGGCGCGCGCCAGGCGGCGGCCACGGCCGGGGCAATCTCGACCGGCCCCGGCAGGAGATTGACGCGCGGCTGGAAGAGGTCCGGGAACTTGCGGGCGAGGAGCGGCAGCACGCGCTCATCGAAGACGGCCTGCCGCAGCAGCATGGGCTGGTAGGGGGCGTCGGCGGTGCCAACAACCGGGCCAAAGGGCTCGAAGCCGAGGTGCGTGTAGAGCTTGAGCTGCCGCAGCGCGCCCGAGATCACCGCCAGATCGTAACCGTGCGTCTCGCAGAACCGCCCCACCATGGCGAGCAGCCCCGCCAGCGCCGGGGAGTGACGGAATTCGGGGGTAACGGTGAGCAGGCGAATCTCGCAGGCGGCGACGTGCGGGGGCAGGTGGCTATCGAGGTCCGGCAGCTTGCCGTCGAGCGAGAACGGCCGCTGGGTGCGGACCGACACCATGCCCACGACCTCACCGGCGGCCTTGCAGACGAAGTACGTATTGTCGGCGTCGAAGCGGTCCACCAAACGGCGCTCGGCGTTCGGGTGGTGCTGCGGTATCTCTTCCACGAACGCACTGTAGTTGAGCCGTGCGATCGCGGCGTGATCCGCCGGCGTGGTGGCGAGGCTGAAGGTGAGCGCGGGCTGTTCGTTCATGGGGACTCCCGGCCGGCGGGCGACGAAATCCGCGGTCGCCCGTCGCGCAGACGGTTAAGCAGGTGCGTACGGTGTGTGAAAACGATGATCACGGCGAGCAGGAGTGTCGCCACGATCAGCGGCAGGGGCGCGGCAAGCAACCAGGCGGCGATGGGCAAAGCGACGAACGCGATGACGCCGGCGAGCGTGAACGAGCGATGCAGGGCGTAACCTGCGAGCACGAGGCCGGCCAGGGCGAGCAGCAGCCGGGCGTCAAGCAGCAGCAGCGCACCCAGCGCGACGGCGACACCCCGGCCGCCGATGAAACGCAACTGCACGGGCCAGCAGTGCCCGGCGACCACGATCGGGAGCACCAGCGCCGCCGCCCACGGGGAAGCGCCGAGCCGCTGCGCCAGCCAGACGGCGAAAGCGCCGCGGGTGCAGTCGGCGAGCAGGGTGATCACGAACCCGCCCCGGCCGAGGGTTCGGCCGACATTGCGTGCGCCGGTGCTGCCGCTGCCGAGGGTACGGATGTCCGTGCCGCTCCGCCAGCGCGTCAGGTAGTAGCCCGTTGTGCAGCAGCCTGTGACATACGCCAAGGCTGCTATCAGGACATCTCTTGCGATTCCGGTCATTCCGCATTCCTGAAGGCAGGCTTGGCGCACCTTGCGCGGCGTGGCCTAATCTGAGCCATTTGCATGCACGCAGTATGTGTGACAGGCCACCGCGCCGTCAAGAATCGTGAAAGAGCGTGTGTCGGTTTACAGGCGCGACAACAGCCAGCGGTACTCCTCAACCGTACTGGCAACCACACCGCGGGCGCGCAGGTCCGGCGGCAGCACGTCGAACGTGTAGGTCTCGATCTCCCAGTGCGGAATGGCCGCCGCACGCGCGGCGGCCCAGACGCCCGGGGTCAACTCGCGCGCGGTCGAGGTCAGCACGCCGTCGCCCTCGAAGTAGAGTGGCACGTGATAGTGGATCCTCCATTCGTCGCAAGACGTTTGTGAATCGTGCGTTACGGCCTGGTCGAGATCCGGGTAAGACACCACGTGCCCGTCCGCCCGGCGCACGCGGGTCTGGTGCAGGTAGACGGCGTCGGCGAACCGTGCGAGGGCGCGGGGAGCGTCGGTGCCGGGCGGGCAGACCAGCGCGGCGCTGACCTGGAGTTTGGCGATCCGGATGCCCGCTGTCGCGCAGAGGCGAATCGCCCCGGCCAGGTCCTCGAATCCGACGGCAACGTGGCAGGCGTCCAGGCAGAGGCCCAGATGACGGCGCACGACGCCGTCAGCTTCCGACGCCGTCAGCCCGGCGCTGGCGACGAGGTGCGCGCAGGCGCGCGGCCAAAGCCTGTCCGTGAAGTAGGAGACGGCCGGGGAAATGGCGTCGAGCACGCAATCGGGTTCGGGTTCGAGCGCCAGGCAGATGTCCCGCCCCGTTTCCTCGCGGACATAGTGGAGGTGCAGGGCGGCTTCCGCCAACCGGCTGCAAGCCTCGGTGTGGTCGGCTTCTGATTGCAGCCAGGCGGCGTAGCTGATTGGCACAGTGCTGATGCTGCCGACGACGGCGTCAGGCAGCAGGCGGGCCAGCTGGTCAGCGAGCAGGCAGGTGTAGGTCAGCCTTTCGGGCGTGCGCCAGTCGGGGGCGTAGACCCGCTCCTTGACGCGCCCGCCGTGGAAGCTGCCGAAGGGGAAGCCGTTCACGGTGAAGGCGTAGAGGTTGCGGGCGCGCAGCCAGTCGGCGAACGCGGCGAGGCGGTCTTCGCGGCCCAGCTCGGCAGCGGCCCGTGCGCTGAGTCGCAGCCCGAGACCGAAGGGCGCTTCGCCGGGTGAAACGGCCTGCCGCACCGCCACGGCGTGGTCGGCAATGGCACGGTGGGTCTCTTCCCAGGTCTCGGCGGGGTGCACGTTCAGGCAGTAGGTCAAGTGAGTGGAATGGGCGCCGGGCAGCTTCATGCCGGGCGAACCTCGCGCGGCGCCAATCCGGTGCGCGCCCGCTGGCCGAGCCACGCGATGCAGGTCCGCAAGGCGTCGTGGTCGAATTGATGAACCTCCAGGCGCTGTCCGATGGGCGCAGGCAGGGTGACCGTCAACTGGCCGCCGAGGTGCTCTCGAAACTCCTCCAGACCCCGCAGGATATCGAGATCCCCCTCGACCGAGCGCCGCTCCAGCAGCGAGGACCAGATGGGCAGGCCCGTTTCCTCCAAGGCATCCAGCACGACGTCGCGTTCGTACGCGGGCAGACAGCCGATGTGCGCCGCATAGCAGCAGTCGAGGGCCATCCCGATGGAGACGGCCTGGCCATGGCCCAGCTCGTACCCCGAGCGCACTTCCAGGCGGTGGGCGCTCCAGTGGCCAAAGTCCAGCGGCCGCGCCGTGCCGAACTCGAACGGGTCGCCGCCGCCGGCGATGTGCTCGAGGTGCAGGACGGCCGCGCGCCGCACGGCTGCCTCCATCGGGGCCGGATCGCCTGCGCGCAGGCGCGGGGCGTGCGCGCGGAGGTACTCGAAGAACGCGCGGTCACGGATCAGCGCGACCTTGTAGGCCTCGGCGAGCCCACCGATGTAGTACTTCGGGGCCAGCGTCTTCAGGAACTCGAAGTCATTCACCACCGCGAAAGGCGGCGCAAAAGTGCCCGCGAAGTTCTTGACGCCATAAGCGTCAATACCGTTCTTGACGCCGACCCCGCTGTCCGCCTGCGCGAGCACGGTGGTGGGGACGCGCACGAGGCGCACGCCCCGGTGCACGAGAGCGGCGGCCAGGCCGATGATGTCGAGCGCGCTGCCGCCGCCGACGGCGACCACGGTGCTCTGGCGGCAGAGGTGGTGGTCGGCGATGCTCTCCATGACGCGTTCGGCCGCCTCGCGCGAATTCTTGGCGCTCTCGCCGCCCGGCACGAGCTCCGGTGGTCCCTCGTGCTGGAGGCGGTCGGCATGGCGGGCAGCGTAGCGGGCGATGCTGTCGAAAAGCCCCGGCGTCGCTGCGGCACAGCCGGCGTCGACGAACACCTGGAAACGGTGGCGGCGGTCAGGCTCGCGTCGCGAGATCGCCTCGACCAGCGCGGGGTTCTCGGGCGCGAACACGTGCCGCGTGAACTGCACGGGGTACTCGTACGCCACGGCGAAGCGCTGCGTGTAAACCGGCGTTGGCGTGTCACCGTTCATGGCCACCGTTCAACCATGTCCGGAGGCTGATTGCAAGCTCGATCAGGCTGGTTGGAGCAGGGCTGCCGAGGTCGAACGAGGCCGCGACCGCTACCTCGCGACCGGGGCCGACCCGGCCATGCGAGCCGCGGATGCGGCTGTCGTCCTGGGAGACGCTGCCAGGCGGCCAGCCGAAGAAGAGCTCGCAAGGGTCGTAGCCGGGTTTCTGATGGATGTCCACATGGCCGGCGTAATCCGGCGCGCGTGCGTCCGCGGGCCAGTACCGGTAAGAGAACCAGTGGCCTTCGGCCGCTTCGAGCACTAGCTCGCCGCTGTGGGCATGGGCCAGGCCCGCGGCGGACTGGGCGTCGCGCGCGAGCACCCGACCGACCCCGGGGAGTCCGGCAAGCGCGCCGGCGGCGGCAGCCGCAGCCGCTGGATCGCGGAGGTAGACGTGGGCCAGTTCGTGGTCGCACAGCGCGAAAGCGCGGCTGGCATGGAGGTCGGCGTAACAGCGTCCGTCGACGAGGCGCGTGACGAGAAGTCCGGCGGCGGCCAGGGCGCGATTGGGGTAGACCGCGCCGCCGGGGCAGGGCGCGATGGCGTAGTCGCCGAACACGAGCAGTTCGTAATGGAGCCGGGCCGCGGCCGCAGCCAGCTGCTGGATCTGGCCGCAGACGGCGAGGAGGGCGCGGTCGGCCTGCGGGCTGGCGGGCCCGTGCCGCTGCAGGTCGTAGTCTAGGCCGGGCAGGTAGGTGAAGCAGCAGTCGGGCGCCGCGTCGGGCAGGTCCAGAAGGGCGGCCGTGGCGTCGGCAATCCACGCGGAAGACGCCACGGAAGCGAGGGGCCCCCAGTAGTGCCGCAGGCGGAACGGCCGGCCAACGGCGGCTGCGAGCCGGTCGTAGAGTCCGGCCGGCTGGCTGTAGCAGGCCTCGACCATGCCGCCGTGGTGCTTGTGAATCGGCGCGGGGGAGAGCACCACATCGGCCGCCTCGCCGAGGCTTTGCTGCCAGAAGAGGAGCCCGACCCGGCCGCCGCGCCCGCGATAGGCATCCCAGATGCGCGGGCCGTCCACGAGCGTCGCGGCCTGCTCCCAGAAGAACGGCTTGCGCAGGCGCCGCTCGAAGACCCCGTTGGCGACCATCCCGTGTGCCGCCGGCGACGCGGCGGTGCGCAGGGTGGCTTGCACCGTGCAGGTGAGCGCCGGCAGGACCGACGCGGCAGCGCGTACGGGCAGGTCGGCGAGCGTGGCGCGGCCGTGAGCGGCAAGGAGCCCGCGCCCGAGGGCGGCAACCTGTACGACCAGTACTTTGCGTGGAGCGGTCATGAATTCCCTCAGGTGACGTAGAAGCGGCGGGCGAGACGGCCGTGCGCGAGGCCGCAGGCCAGCAGGGCCAGGGCCGCGTACGTGCCGCGGGAGCCCGTGTGCGCTGCCAATGCGGCCTGTAGCGGCAGCAGCCCCTGGATGAGTCCGCCCACGGCGCGTTGAACGACCTCCGGCGCGACCTTGCCGCTGAGCGGGAGGATCTGCCGGGCGGTCAGAACGAGGACGACGGCAGCGGCGAGCGTGAACGTGTGCCCCGGCGGCGCGGCCAGGCGGGCGAGGGTGCCCAGGGGCGGCAGCAGGGCGAGCACCAGGCACCAGCGCAGCGGGCCCCACTGGGTGACCTCCGTCTCCCGGCGGGCGAGCAGGGAGAGGCCGGCCACGTAGACGATGAGCAGGGAGAAGCCGCCGCTGACGGCGTCGGGCGTGGCTGGCGGGGTCCAGCCGGCGGCGGTGGCGCCAAGCAGGAGGCTGAGGCCGCGGCAGAGGCCGAGCGCGAGGGGGCCGGCGGCGCGGACGTGCTTGAGCCCATCGTTGTAGACGAGGATCAGGATGGCGAGGACATGCGCCGTCAGGGCCGTGTTCCGCCCCGCGCACCAGGCGGCGCCGATGCCCGCCAGCAGGAGCAGCACGGCGACGAAGCCCACCTCCGCGTTGCGCAGCGCCCCGCAGGGCAGCGGACGGGTGGGTCGGTCGCGTGCGTCCTCTACGCAGTCGGTAAGGTCGTTGAACGCGAGCCCGGCGGCATAGAGGCAGAGCGCAGCGGCGCCGGCGGCACACGCGGCCGGCCAGGCGGCGGTCCAGGCGCCGCCCGCCAGCAGGAACCCCGCGAGCGGATCGCCGGGGACCGTGAGCAGGTTCGGCACGCGCAGCAGCTGCTGCCAGGCGCGCACACGGTCGGCGTAGAGATACGGGCTCATCAGCGCTGGAAGGTTCGCGGATCCACCGGCGCAAGCGCGAGGTCCGGCAGCCACTTCGGCGAGCCGCGGTAGAAAGCCATGGGGTTGTCGAAGACGATGCGCGTGACGACCTCGGGGGCGTGGCCGTCGGCGGCGAGGTGCGCCGCCACCTTGACCAGGCTGAGCGGGTCTGAGACGCCCCAGTCGGCGCTGCCGTCGACGATCATGCGTTCGCTCCCGTACTGGCGGATGATGGCCGAGACGCGCGGCGGGTCGAGCTTGGAGATGGGGTAGACCGTCATGCCGCAGTAACAGCCAGTCTCGCGCGCGGCGGCCATGGTCTCTTCGGTATTGTGGTCAATGACGATGCGGTCGGGATTGGCCTCCATGTCGCGGAGAATGCCCGCGATACGCGCAATGCCGGCGGGCTTGTTGAGATGGGGCAGGTGGATGATGACGGGGATGTCGAGTTCGATGGCGATCGCGAGCTGCCGCACGAAGGCATGCTCCTCGTTCGCCGTGATGTTGTTGAAACCGATTTCGCCCATCGCAACGCAGCGCGGGTGCGTCAGGTAGGGAGTGAGGCCGTCGATGACCTCGTCGGCCAGTTTGAGGTCCTCGGCCTCCTTCGGATTGAGCGCAATGGCCGCGAAGTGATCCACGCCGAAACGGCGGGCGCGCACGGTCTCGAAATCGAGGATAAGCTGGAAGTAATCGAAAAAGGTCCCCGCGTAGCGCCGGTTCGTGCCCATCCAGAACGAGGGCTCGACACAGGCCCGGATCCCGGCCTGGTACATCGCCTGGTAGTCGTCGGTCGTGCGCGAGTACATGTGGATATGCGGTTCGATGATGGTCATGCGAACGACTCCTTTCCGCGGCTCAAATCCCCTGCTGAATGATCCGGTACACGATCGGGCCGAGCAGGACGAGAAAGACGGACGGGAAGATGAACAGCAGCAGCGGGAAGAGCATCTTGACCGGCGCCTCGTTGGCCAGTTTCTCGGCCCGCTCGAAGCGGCGCAGGCGCATCTGGTCGGCCTGGATGCGCAGGATCGAGCCGATGCTCACACCCAGCTCGTCCGCCTGCACGAGCGCATTGACCACGGCACGCAGGTCCGCCAGCCCCACGCGGCGGCCCAGGTCGCGCAAGGCCTCGCGCCGGGTCTTGCCAACCTGGATTTCGCGGATGACCTGGATGAGTTCCTCGCCGAGGGCGTCAACCTTGCGGCGCTCGACGTTGCGCTGGAGCGACGTCATGAAGTCCATGCCGGCCTCGACCGCCAGCGTGAGCAGGTCCAGCATGAACGGCAGCGCCCGGCGGATCGCCGTGTGGCGGGTGTAAAGCGCGTGGCGGAGCCACAGCGAGGGGTAGAAGAACATCCAGAGCGGGCCGAAGACGAGGAGCACGGGCCGCAGCTTGGGGAGGAATTCGCCGGGGGCCACGGCAAGCGCGGCGAGGACAAAAGCGCACCAGGGCAGCAGGAAGACGAGGGGCATGAGGAACTGGATGGCGATCAGCTCGGTACCGTTGATGACGCCCTTGAAGCCGGCAGCGATGAGGTTGCTGTCGATTCGCTCGCGGCGATTCTTGAAAAAGGGCCGCCGGATGAACGGAATCAGGTTGGGGGTCCAGGGCAGCAGCAGGCGGAACACGAGCGGGATCTGGCGCTCCTGCCGCCGGCCGTCCGCCAGGGTCACGTACGTGATCTGCTGCCCGACGAGCGCCGCGTACCAGGCAAAGCCGCCCGCGCTGGCCATGACGAGCAGGCACAGGCACATCCCCGCTATGCCGAACGGAAAACCGGTTGCAGCTTCGACTGGCATCCTGCCTCACACGTCAATGTTGATGATCTTGCGAATGATAAGACCGCCACAGCCCACGAGCACGACCACCGCGCCCATGATCATGGCGCCCAGCGTCGAATGGATGAAAGGCCGCATGAGGTCGGGCTCGATGATCATCAGGGCGATGCCGATGATCAGCGGCATCGCGCCGACGATAAAGCCCTGCAGGCGCCCCTGGGCCGTGAGCGTGCGGATGCGACCCTCGATGCGCAGGCGCTCGCGGATCGTGGCGGAGATCTTCTCGAAGATCTCGGTGAGGTTGCCGCCGGTGCTCCGGGCGCTCTCGATCGCCAGCACGACGAGGCTGAGGTCCTCGCTGCCCACGCGTTCCTCGAGGTTGCGAAGGGCCTGGTTGAAGCTGACGCCGACGCGGGTCTGCTGCAGGAACACCGCGAACTCCTGCGCAATCGGGTTTTCGCCATCCTTCACGACCGACTCGAAGGCTTGCAGAATGCTGAAGCCGGCCTTCAGCGCATTGCTCATGCCGACAAGCGTATCCACGAGCTGCAGGTTGAACTTGTGCAGGCGTCGGCCCTTGAGAAAGGCCAGCAGCCACTGGGGCGAGTGCAGCATGACGGTGCCGGCAATGACGCCGAGGATGAAGCCGACCAGCATGCCCCGCGGGGATTCCCAATCCGCCGTCAGCAGGAAGACGAGGCCGAAGGTGAGGGCTGCCGTCGCCCAGCTCAACTCGGCAATGCGCCGCGGCGGGATGAAGAGAAACACGTCCTCGAACTGCCGCGCCGTGGTCTCCGAGTAAGCGCCCGAGTAGGCCTCCGCGCCCGACATGATCGAGGTGACCACGACGTACGCCAGGCCTGCCGTGCTGACGGCGAACAGCAGGGCGATCAGGTACGGCAGCAGGGCAATCAGGATGGAGGCGATTCCGCTCATCTGCGCTTGTCCGCCATTTGGGGATCGAACATCTCATGGTTGACGGTCAGGCCCCGGGCCTGGACCTGCTCGAGGAATGTCGGCACCGCGCCGGTCGGGCGGAAGTAGCCCTGGACCTTGCCGCCCTCGTCGATGCCGGTTTGCACGTACTCGAAGATGTCCTGCATCGTGATCTGCTCGCTCTCGAGGCCGACGATCTCCGTGACCTTGGTCACCTTGCGCGAGCCGTCGCTGAAGCGCTGCTCATGCACGATGAGGTCGATGGCGGCGGCAATCTGCTCCCGGATCGCGCGCACGGGCAAGTCCATGCCGGACATCAGCACCATGGTCTCGAGGCGGGAGATGACGTCGCGGGGCGTATTGGCATGCACCGTCGTCAGCGACCCGTCATGGCCGGTGTTCATGGCCTGCAGCATGTCCAGCGCCTCTCCGCCGCGCACTTCGCCGACGACGATGCGGTCCGGGCGCATGCGCAGCGAATTGCGCACGAGGTCGCGAATCATGACGGCCCCGCGCCCCTCGATGTTGGGGGGGCGGGCTTCAAGCCGTACGACGTGCTCCTGGTTCAGCCGCAATTCCGCGGCGTCTTCGATCGTGACAATGCGTTCCGTATTCGGCAGGTAGCAGCTGAAGACGTTGAGCAGCGTCGTCTTTCCTGACCCCGTGCCGCCCGAGATGATGATGTTCTTGCGGAGCAGCACGCAGGTATGCACGAAGTCAGCGATGTCAGCCGTGAGCGTGTTGAAGCGAATCAAGTCGCGGTCGGTGTAGGGGCGCTTGGAGAACTTGCGGATCGTCAGGCAGGGCCCGACGAGCGAGAGGGGGTGAATGATGGCGTTCACGCGCGAACCATCCGGCAGGCGCGCGTCCACGTACGGCTGGCTTTCGTCGATGCGCCGGCCGATGGGTGCGACGATGCGCTCGATGATGGCGAGGACGGAGTCGTTGTCCATGAAGAACTTGTCGGTCTTGATCAGACGCCCGCCGCGCTCGACGTAGACCTGGTCATGTCCGTTCACCATGATTTCGGTCACGCTTTCGTCCGCCAGGTAATCCTCGAGCGGCCCCAGTCCCAGCGCCTCCTCCTGGAGGTCTTTGATCAGCCGTTCGGGATCCACGCCGGGCGGCAGCCGGGGCGCGACGTCGCGCACGATGTCGCGGATGGTCTTGGCGGCGCGCTGGCGCAGTTCGTCCTGGCCGATCCGGGATGCCGTCAGCCGCTTGATGTCCAGCCGCTCGACCAGCTCGCGCTGGATCTGCTGCATGATCGAGCGCTGTTGGAGCAACTCGGGTGCGAGCCGACGGTTGGGGTCGACGACGGCGGGCCCGGACAGCGGGGGGGGCGGCACGAAAGCGGGCGGGGGGGGTGGGGGGGGCGGGGCTGGCGGCGCGGCGTCGGTCACGGCCGGCGGGGGTTGGGGCGAGGTCGGCGCCGCGGCCGCCCGTGCCCGCACGACCAGCTCAAAGGGGCCAATGCCGACCCGCTGGCCGGGCATCAGCGCCACGCGCCCGTGAATCGCCACGTCGTCGATCCGGGTGCCCGCATGGGCGTCCAGGTCCTCGATCCAGCAGGTCTCCGGACGGATGGTCAGGATGGCGTGGCGGTGCTCCACGTTGGCGTGGGAGAGCCGGATCTTGCAGTCCTCATCGCTGCCCACCGAGTAGATGCCGGGATCGACGGGGAAGACCAGCGGCTCCTTGCCGGGGCGCCTGATCTCGAGCTCGATCGTATCGTTCATGACGTCCATGCCTGTCTCCAATCGCAGTCAGCCGCGCGCCTGGCGCCCGGTCACAGGTTCTTGTGACGGATCGTGCGCTGGCGGTTCATGTTAAGCTCCGGCAGCATCGTCTCAAGCTGTTGGAAGTTGATCTCCGGCAGGTTCTTCTCGAAGCTGACATCCTCCGGATTGCGCAGCGTCAGCGTGAGGGAGCCCTTCATTTGCTGGGCGAAGACCAGCAATTCCGCCTCGCGGGGGGTTACCTCGAGCGTGACGGTGCTATACGACCGCGCGCGGCGGTTGTCGGACTCGCCGAAGGAGCCGCGGGCGAGATCCTGCCCCGTGGCCAGCACGGTTACATCCTGGAGGACCGTAAGGGTGACGGACTCCATCTCCTTCTCGTCCTGCTTGGAAGGGAACGCAAACGTGCCGAGGACGTCGACCTTGTCGTTAGGTTCCACCATGCCGCTGACCGCGTTGGCCCCCGAAACGGCAATGGAGAGCGCCCGGAGTTCCCGCTTGACCATGGGTGCGAGCGAGGCCCCGATCCGGCCGCCCTCGATGTCGGTCCAGAAGATCGGCTTGCCCTTGGTAAGCGCGAGCAGCGTGCTCTTGCCGAGCAGCATGGGTCCGTCGGCGTGCCTGACGGCGCGGTCGCCCACGGCCATCTCGAAACACTCCAGGATGGTCAGGTCCGACTGGCGCAGGATCGAACCGCTCGGCAGGTCACGGGTGGTGACCATGACCGTGACTTTACGGGCGCCCGCCAGGATCTCGTTCTTCATGGCGAGCAACTCGTTACGCTTCGCCTTGAGGTACTGGTGGGTAAGGATACCCGCCAGCAGGCCGATGCAGATGGATACGATCGGAATGATCTTCTGCTTCATAAACGCTCCCTCTTCGTAAGACGCCAACCCGCGGGCGATGCGCAGGGAATCTATTTACCCGCTCCGAGTTCCTTGTGCAACACCGTAATCCGGGTTTGTCCGTCGGCCGTCGGCATCGCGTGCACGATGGCGATGCGGCCGCGGTTCTGGTAGAAGCGCAGGCCCCCCTCGGCGGGGGACGCGAGGTCGGGCTGCCCGGGCTGCGGCTGCCAGCCGTTACGGGTGAGGGCCTCATGGTAGAAGCGGAAGACCTCGGTTGCGGAGGCGGAGGAGCGAGCCACCGCGACCCCGAGGGCCGTTTCAGCGTTGCGGGCGTAGAAGAGCGGCAGGCTGGCGGGGAAAGCCGGCAGCTCGCGCAACGCGTGGGTGGCGGGTGGCGTACGGGAGGCCTCGTAGTCGGCGCGGGACTGGTCGCAGAGCATCACGACGGTGCGGGCGATGTCGCCCACCTGGAGGGCCACGCAGCGGACGACCGTGCCGCCGTCAGCGAGCTCTCCAAGGGCGAGCGAGCCGCCGTCGTGTCGCAGCTGGATGCCCGGCAGGGACCGTCGCATGGTTGCCACGGAGCGGGTCAGGCCGTTCTCGAAGGCGACGACGGTCAGGTGTCCCTGCCCGCCGTTGAGTTCGATGTCGGCCTCGTAAAGCACGCGGGCGCCGGCCTGTTCCAGCGCCCGCACGGCGCGTCCGGCCGTGCCCCAGCGCAGGAAGACGCGGGCGGCTGCCGGTGGCGCGGGCAGCCAGAACACGGCAAGCAGAGCGGCGAGCAGGATGGCGGGGAGTCTCTTGCGCATGGTGGCGGGGATCAGTAGATGCCGGTGCTCCAGGTCAGCCAGACTTCGCTCTCCACGTCGATGCTCTTGGCTCTGTAGATCAGCGACTGCACGGCGGGAAGGAGGCTGACCTCGCGGGAATCGTATCCGCGGACAAGGCCGAACGCCTCGATCGGCTCCTGGCCGGCGCGCATCCGGCTGACGGCGTTCAGGGGGATGCGGTCGAGCGCGTTCCAGTCGCCCATATCGCCCGCGGCGCGGTCCACAATCACGCCCCGGAAGCGTCCGGTGTCGCCGTCTTCAGCCTCGTCGTCGCGCGTGTAGCGCTTGCGATCCGCGGCTTCGTTCCAGTCGCGGATGAAGCGTGCATGGCCGTCGCGGTAAAGCATGTTGAGCGCGTTATTGCCGGCTTCCTGCCGCGCGGCCACCTGGGTGTCCGCGTGCGCGCGGGTGAGTGTCGTTACCTGGAGCAGGCCCGCGAAGATCGCTAGCATGGCCACCAGGCCGACAATCATCTCGATCAGCGCCTGGCCGCCCTTGCCAGCTTCAGTATCCGTGCGCGTGCTGTCCATAATGCTCCTCGCCGAAGGGGGGCGCCCCGCCCGGCGCCTCAATGGCCATGGTGTGTGCCGCCGCCCCCGCCGCCGCCCCCGCCGCCCCCGTGGACGTTGCATTGAGCGCTGAATTGGTTAAGCCAGGTGACACCCGTCCGGCGAAAAGTGGGATTCTCCCAGGTCAGCAGCTGCGTGCAGTAGTGGCACCCCGGTGTGCAACCGGCCGGCCCGCGCTCCATGTAGACCGGGAGGTGGCGCTCGATGTGCTGGCGCCACTGGAGGTTGTAACCGCCGCCATCGCCCCCCGAGGCCGTATCCACGGGAATGAGCCGCACGTCCGTATAGGCGGGCAGCACGAGGCTGTATTCGTTCGGCCGGTCTTCGGTGCTCAGGCTGCCGAAGGGCTTGGCCGCCGCGGTCCAAACGAGCGAATTCGTGGTCAGGCGGCCGTGGGCGCCGGGCGTCAGCCGCCCGACCGTCGTCGCAACGCGGACGGCGGCGTCGGCGCCGGCGTAGTCGTACTGCTGCTTGACGGTGCCGACGGCCGGGAACGGGTCGCTGTCCGGCCCGCCCGCCAGCGAGATGCGGTCCCAGCGTCCCCACCGCGTCTCGTCATACACGTACCACGTGGCCCTCGTCGTCATGCCCGTTGTGTTGAGGTTCCCCTCCAGATGCCTGGCGACGGCCATGTCGGCCACGGTTCCGAAGTCAACGAACGCAGCCATCCGCGCGTTGAACTTCGCGAGTCCCAGCCCGTAGACCTCGCTGTTGTGGGGCTCGAAGCGGGGCACCTGGGGGAGGTCCGCCCACCAGCACGGGAAGAAGTTGTCGTAGTCCTCGAGCAGGTTGGGGGCGTTGTGATAGAACCAGCACCAGTTCCGGCCTGCCACCGCCTCGTAGAAGCGGATCATGTACAGGTAATGCCCCTCGGTGACGTCGCCATAGTAGTCGACGTTGTCGGGGCCAGCGGCAATCCCCTCTCTGGCGGCATAGTCCAGCATGTCCGCGTACTCGAGCCAGCAGTTGGGGTAGGGTTCCGGGAACATCATCTCGCCGTTCGCCCCGACCGCGCGCGTGTACTCGGTGCGCACCCGGTTCGCATGTTCGCGCATGAGCTGGTCGAACTCCGGATTGCGGTAGATTCCGTTGTTCTTGGCGCCCTGCTGCGAGGCGACGAGGGCGATCATCGGCCCGACGTAGAGCAGACGGGCCTGGAGGTTGGTGATCGACTCGGACGTCTCGCGGTCGTTTGCGCTGAGCGCCAGCGCCTGCAGCAGGTTCAGGTCACCCACGAGGTTGAGCGTGATGCCTTGCCAGCGGGAGGCCATCAGCGCGGCGGCGTCCCCGCCGTTCTGGGTCAGGTTCTTGACGTAGATGATCTTGTGCAGGTCGAAGTTCCAGATCACCATGAACGCAAGGATCACGAGCACCATCAGGAAGAAGATGGCGGTCTGACCGCGCTTGCGGCGCGGCCGCGCGCGCGTTGGCGCCACGTCAGTCCCCACGGGTTGATCAGAGTGAGAAGTCATTGAGGTAGAGCGGGTAGTGGTTTTCGATCCAGGCCTCCGCCGAGAGGCTGACCGTATCGCGGTTGTAGTAGACGCGGTGCAATGGCACCCAGAGTTGGTACTCCTGGCCGATGGTCACGCGCAACTGGTTGGCGGCCTCGGTGATGTGCCGGTCGATGGTATCCCACCGGTCGTAGTCGAGAACGTACGCGGCGCGCGCCGCGTTATCGCTGTAGAGGTAGTCGGGGATACGCGCGGCCTCGAGCTGGTATTGCAGGGAGCTGGGCTCCGCGTCGCGCACAACGGTGTCCCAGAGCTCGCCCGGCTTGAGCGTGTTGATCATGCCGCGCAAGAATGGATCGTCGTTCTGGAAGGCCGGTTCGATAAGCTTGCCGGCATTGGGAATACTCGCAACGCGCACCGACTTGGTCACCATCCAGCCGTTGAGGCCGACGGTCTTGGCGCGTGCGCCGCGCGCCGCCGCGTGCGAGAGGATCTCGCGGGCAGCAAACACCTGGGAGACCTGGAACAGGCCGAAGAACACCAGGCAAATCATCGCCATCGCCAGGCAGGCTTCGATCATCGACTGACCGCTGCGACTGCCCGCCTGACGTTCCCGGCTGGTTTCAGACCAGCCGGCCAGCCGGTCTGTTCGACCGGCCGGCCTGCCTGTGAAACCGGTGTGTGACATGGCTTAACTGCCGGAACCGCTCTCGTTGAGCTGCTTCAGCCAGTCGTGCGACTTGGTGTTCAGTGCATCGTCCTTGGCCGACGAGTCGCCGCCCAGTTCCTCGACGGCGCCGCCAAGCTTCGCGCGGATCGTGTCGCTGAAGACGCCGAAGATGGCGATGGCAGCAATAGCCACGATCACAACGATGATGATGTACTCGACCATCGTCTGACCACTTTTCCTGTTCGTACGGCGCTTCTGCATGTCTCCTCCCGCTGTGCTTGCCACGCGAGTTGTCCCACCCGCGCTGGTGACTGGCCCCATTCGTCAGGGATACTCGGATGCCACCAAGTCGAGTACCCGTCCACTGTGTTCGCGAAAAGTATACAGGAAAACCGAAAGCATGACAACGGCAGCTATCAGCATGCCCGCCACCAGCATGTACTCCACAGCTGCCTGCCCGCTGCGCCGCATCCCTGCCGCGGCAAAAACGACCTCGCGTGCGCGGCTTGACCAAACTACCTTCATCGAGACGACCCTAGCACCTTGACGATTGCGTGTAAACGGTTATCATCCCTTTTCATGAGTAACGACCGCCTGGCCCGTTTATTGCCTTTGACGCAGGGTTCGTGGGGGGGGAAGGTGCGCCTCCTCGCGTGCTTGCTCGCGTGTGCGGTGGCGCTGCCCCTGCTGGCGGCTCTGGTGGTGTGTCCGAAGTGCGGATACGAGGTGGAACCTGCCCCGGCCTGCTCTCACTGCCAGTCCGCGCTGCCCGATGCCCCGCCGCCGGTTCCACTGCCGTCGGCCCCGGTCACCCCCGCCGCCCCGGCGCCTGCGGCCGATGGGGCCGGCGCGGAGGGAACCGTCGCGTCGCCCGGGGGCGGGAAGGGCACGGTCCTGCCGGCAGCCGTGGTGACGGAGGAGGTCGAGCTCGGTCGGAAGCAACTCAAAGAAGGTAACCTGGAAATGGCCCGCCTCTATTTCCTGAATGCCGCGGCGCTCGATCAGCTGACCGACCCGTCGCAGCCCCGGCCGCAGGCCGAAGATATCGTGGCGCTGGTTGAGCGCTGCGACGGCGGGGGGCAGAAAGTCCAGCGCAAGTGCCCGACCTGCGGGGGCCGTGGGACGGGCATCATGCGGGCCTTGCACCTGAAGGGCGATTCGCGCGGCGACGTCGAGTTGCTCGAGGCGAGCGGGGCGAAGTGCGTCGACTGCGGCGGTTCCGGGTTCGTCATGGAGCACGGCACCTGCAACGACCGCCGCTACGTGATCGGGCGGTCGCTGAACCGCTTCACGCAGCTGCAGCAGGCGCGCAAGTACGTGGCCGTGGGGGGCGCCTGGGTGCCCCGCACCGCCGCGCCGGAACTCAATAGCGCCCAGCGGGTGCAGCTGCAGCGGGCGACGGCCAGCCCGTGCGCCGAGTGCGCGGGCATCGGGCGGATGGACTGCGCGAAGTGCAACGGCCAGGGCTGGATCAAGTGCCCGAACCGCGACTGTGTGAAGGGGCGCGTGCAGACGGAGCGCAAGAGCGAACTGACGCGCTTCACGACGAAACATAGCGAGCCATGTCCCATGTGCCAGGGGCGGACCCGTGTGTCGTGCGAGCCATGCCAGGGCAAGGGCAGCGTGCTGTGCGAGGTCTGCAAGGGCACCGGACAACGCGCGATCTGCACCAAGTGCGCGGGGCAGGGGCTCGCGCCGTGCCGGCGCTGCAACGGCTCGGGGCGCTACCGCGACAAGGCGTGCGACACCTGCGGCGGCGCGGGCACGGCTGTATGTACGACGTGCAATGGGGATGGTCGCAAAAGATGACTGCTCCGGAGATCACCGGATTCGAGATCCTCGAAAAGCTGGGCACGGGCGGCATGGCGACCGTTTGGAAGGCCCGCCAGCTTTCCCTCGACCGCATCGTGGCGATCAAGGTGCTGCCGACGCAGCTTGCCAGCGATCCCGCCGACATCGAGCGCTTCCAGCGCGAGGCGCAGGCGACAGCGAAGCTGAAGAACTCAGGCATTGTCCAGGTGTACGATGCGAATGCGGAGAGCGGCGTCTACTACTTCGTGATGGAGTATGTCGCGGGCTACACCGTCGGCGACTGGATCCGGCGCAAGCATGTGCTGACGCCCGATGAAGCGTTGACTGTGGGGGAGTGCGTGGCGCGCTCGCTCGATTACGCCTGGCGCAGCGCCGGCATGATTCACTGCGATATCAAGCCGGACAACGTGCTCATCGATGCCGACGGCACCGTGAAGGTGGCCGACCTGGGGCTTTCGCGCACGATCAGCGCCATGATGGCCGACAGCGCGTCCGACGAAATCATGGGCACCCCGGCCTACATGGCACCCGAGCAGGTGGAGGGGGCGGCGGACTTGGATTGCCGGGCCGACATCTATGCGCTGGGCGGCATGCTTTACCACCTGGTCACCGGGAAGATGCTGTTCCAGGGAAATCCCGAAGAGCAGATCATGGTGAAGCAGGTGACGGAGCAGGTCGAGGACGCGCTGGACGTCCACCCGAAGGTGCCGCACTCCGTCTGCTGGCTGCTGGAACGTATGCTCGCCAAGGACCGGGCTCACCGGCCGCACGACTGGGCGGAGGTGCTCTCCGACCTGGAGCGGGTCAAGTCCGGCATTCCGCCGGCCGCGAAGCTCCCCCCGGGGGCGACGAGTACCATGCGGCGCAGCCGCCGGCGCAGGGAGCGGGATTTTGCGCGGCAGGCGGCGAAGGCCAAAGCGAAGCCGGCCGGAACCGGGCTGGGCGTGCTGACAACGGTGGTTGTGGTGGTGGCGGCAGCCGTGGGCGGCTATCATCTGCTGTCCCTTCAAGGCTGGGTGCCGGCGCTCAAGCTGCCGGCCGCGGGCGGGGCGAACGCGGCGACGAATGCGAGCGTGCGTACGCCGCCGGTCGACCCCGCGCTGGCCCGCGCGCAGCAGCGTTTTGCGGAGGCCGAGACTTATGCGCGCCAGCATCCGCTGGCCCTCGCCGATGTGGCGGCGCAGTTCGATCGCGTCGCCGTGGATACCGCTGGCACGCGGTTCGCCCAGGAGGCTGCCGGCCGCGCCCGCCAGGCGCGCGAACAACTCGTGCGCGAGACGCAGTTCGTCCTGGATCGGCTGCACCGGCAGGCGGAGCGCAGCGTGCAGGCGGGCAATTTCGCGGAAGCGATCCGGCTGTACGAAGCGTATGACGGCCCGCTGGCTGCCCGCACCGCGGACGGCCGCAAGAGCGCGGTGGCCGCCTTGCGCACGCAGCAGGCCGCGGCTGCCACGGCAGCCGAAGAACGCGCCGCGATCCTTCGTCAGCGGGCCGAACAGGCGCTTCAGGAAAGCTGCGCGCTGGTCGTGAGCGGTCGGGTTGCCGACGCGCACGCGTCGCTGGTCGATGTCGCCAAGGAGCTGGCCGGGCAGCAGGGCGCGGAGGAGCTGCGCTCCGCGGCGATCGTCCTTGGGCGCGCGTCGCGGATCGATGCCGAGATTCTGCAAACCTTTGCCTCGGCCGTGGGCACGGTAATACCCGTTGAGCTTGCCGGCGGCGCGCGGAACGTGCAGATCGTCGGTGTGGCGAACGGCAGCGTGCAGGCGCTCGATCGCACGGATGGGGGTGCGGGGAGAGAGCTGTCGCTCACGGCGAAGGACCTGGGCCTGAAGGAGCGGCTGACCCGGCTCGGCATGTTGGACGGGGCACACGTGGGACTGGTGCGTGGGGCTCTCGCTGCCGGGGCAAAGGCCTACGGCCACGCGCGGACCAGCTTCCAGGCCGTGCCCGTGCCGTACCGTGACCGGCTGCTCGCCGCCGTGGTCATGGCGGAGCAGGCGCAGAACGATGGCGAGGCGGAGCGCGCGTTCAGGCGGCTGCTGACGGCCGCCGGCCTCACGTTGAACGGCGAGCTGGACCTCGAGGCGGTGCGCAAACGACTGGCCGATGTGGGTTTGACGGAGGACGAGCGCACGCGACTGAGGGACCTGATCGCCGCGTTCCGGGCGGTGTACGGGCAGAGCGCCTTCGCGCGCAAGGCCGAACCGTGCCTGGCAGATCTCGCCAGTCGCATCAAGTAGGTTCGGGAGGCCATCGCGTACTGGGTATCGGCTTGGTGAATGACTCGTTCGTTGATGATACTGAATAGGTTCTGGTGCCGGTCGTGTTCCGCTGCGTGCGGGTTCGTTGACCGTTACCGATTGGCTTTGCTGGGACCTGAAGCGCGAAACTGCGTGTACCAGGGTCATTGGATCAGGATATGGACCGGGTAACCAAGTCGACTCGAAGCAGGATAATGGCGTCGGTCCAGACGCGCAACACGGGTGCGGAGAAGTCCGTTCGATCCATCGTTCATCGGCTTGGTTATCGCTATTCGCTTGTGCGCAACGACTTGCCGGGAAGACCTGACTTGGCGTTTGTGAGCAGACGCAAGGTGCTCTTCGTTCACGGGTGTTTCTGGCATGGGCACACCTGCCGCTACGGCCGGTTGCCCAAGAGCAGGCTCAGCTACTGGCAGCCGAAGCTCGCAGCAAACAAGGCTCGTGATCGCAGGCAGGTTGATAGGTTGAGGAAGACAGGTTGGTCTGTCATGATCGTTTGGCAGTGTCAACTCCGGCAACGTGATCGGCTGGAAGCGAGGATCAGGAGCTTCTTGGATGGACAATCGACCTATAGGCATTGACTTGTTCGCGGGTGCTGGAGGCATGTCGCTGGGTTTCGAGCAAGCAGGCTTCGATGTCGCCGCAGCCGTTGAGATTGACCCGATACATGCCGCCGTCCACCACTTCAACTTTCCCGCGACTGTCGTCCTTGCTCGGTCGATTGTCGGCCTGACCGGGGAAGAGTTGCGGTCGCTCTCCGGTCTCGGTCGGAGGGCGGTCGATGTCGTATTTGGCGGTCCTCCGTGTCAGGGGTTCTCGCTAATCGGGCATCGAATGCTGGATGACACCCGAAACCAACTGGTCAAGGAGTTCGTTCGGCTTGTTGCTGAACTCGATGCTCGGACCTTCGTTTTCGAGAACGTCAAGGGTCTCACGATCGGCAAGCAGCGCATATTTCTCGAATCTGTCATTGAGGCGTTCGGGGACATGGGCTATGGCGTGCGGGTCCCGTGGCGGGTGTTGAACGCGATGAACTACGGCGTTCCACAAGACCGGCAGCGCTTGTTCCTGTTTGGCGCAAAGAAGGGTGTCCCGCTGCCGAACTACCCGGATGCAACCAGCACGACGGAGATCGACCTTTTCGGGCGGAACGGCAAGACGCGCACTCCGACATGCCTCGATGCGCTCGCTGACCTGCCAGATGCCGAGCGGTGGGACGAGCTGATGACGTCCGATTCGGTGTTGAGCGACAAGGCTGGCACCGCAACGGACTACTCGCGCGAACTACGTTGCATGACCGACGATGCTTGGCACTTCGGCTTCGTCCGTAACTGGCAGCCCGATGTACTCACCTCCAGCATGCGAACGGTGCATACCGACATCTCCAGAAAACGTTTTACTGCAACGCGCGAGGGTGAAGTCGAGCCAATCTCCCGCTTCTTCAAACTGGCGCGACATGGTGTCTGCAACACACTTCGTGCTGGAACGGATTCGGCGAGGGGAGCGTTCACCAGCCCACGGCCCATTCATTTTGACTATCCGCGGTGCATTACGGTTCGTGAAATGGCGCGACTTCACGGTTATCCGGATTGGTTCCGCTTTCACGTCACCAAGTGGCACGGTGCGCGCCAAGTAGGCAACTCGGTGCCTCCACCGCTTGCCAGAGCAGTCGCTGGTGCGGTCGTTCAGGCTTTGGGAATCGTTCCCGTTCGGCCGCACGGGCGCATCGATCTCGGCCGTTCCGAACTACTGTCCATGGACATGCGCGATGCCGCGAGATACTGGAATGTCTCGGTTCCGATTGCAAAACGCGACCGTAAGAACGGTTTGCACAAACGAAAACAGTCCGAGACCGAGGTGTTCGCCGCTACAGCGATGAGGAGAGTTTCATGAGTGCTAAAAAGCGGGCCGATAACAGGTACGCGGCGTTGATCGAGAGCATATTTTGCTGTCGATACAAAGATGGGGCGACTGACGTACCTTTCCCTCGCGACGAACTCACGGCAACGGCGAAGAAGTTGGGGATCACGTTGCCGAAGAATCTCGGCGACGCGATCTACTCGATCCGGTACAGAATGGCCTTGCCGGAATCTATCGCTCGGACGCAACCACCCGGAAAAGAGTGGGTGATTGAAGGCCGGGGCAAATCCCTATATGCATTCCGGTTGGTCTGCATTAATCGTATCCTCCCGAATCCAAGAATGGCCTTCATCAAGATTCCCGATGCGACACCCGAGATAGTATCTGCGTATGCGCTCTCGGATGAGCAGGCGCTCTTGGCGAAGGTGCGCTATAATAGACTGCTCGACATCTTCCTGGGTGTTGCTGCCTATTCGTTGCAGAACCACCTCCGAACGACAGTTCCTGGTCTGGGCCAAGTCGAAATCGACGAAATCTATGTCGCTATCGATAAGCGGGGGCGTCAGTATGTATTGCCCGTGCAGGCGAAAGGCGGTAATGATCGCTTGTCTACCGTTCAAACCAGACAGGACATAGCCTGTTGCGCAGAGAAGTTTCCGCAACTTCTCTGCCGTGCAATAGCGGCTCAGTTCGTCGAGTCGAATCTGATTGCCTTGTTTGAGCTCACTCAATCCGCGGACGAGATTCGCATCGTCGAGGAACGGCACTACAAGCTGGTTCCTGCCGACCAGATCTCGAGTGACGATCTGCGGACGTATGACGTTCGATAGACGGAGAGGTGGAGTTTTGCGGCGCAGCCTTTGCGGATCGCTTCTGTGCTTGCTCTGGGTCTGCGCGCGGGCTTGGGGCTTCAACGCGCCGGAGGCTGCGGACGGTCCGCTGCGGGTGCGGATCCAGGGGCCGGCCAGCGTAACGGCCGCCGGAATTCCGCAGCCCGTGCGCGTCGTGCTGACGAACAGCGCCGCGCGGCCGCTGGCGTGCACGGTCAAGCTGACCGTCGTGGACCGCTGGCTGGCCGAACCCGGCACGCAGAGCGTGACCATCCCGCCGCATGGGTGTGCCGTCGCCGCGTTTAACGTGACTGCCGGGGCCGGCACCTACAGCGCGCTCTACCCCATCCACGCAACTGTCTCCGCCGTGGACGAGGGACAGCCGTTGCTGGCACACCCGATTCTCATTCTCGAAACCCGCCTGCCCGATCCGCCTGCGCCGCCCGTCGAACGTCGCGCTTGGCAGCCGCTGGCTGTCCCCGGTGAAGGGCGGGTCCTGCTTGCGGACCTGCGCGTACTCCGCGTGGCGTTCTCGCTCTTCGACCGGGCTGCTGCCGAGACCATGCCCGTAGGTTGGCTGGGCGGGCATCCCACGCATAAGGGCCACGTCGAGGCGTGCCGGCCGGTGCTGGACGGTCGGGCGCGCCCAGCCTTGGGTGGTCATGTACCCTGGTGGGGCACGGCCGGGCGCCTGCTCATTGAGTATCCCCTGATCCTGCCGGCGGGAACGCCCGCGCGGCTGACCTTCGCGCATGGCCTGCAGCTCGGGCACCGCGGCGATGGGATCACGTTCCGCGTGCGCGTGGCGCCGCTCGCCGCTCCGGACGGCACGTGGGGGGCTGTCGCCTTCCAGCGGCATGTGACGACGACCAACACCTGGGTGCCGGGATCTGTCGACCTCGGCGCGTACGCGGGGCAGCAGATTCGTCTGCAGCTCGAGTGCGATCCCGGCCCGGCTCGCAATACGGGGTGGGATCTGGGGTACTGGGCCGAGCCGAAGCTGCTGACCGGCGCGACGCCCGCGGAGGATGACGAGTTGCTGAGCGGCCCGCCCGCCGCGGTGAAGGCTGTGGAGCTCGGGACGGCCGGGTCCGGCGCGCACCCGTACCGCGTGCGCATCTGGCCCGGCCGCAGGGGACTGCTGGATGCGACATTCGGCTTCGAATCAGCCGCGCGGAGCCTGTACGCGCGGGGCTTGCAGGTGCAGGTGGCGGGTGTCCGGCTCGACCGAAGCGACGCCTTTCCCCTGGTGTCGCTGGAGCAGCGCGCGGTCCGCCAAGGCCTCGAGGTGCGGCACCGCTTTGCCGGGTCCGCCGGGTCGTTTGACCTGCTTGCCGTCGCGCAGTGCCGCGACGGCCGCTTTGAGATCACGCTCGCCCTGGAGAAGGAACCGGCGCCTGTGCCGTGGCGCGTGACGCGCATCGAGGATCTTGCCCTTGGCGAGTGGGGCGCGACAGCGCGCCAGGTCTACGCGGGCCTGGGCAACGTGATTCGTGATCCGGGAGTCTTCGAGCTGCCTTTCGATGGTCACCGGCTCGCCAGCTCGTTCGTGGGTTTGGATTTTCCGGGAGTGTCGGTTGTACTGGCTGTGAACGCCACCCCGGACACGCTGCGTGTGGACCCGGGCGCCCGCCACTACGCGCTGCACACACCGGGGTCCCAGACGCTCTCGTGCGTGCCCGCGCCCGACGTGTGGACGGCGCTTTCCACCTGGCGGGCGGGCGGCGATGCCCGCCCGGCGGGCGGCGTGAAGCGCCTGGCGGGGCGCTTTGTGTTCGATCTATGGGGCGGAGACTACGGCAAGACGGCTGCGGAACTGAAATCGGCGTTTCGCTATGGGCTGACCGATGCGGCGGTGGTATTTCACAACTGGCAGCGCTGGGGCTACGACTACCGGCTGCCGGATATCTGGCCGCCGCAGCCCGAGCGCGGCACCGCGGCGGAACTGCGCGAACTGGCCGACACCTGCCGCGACGCGGGCGTGCTGTTCGCGCCGCACGACAACTACATCGACATCTACCCCGACGCCGACGACTTTTCCTACGAGCGACACGTGGCGTTCGATGCCTCAGGGCGGCCCGTGCGGGCGTGGCTGAACGAGGGTCGTGACGCGCAGTCGTACCGGTTCCGTGCCGACGCCGTCGAGCCGTTCGTACGCCGCAACCTCGCCCTCATCCGCAAGGGCCTGGCGCCCACCGGCTATTTCATCGACGTGTGGTCGAGCATCGCCCCGTACGACTACTGGACCGCGGACGGCCGCTTCGTGCCGCGCCCGGTAACGGCGGAGATCTGGGGGAAGCAGTTTGCCTGGATTCGCGACATGCTTGGCGGCGCGCCGCAGATCTCGGAAAGCGGCCACGACCGGCTCGTGGGCTGGCTGGACGGGGGACAGGCGAACATGCTCCGCGTGGGCGCCCCCGGGGGGGACGGCCGGCGGTCTTGGTGCGTCTGGAATATCCCGCACGGAGACGCGGAGCGCACGCCCTGGCTCGATGCGGCGTACCACGACGTCTTTGTGCTGCACGGGGCGGGGTACTCAGACCGGTACGAGGGCGGTCTGCCGCGCGCGCTGCACGGCATCTTCAGCGACGATTACATCTGCACGGAGGTCCTCAGCGGTCACCCGGCGATGGCGCCGCAGGCGTTCGGCCGTGACGTGGTCCGCAAGTACTGGCTGCTCGCCGACCTCGGCCGGGCCCTGGCGGGGCAGCGGATCGCGTCCGTGGAGTACGTCGGGGACGACCTGCACCGCCAGCGCGTGTCCTGGTCGAACGGGGCCGTCGTGCATGTGAATAGGGGCACGTCGGATTGGGCCGTGGCGGGCTGCGTGCTGCCGCCGTTCGGCTTCCACGCGCTCGTGCCGGCGGCGCGCCGCGGCGCGGCGGCCGTGGAGGCGTCCCTTGCGCGAACCGATGGTTTGATTGTCGAGCGCAGCGCAACGCCTGGGCGGCTTTACGTGAATGGCCGCCGCCTGGCGGGGGACCGTGCCAGCGTTTGGTGCGAGGTTACGGCCTTTCGCGGGGAGGGCCGGGCCTTCAGCGGGATGCTGACGTGGCGTGCGGAGACCCCGATCCCGGCCGGCTGGCGGCCCTTTCTGCACTTCTGCGACGCGGAGGGGGAGATCCTTTTCCAGGGCTGGGTGCAGCAGGAGGGCTTCGATCGCGAACAGCGGGGAACGTTCACGACACCGTTCAGCGGCACGCTGCCGGAGGGTTCGGTCAGCGGGCTGGACGTGGAATTGCGGGGTGGCGTGTTTCAACCGACTTCGGGTCAGCGCTTGGCCATAGCGGGAGAGCAGGACGGGGACCGACGCTGGCGCCACGGTCGCGTGCAATGGCCGGCTGACGGGGCGGCGCCACTGTGGTCGAAGCCGCCGCAGGCACCCGACCCGGTGCTGGCCCGTGCCAACCCGGCCGAGCGGGTCGTGGACTTCGGGGCGATCGCGACCGCTGATGGCTGCCGCATCGAGCACAAGGGCGAGGCGCTGCTGGTGACGCCGCTGCCGGGCGGCCGAGCGGGTGCTCCATTCGTGGCACGCGTGGCGTGGGCGAGGCTGCCGTGGAAGCTGCCGAAGCCCGTGCAACTCGTCTGCCTCAGCGCGTATGGGAAGACGCTCCGGACAGCACCGGCCGTTGTGGCAGGGGACGGCGCGGTGGTGGTCGAGTGCAGTCCGGACGTGTTTCAGGTGCGGGTCGGCCCGTAAAATAAGCAGGGAGGAGCAGCACATGCGACGAATGGCGGGAGTTGCAGTCTGGGTGTCGCTGTTGATTGTGTCGGCCGTGCAGAGTGCGGAACGGCGCGAGCTGACGGTTACGGCGAACGAGAGCGTGGAAATGCGTTTCGATGGCCACACGCTTTGGCGGCTGAATCTGGGCAGCCCGGAAGGAAAACCCTATTTCCACCCGTTGTGCGCGGCCGGCGACTGGCGGACGTTGACGGACTTCCGTCCGGCCGACCACCGCTGGCACCTGGGATTGTGGTTCTCCTGGAAGTTCCTCAACAAAGCTAACTTCTGGGAGCCCTCGAACGGCACGACGCGCGTCGTAACGTGCGGCGTGACGACCAACGCCGACCGTGGCGCGACCGCGACATTCGCGTTGCGGTACGCCGTCGGTCCGCGGGAGGTTATGACCGAGGCCCGCACGGTAAGCATCGCGACGGGCACGAACGGGCTGTACACGATGGACTGGGACACGACCTTCACCGCCGGCGACGAGGCGGTGGTCATTGACCGCACCCCGCCGGGGCGCGATAAGGCCGGCAAGCTGTGGACGTCGGGCGGTTACGCCGGCCTGACGTGGCGGTTCCCTGCCGCGCCCCCGCCGGCCTTGCGGTCGGCCGACGGCACGGAGGGGGCCGAGGTCTGTGGCACCCGCGCACCCTGGGCCATGGCGGGCTTTGCGCCGGCTGCGGGCGCGGGTGGCGCCACGGTGCTGATGCTGGACCATCCCGGCAATCCGGGACACCCCACCGCCTGGTTCGCGCGCACGGGTGTCAACAGCAAGTACCATTTGCTGGGGCAGGGGGTTGTGTTCCACGCGCCGCTGACGGTACCGGCGCGCGGCACGCTGCGCCTGCGCTATCGCGTCCTTGTCGCACCGGCAACCCTCTCACCCGCGCAAGCTGCCGCACTCTGGCAGGGTTACGCGGGCTCGTGAGCGACGGAGCGGATCCCCTCGAGTGGTGTCAGTGTCGGAGGCACAGGGTGGCAACGCCTGCCGAAGCGGGCGCATGAGGGAGGCTGGCATGGGTACGGAGCTGCAGGGTCTCGGCGACAATCCTTTTCTGAGCGTGGGCAAGCTCCCGGATTTTCCGGCGCTGACCCCCGAGGGGGCGGTGCCGGCGGTGCGGGCGGCGCTGACGACAGCTGCCGCAGGGCTGGAGGCTTTGGAGCGGCAGGCGATGCCGACGTGGGACGGGCTCATGGCCCCCCTGGCGGCGCTGGAGGCCCCGCTCGATTACGCGTGGAACCTCGTGGCGCACCATCTGGGCGTGTTGAACAGCCCCGCCTGGCGCGAGGCACACGACGCCGTGCAGCCGGAGGTCGTGGCCTTCGGACTGCGCCTGGGACAGAGCCGGCCCCTGCTGGCCGCGTACGAAGCCCTGCGCGACGGACCGGAGTGGGCCGCTCTGAGCCCTGTCCGCCGCCGCATTGTCGAGGCCGCAATTCGCGCGGCCCGGCTTGCCGGCGTCGGCCTGGCGCCTGACGCGCGCACCCGGTTCAACGCCATCAGGTGCGAGCTGGCGGAGTTGGGAACGACCTTCAGTAACCACGTGCTCGATGCCACCAAGGCCTTTGCCCTGCGCCTCGTGGACCCCGCCGACGTGGAGGGCCTCCCCGCCTCGCTGCTGAGCGTCACGGCGCAGGCCGCGCGTGCGGCCGGCGATGCCGGCGCCACGGCCGAAGCTGGCCCGTGGCGCATCACGCTTGACTTTGCCGTTTTCGGGCCGTTCATGGCTTACAGCAGGCGGCGCGAGCTCCGCGAACGGCTCTATCGCGCCCAAATCACCCGCGCTGCCGCCGAACCCTACGATAACGCCCCGCTGCTGGACCGCATTCTCGAGCTGCGCGGCGAGCTGGCGCGCCTGCTGGGGTACCGCACGTACGCGGAGGTGAGCCTGGTCGATAAGATGGCGCCCGACGTGGCGACGGTGGACACGTTGTTGCGGCAGCTGCGCGATGCCGCCTGGAATCCCGCCCGTCGTGACTTCGCCGCTTTGGTGGCGGCAGCGGAGGGTGCTGCTCCGGCTGACGGCGACGTGCGGCACTGGGATGTGGCGTTCTGGTCGGAGCGGCTGCGGGAACAGCGGTTCGCCTTCAACGCCGAGGACCTGCGGCCCTATTTTGCGTTCCCCCGCGTGTTGGAAGGGCTTTTCGCGCTCACGCGTCGTCTCTTCGGCGTCGTGGTGGCGCCGGCGGACGGCGAGGCGCCGGTGTGGCATCCCGACGTGCGGTTCTACCGCGTGCAGGATCTGCAGGGCCGCCCTCTGGCCGCGTTCTACCTGGACCCCTATAGCCGACCGGCCAGCAAGCAGGGCGGGGCCTGGATGAATCCGGCGCTCCCGCGCATGCGCCTCGCGGACGGCACGCTGGCCCTGCCCGCGGCATACCTCGTCTGCAACCAGATGCCACCGGTGGGCGGGCAGCCGTCGCTGCTGACCTTTCGCGAGGTGCAAACCCTCTTTCACGAATTCGGCCATGGTCTGCAGCACATGCTGACGACCGTGGATGAGGCAGGGGCGTCGGGCATCCGCAACGTCGAGTGGGACGCGGTGGAGATCGCGAGCCAGTTTATGGAGAACTGGCTCTACCACGGGCCGACCCTGCAGGGCCTGACGGCTCACGTGACCACGGGGCTGCCGCTCCCCGACGAGCTCCTGGCGCGGGTGCTCGCCGCGCGCACGTTCCAGGGCGGGTGGCAGATGTTGCGCCAGGTGTACCAGTCGATGCTGGACATCGAGCTGCATCACCGTTACCGACCCGGCGCGCACGAGTCCCTGGAGGACGTGCAGCGTCGCGTGGCCGAGGTGGCGACGATCCTGCGCCCCCTACCGGAGGACCGCTTCCTATGCGCCTTCTCGCACATCTTCGCGGGCGGCTATGCGGCCGGCTACTACAGCTACAAGTGGTCGGAGGTCCTGGCGTCCGACGCCTTTGCGGCGTTCGAGGAGGCGGGGCTGGACGATCCGCACGCGCTGGCGGCCACCGGACAACGGTACCGCGACACGCTGCTGGCGCTCGGGGGCGGGGCGCATCCGCGCGAGGTCTTCAGGCGGTTCCGCGGCCGCGACGCGCGCCCGGACGCGCTGCTGCGGCACTGCGGGCTGCTCGCCGGCAGTTGACGCTCAGGACAGCCCGGGCACGGCCAGGCCGATGTCGCGTGCGTCGTGGGCGAGCATGACCCGGACCAGCTCCTCGAAGGTGACGGAGGGCGTCCAGCCGAGCTGCGTGCGCGCCTTCGTGGGGTCGCCGTGCAGGAGGTCGACCTCGGCCGGGCGGTAGTAGCGGGGGTCCACGCGCACCACGATGCGTCCGGTCCGGGTGTCTGTGCCGGTCTCGCTCTCCGCTGCGCCCGACCACGCCAGCGGCATGTCGAGGAGCTCGAAGGCCCGCGCGATAAAGGCGCGCACCGTGTGCGTTTCGCCGGTGGCGAGGACGTAGTCGTCGGGTGTCGGCATCTGCAGCATCATCCACATGCCGCGCACGTAATCGGGCGCAAAACCCCAGTCGCGCTGCGCATCGAGGTTCCCCATGTACAGGCAGTCCTGGGTGCCGGCCTTGATCCGGACCGCGGCGCGCGTGACCTTGCGCGTAACGAACGTTTCGCCGCGTCGCGGCGACTCGTGGTTGAAGAGGATGCCGTTGCTCGCGTGCAAGCCGTAGGCCTCGCGGTAGTTCACGGTGATCCAGTACGCGTAGAGCTTGGCCACGGCATACGGCGAGCGGGGATGGAAGGGGGGCGTCTCCCGCTGCGGCACCTCGTGCACCTTGCCGTACAGCTCGGAGGTGGAGGCCTGGTAGAAGCGGCAGGCGAGGCCGGTCTCGCGGATCGCGTCGAGGATGCGCAGCGTGCCGATCGCATCGGTCTCGGCGGTGTACTCCGGCACCTCGAAGGAGACCTTCACGTGCGACTGCGCGGCGAGGTTGTAGATCTCCTCCGGCTGGATGGATTCGATCAAGCGGTTGAGGTTGCTCGAATCGGTCATGTCGCCGTAGTGCAGCAGGAACCGGATGCCCCGCTCATGCTGGTCGTGGTAGAGGTGCTCGATGCGCGCCGTGTTGAAGGAGCTGGCGCGCCGGATCAGGCCATGCACCTCGTAGCCTTTCTCCAGCAGGAGTTCCGCGAGATAGGAGCCGTCCTGGCCGGTGACTCCGGTGATGAGCGCGCGTTTTGCCATAGTGAGCAACCTCTCTGTCCGGTCCGCTGCCGCATCAGGTCAGGCCGTGATAGGCGCGGTACCAGGCCACGAAGCGTGGAATGCCGTCCGCGATCGGCGTGGTGGGTTCGTAGCCAAGCTTGCTGCGCGCGCGCCCGATGTCGGCGTAGGTCGCCGGCACATCGCCCGGCTGCATGGGCAGCAGTTCCATCTGCGGTTCCACGCCCAGGCAGCCGGCGATGGTGCGGATCATGTCCATGAGGTTCTCGGACCGGTGGTTGCCGAGGTTGAAGATCTCGTAGCGGGCGAGGTCGGGCGCGAACAGCGCCGCCAGCACGCCGGCAACGATGTCGGCCACGAAGGTGAAATCCCGCCGCATGTCTCCGTGGTTGAAGACCTGGATGGGCCGCCCGGCCAGCATCGCCTCCGTGAACAGCCACATGGCCATGTCGGGCCGGCCCCAGGAGCCGTAGACGGTGAAGAAGCGCAGTCCCACGGTCTGGAGGCCGAAGAGGTGGCTGTACGTGTGCGCCATGAGTTCGTTGGCCTTCTTCGTCGCCGCGTAGAGGCTGACGGGGGTATCCACCGGGTCGTCCTCGCTGAACGGCAGCTTCGTGTTGCCGCCGTAGACGCTCGAACTGGAGGCGTAGACAAGGCGCGGGCAGCCGGCGTGGCGGCAACACTCGAGGATGTTGAGGAAGCCTTCGAGGTTGGCCTTCTCGTAGGTGAAGGGGTGGGTCAGCGAGTAGCGCACCCCGGCCTGCGCGGCGAGGTGGCAAACGCGCTCGAACGCGTGCCGTTCGAAAAGGCGTGCCAGCCCGTCGCGGTCGCACACGTCCATCTCCACCGCCGTGTAACCCGCCCGGCTGACGAGTTGAGAGAGACGGTCGCGCTTGAGCTGAACGCTGTAGTAGGGGTTGAGATTGTCAACCCCCACCACTTCGTGACCGGCAGCCAACAAGGCGTTGGCCGTATGGAAGCCGATGAAGCCCGCCGTCCCCGTAACCAGAATCCTCACGCTGCCTCCTTGTACCGCAACGGGTCGTCGTCAGGCCCGCACGACGTTGCGGGCCGGTTTGCAGGCGCCGCGCGCATCCACGACCAGCTTGACCCACTTGCGCAAGGCGTCGTGGTCCACGTTGTCGTGGGCGGTCGAGATCACGGCCACGTCGTACTTGCCCTGCTTCAGCTTGTTCCAGTCGCGGCTCTTGATGCCGGCATACTGGGGGTGTTCACGCGTCGGGTTCACCACCGGGCAGTAGGGGTCGTAGTAGTCCACCTTCGCGCCCAGCGCTTCGAACTCCTTCCAGAGCTCGTACGTCGGGCTCTCGCGATCGTCGTCCACGTTCTTCTTGTAGGCCAGCCCGACGAGCAGCAGCCTGGCGCCCTTCAGCGACAACCCGCGATCGTTCAGCGCCAGCAGCGTGCGCTGCACGACGTAGCGCGGCATGCCCGTGTTGATTTCGCCGGCCAGTTCGATGAACTTCGTCGGCATGCCGAACTCCTTCGCCTTCCACGTCAGGTAGAAGGGGTCGATCGGGATGCAGTGGCCGCCCAGGCCGGGGCCGGGGTAGAAGGGCATGAACCCGAACGGCTTCGTGCTGGCGGCGTTGATGACCTCCCAGACGTCGATGCCCATCTCCGTGAAGACGATCTTCAGCTCGTTGACGAGCGCGATGTTGATGCAGCGGAAGATATTCTCGACGAGCTTCACGGCCTCCGCCGTGCTGCAGTTCGACACGGGCACGGTCCGGCAGATCACGGCGCTGTAAAGCGCCTGCGCCACGGCGAGGCAGTCCGGCGTCATGCCGCCCACGACCTTCGGAATCGTGGCGGTCGAGTACTGTTTGTTGTTCGGATCCTCGCGCTCGGGCGAGAAGCAGACGAAGAAGTCGCGGCCGGCTTTGAGCCCGCTCAGCTCCTCTATGATCGGCGCCATCACCTCGTCGGTCGTGCCCGGGTACGTCGTGGATTCGAGCGAGACCAGCTGGCCCTTGCGCACGTAGGGCCCCATGCTGCGCGCCGTGCTCTCGATGAAGGAGAGGTCCGGGTCGCGGTGCTTGGTCAGCGGGGTGGGGACGCAGATGATCAGGGCGTCGCACTTCCCGACGAGTGAGAAATCGGTGGTGGCCTTGACGCGCGCGCGGGCCTTGAACACCTCCGCAATGGTCTTGGCGGGGATGTGCTTGATGTACGTCTCGCCCCGCTTCAGCTTCCCCACCTTGCGGTCATCGATGTCGAAACCGATGCAGGGGAAGCCGGCCTTGGCAAACTCGATCAGCAGGGGCAGGCCGACGTACCCGAGGCCCAGGATGCCGACCACGGCTTCGCGCTTCTCGATTCGATCCAGCAATTCGACCCTCATGTTCATCGCTTCCTCCATCTGCAATGTGGCGACCGGCGCCGGTCGCCCGGTTATACGCTGGCCTGCACCAGCGCCTCGACGATACGTTCCGCGGCGTGACCGTCCCACAGCGGGGGACGGTGCTCCCGCTTGGGCACCCCGCGCATGGCGTGAAAACCCTGGCGGATCGTGGCGACATCGTTGCCGACCAGTTGCGACAAGCCGCCCTGCTCCCACAGCGTGACCGGCCGCTCCGTGTTGCGCCGGAGCGTGACGCACGGGGTGCCGAGGACGCAGCACTCTTCCTGCAGGCCGCCGCTGTCGGTCAGCAGGATGCGCGCGTCGAGGTTGGCCTTGAGCATCTCGTGATACGTCAGGGGCTCCACGAGCACGATGGCGGGCGTGCGCAGGATGCGCGTCCAGAGACCGAACTGCTGCAGCTGCTTCCGTGTCCGGGGATGGATAGACCACACGAGGGGCATGACGGCGCACACTTCCTCGATCAGGAACTCCACGATGGGGCCCAGGATCGTGGCATGGTCCACGTTCGAGGGGCGGTGCAGCGTCAGCACGGCGAAGTCGCGGCCGGCAAGCTGCACGGGCGGGTGGGTGGCGCCGTCCGCAATGCGGCGCGCGGTCAGGACGCTGTCGAGATCCAGCGCGGCAGCCGCCGGGCGGTTGCGGTCGAGCGTGTCGATCATCACGTTGCCGACGCAGCGGATGCGCGCCTCGGTCACCCCCTCCGCGCGCAGGTTCGCGTCGGAGATGGCGTCGGGCGTCAGCAGCAGGTCGGACAGGCGGTCCGTGACCAGGCGGTTGATCTCCTCGGGCATGGCCATGTCGAAGCTGCGCAGCCCGGCCTCGATGTGGGCGAGCTTGACGTGCTCCTTCTTCGCGACGATGGCGCCGGCGCACGTGGCGTTCACGTCGCCCACCACCACGAGCCAGTCCGGCCGCCACCGCTGCATGACCTGCTCGAGGGCGATCATCGTGCGGCCGACCTGCTCGGCATGCGTCCCGGAGCCAACCCCCAGGTCCACGTTCGGTTCGGGGATGTTGAGGAGCTGGAAGAACGAGGCCGACATGTCCTTGTCGTAGTGCTGTCCGGTGTGGACGAGGAAATGCTCGATCGGGCGCGCGGCATCGGCACGGTTCCACGCGTCGATGGCCGCCGCGAACGGGGCGATCTTCATGAAGTTGGGGCGCGCGCCCACCACGGACATGATCCGCAAAACTGCCATGGCTATCACGCGCGCCGCAACTGGGGCGGCCGCTTGTTCCCTCCGCTCGGATTCTGGTGCTTATGGGCCCCGAAAAGCTGTGAGAGTATGGCAGTACGCGTCAGGATTGCCAATATCAAACCGCCGGCCCTGCGTCACTAGACCGAAGCAGCCCTCCTCGCGGCGCAGCCGGTCGAGGCAGGAGGTCAGCTGAAACTCCCCGGCCTCCCTGACGTTGCGGCGAATGTTCTCCCCCAGGTAGTCGAAGAGCCTGGGCGCGAGGACATACTGGCCGAAGACCGTCAGGAAGCTGTCCGGCTCCAGGCCGTCCACCTGCAGGTTTGCCCTGGCGTACTCGAGGTTCGGCTTCTCGGTCAGCTCCGTGACGGCGAGCAGGCGGCCGGGGGTCTCCCAGCGGCCGGCGGCGCAGCCGAAGTGGTGGACCTCGGCGCCGGGGGTGGCCTGCAGGCCGATGACGCTCCGGCCGCGCTGGGCGTACGCGTTCACGAGCTGCCGGGCGCAGGAGACGTCGGTGCTCGAACGATAAAGATGATCGCCGAGCATCAGCAGGAACGGCTCGTCCCCCACCCATTCGCGGGCGCAATAGACCGCGTGCCCGAAACCCTCCTGGCTGTCCTGCGCGAGGAAGGTGATGCGCTGCCCGATATCCATCAGGTACCGGCAGTAGTCCTGGTTCTCGCGCGAAAGCCGGTTGAAGTTCTCGATAGGAGGGGGCACACAGAAGATCTCCTGAAAGAGCTCCAGGTCGCGGCTCTGCACCAGGATGCAGATCTCCTCGACCCCGGCGCTGAGGGCCTCCTCGACGATGGCGAGGATCACGGGCTTGGCGCGTCCGTCGCGGTCCACGATGGGGAACAGCTCCTTCTTGACTGCCTTCGTCGCCGGGAAGAGCCGGGTGCCGAACCCCGCCGCGGGTATGACGGCTTTGCGCACGCGCAGCGGGGCCTGGAGCGTGAGCTTCAGGCACGACAACCCCAGCTCGCCTTCGAGCAGGGCTACGACACGGTCCTGCGCGGCTGCGTCGCGGGCCACGAACTGCGCGCAGCCGTCGCCCTGGGAGCCCACGCCCTTGCCGCCGTACACGTAGGGCTGCAAGGCCGGATAGGCCAGCACCGTGTGTAGCGCGGGCGCGGTCAGCTGCGCCGGGCAGGCGGGCTGCAGGTGGCGGTCGAAAGCCGCCTGCGCCTCGGTCATCAGCGCACCCACGCGCGCCGGATCGCCCCGGCGAATGGCCGCGGCGGCCTCCGCGACGATGTCGGCGTTGATGGGACCCAGGTACTCCTGCACGCCGCGCTGGACGGGGGTCTCCGCGAACGGGTAGCAGTGATTGAGGCTGTTCAGAATCTCGCGGGTGTCCTTGCCAGCCCTGAGGTCCACGATGACGAAGTGCAGGTCCTGTCCGACCGAAACCTCGCGCACATCCATGCGATCGCCGTCGAACGTCATCAGGATGGGCTGGCTGCCGTAGGCGCAGCCCTGGTCAAGGCGGCCACAGCGCGACGGTGTCGTGATCTCGCCCAGGTACGCCAGTTCCATTTCACCGCGCACCGTGAGCTTGAGGTCGTAGAGCCGGTTGAAGGCGCGGGCGACCAGCACGCAAATCGCCGCGCTGGAGGAGAGCCCCTTCTTCACGGGCAGGTCGGTGTGGTCGTTGTTGACCTCCATCCCGCGGACGCGGTAGTGGGTCATCACCTGGTAGGCCACGCCCGCCGCATAGCTGAAGAAGCCGCCCTCCTGCGCGGCCTGCAGCAGCGCGCTCTGCTGCATCGGCAGCTCGCAGGGACCGATGGGCGTGCCGTCCTCAAGCGTGGTGCGGACGATGAACTTGGAGGGGTGGGGCTTCACCTCCGCGTGTACGCCCTGGTTCGTGCCGCAGATGATGGCCTGGCCTTCGCGAATGTCGGCATTGATGCGCCGATAGCCGCCGGCCCAGTCGCTATGCTCGCCAAAGAGGCAGATTCTACCCGGTACGAACAGTCTCATGTGTGCCCTCCCGATGCCCTCGTGAACCCGGCGACCCGGTGAAGCCCGCGGCCAGAGCCGCGGGCCCGCAAAGCAGCGCCCCGGTTGTGTTGGCGACCGCATCGGCCAGCGAACAGACCCGGTCGCCCGGCTGCAGGGTCGCCTGCAGCGCCTCCATGGCGAGACCGTAGAGGGCGCAGTACACCACGATGCCCGCCACGAACAGAACCCGCGAGGAGGGCCGCACGGGCAGCGCCCAGACCAGCAGGGCGGCGTACACGCCGTAGGCGATAAGATGGCCCAGCTTGTCCCCGTTCGGGATCAGCGGCGGGAAGGGCACGTCGCGGCCGGGCAGAAGCGAGAGCACGGTGATGCCCGCCGTGCACGCCAGGCACGCAGCCCACCGTTGCCAGGCGGGACGCCGCAGCGCCACGCGCCGCAAGCCCGCCAACCAGCCTCCTCCTTCCATGCGAATCTCCCGTCTTGTCGGTTCGCGCCTCCGATGCAACCGGGCGTGAGTCTCACCGCCGCCCCCCCCGCTTGTCAAGCGCCCAACGGTTCGGCTTGACTCCCGGGCCCGGGGTCCGCATTGTGGAGAAATGAGCACGGGACATGACAAGACGTTCGTTCGGGGGCTGATCATCCTGGTGGCGCTGGCCGTTGTGGTGGTGGTGAGCCTGGGTGTCTACCTGTTTCAGTCCGCGCCGGAGTCCGAGGCCCCGCCGCCTGTGACCCGCCCGGCGGTTGTGAAAGCGGCTGCAACGAACACGGCGGCGGTTGCCGCTCAGCCGGCGGCGCCTCTGCCTGCGGTTCGCCCCGCGGCAGCAGCCGTGCCCGCGACAGCCGCGGCGGCCACGCCTCCGGCCCGGCCCGCCATACAGGGCGGTTCGCCCGAAGCCGATCTGGCCGCCTGGATCAAGTCCATCCGCGAGAAGGGCACGCGCGACGACGTGAACCGCCTGCTGCAGGAGCGCGGCCGCGAGCTTGGCCTGAAAGACTTCAAGGGCGCCGTGGAACTGGCGCTGAAGTTCGACGACCGCGAAGTCCTGAACGCGCTGCTGATGGGCGTCTTCGAAGGGGGCGCCGAAACCGACGCGCGCGAGGCGCTGGCGGTGGCCGGAAAACTCAAGGACACCTATTTCGAGGCCCACCGCGGGGGGCGGACGGGGTTCTACGGTGAGATGATCTACCGCAGCGCCCTGATCGGCGCCGTGAAGGGGTGGGCGACCATGAACGCGGAGGCGGCGCTCCAGTACGCGGGCGAGCTGCCCGAGCAGTACCGCCAGACCGCCGTCTCTGCCGCCTATACGAGCTGGGCGCGGAAGAATCCGGCCGCGGCTTTCGACAGCGTCAAGCAGCTTCCCGCGGAACTCCAGCGGCACACGCTGCAGGGCATGTATTACACGTGGGCCGAGGCGGAACCCGGCGCCGCCGGCAAGCACGCCATGAGTTTCCTGGAGACCGGCTCGTATCGCGAGGCCGTGCTCGGCTCGATCATGGGCCGCTGGGTCACCCAGGACTTCGATGCCACCGTCGCGTGGGCCAACCAGAACCTGCGCGACGAAGGCGCCCTCGGGCCCGTGCTGCGGGAGACCGTGGATCGGCTCACCTTCCGCGACCCCGCGAAGGCCGCCCGCCTCATCGATCTCTACCCGGACGAGAAGCTGACCTCAACGGAGTCCATCGGCCGCATCATCAATGCCTGGTCTACGTCCGAGCCGCAGGCCGCCGCCGCGTGGGTCGGCAAGTTGGCGGACGAAGCGCAGCGGGCGGCGGCCATCAAACAGCTCGCCGGGAACTGGGGCGTGCGGGCGCCGGAGCAGGCCGAGCAGTGGGCCCGCAGCCTCCCTGACGAGCCGCAACAGGCTTACGCGCTCAGCAATATCGCCCTGCGGCGCGCACAGGAGGTGGACGACGCGCGGGCCGACTGGATCGACGGCCTGCAAAAAGGCTTCGTGCATGACCGGACGCTGGCCGGCTACGCGCTCGGCAAGGCGCGGCGGGCGGGCGACCTGAATGCGGCCCGCCGCATCCAGGAGGCCATCGGCGAAACCACCGTCGACCTCCCCGTCATCCGTTCCCTGGTGCTCGAGTCCCGCCTGAACGAAGCGGACAAGGAAGAGATCTCGCGCCGCATCCAGTGACACGGGGTGCGGGATAGTGGATGGCGGTGTCTCTGCGGTCAGCAGTTTCCCGATCTGCCGCAAGCGCTCAACAGTTACTCGGAATCGATGCGTCTCTATTCTTCCCAATTCAGCTCGAGCCGCGCGAACCGGCTGGCTTGGCCGGCCATGGGACGGACGTCCCGAATGGTGATGATCTCCACCTTGCCGGTGACGGCCCGGCTTACGCGGTAACGCGGATCGTCCGCCGCCGAGAAGTCCCACAGTGGCGCGCTGAGCGAACTGCAGGTCCGCACGCCGGAGCGGAGATCGGTCGCGTCCATGTTGCGCGCGAACCGAACCCCGAAGTACCTCTGCCCCTCCACCAGCGGAAAGACAGGTTCCAACCCGACGACGGTCGTGAACGAAGTCGGACAGGAGCCGTGGTAGTACTCTTCCACGTTCGGCCTGCCGTCGCCGTCGGGATCCCGCAGCCTCCCCACCACGTTGCTGACAGCCTGATCGGACGGCGAGAACTGGCCGGCAACCCAGTCCTGGTAGTGATTGGGAGCGGCCCGCAGGGCCGGAGTGTTGCGCAGCGATGCAGCAACCAGATTCGACACGACGGTCTCATTCCCGGCGCGTTGCGCGACGTTGGTCATTTCCCACGGGTCCGAGGCGTGGTCGAAGAGTTCCGCCACGCCGTTGTCGTGGTAGTAGATCAAGCGGTGGCGGTCGGTTCGCAGCGAGGACGCCGGGGCCCAGCACGTAATCGCCTCATCCTTGCCGGGATGCCGGGGGTCAGTCAGGATCGGTGCGAGACTGACGCCGGCCAGCGCGGCGGGCGGCGGCGGATTGGTCAGGCCGCACAGCTCCGCGAACGTCGGGTAGAGGTCCACGGATTCAACCAGGGCGTCGGTCGCGTAACCGGGGAACCGCATGTCCGGCGTCCGGATGATCAGGGCGGAACGGACGGCGCGCTCGTACTTTGTGTGCTTGCCCCACAGGTTGTGATCCCCGAGGTGCCACCCGTGATCGCCCCACAGCACGACCATGGTGTTGGTATTCAACCCCAGCCGGTCCACTTCGTCGAGGACGCGTCCCACTTGGGCGTCCACGAAACTCACACACGCGGAGTAGGCCCTGCGCAGTTCCGCATGGTACGACGTATTGACGAGATCGTCCCAGTTCGACGGCTGAGTGCCGTGGCCGTAGTTGTTGATCGGCTCGCCGCTCTGCGTCTGGGTTCGGGCGGACGCGCCGACGGATGGCTCAGGATTCGGGGACAGCGGCAGGGTCCGTGCGTCGTACAGGTCGTAGTAATCGCGCGGCGCGGCGAACGGGAGGTGCGGCTTGTAGAAGCCGACAGCCAGGAAG
Source organism: uncultured Victivallales bacterium (assembly GCA_964402115.1). Classification (GTDB taxonomy): domain Bacteria; phylum Verrucomicrobiota; class Kiritimatiellia; order UBA8416; family CAYOBW01; genus CAYOBW01. The sequence continues at coordinate 67,440 of CAYOBW010000004.1, forward strand.
AAGCGACTGGTCCGCAGTTCGCGGAGCTTTTCGATTGCGCCGTCCGCGATGGCAATATCCGGATAAACCGGCGCGGGTACCGCGCCGGCGTCGCCCATCTCCATCGGTGGGCTGACGCCCGGCACGCGCGTGCCGCCGTCGGCGTACCCGAAGAAGGCCTTCCAGCCCGTGCCCCATTTGCTGACGAAAGCCGGCGGAATGAAGATCTCGTCCCAGGAGAACGGCACTTCCTCGTTGGCGGCGCTGACGGGAATCGTCGCATCCTCATAGGCATAGTGATAGCCGTCGGGCGAGTGGCTCACCTTGCCCGTCATCACCGTCCGGTAGCCGTTGCGCCGGAACAGATCCACGACGTTCCACGCCTCCGTGGTCGGAGCGGCCGGCTTTCGCGCCCACATGACCTCGTTGTTGCTCGACCCGGAATCGGTTGCCGTGTAGCGCTGGCCGGTCAGCATGGCAAAGCGCGAAGACCCGCACGTCGGGGCCTGGCAGAAGTGATTTCGGAAGAGCCGTCCTTCCGACGCCAGCCGGTCCATGTTGGGAGTGACCATGTGGGGAACCCCGTAAGCCCGGGTTTCCGGCCGCAGGTCGTCCACGCAGATCAGCAGTACGTTGGGCTTGCCGGTTCTATCGGGCGGGGCGCTGGCCGGCCGGAACCCGACGCCGTCATACCAGGTGCGATAGTTCCCGCTGGTATTCGGCTGGTCATCCACGTAGACGCGGATCTTCCCACCGGTGGCTGTCGCCGTGCCCAGCGTCGCCTGGTAAAGGGTCCGCGGGCTCTCGTAGACCAGCGGAACCGGCTGGTCGAAATCGTTGCTGCTCGCCGCCCGGACCGCCACGCCGCCCGCATCGCTGGCGCGGAACAGGACATTGCCGCCGGGATTGGGCGAGAGGCCCGCGCGGATTCGCCAGTCCTGACCCGCGTTGGATGTGTCCCAGAAGTAAACGAACACTTCATACGCCCGCTCCGCGACCAGTCCGTCGTCGGTCGTGATGGTCGTCACCAGCTCGGGCGGATTGTCTCCCCCGCTGGCGTCAATCGCCTGGTAAACAGATCCGCCGTTTGCGTAGGAAGCGCCATCCCCGCTGTTGGGCGTGCCGCGCAAGACCCATCGATCGTTCGCGCCGGTCGCCGAGACTATCAACGGCGCAGCTGCGCCGTTCGCGAGCGTGGTGTTGTTCGTCGTGGCATCCACGTACGTGGAGCCGACGAAGAGAGGACGCGGCGCGAGCGTCTGCCCAGCGACCCTACCCCCCGTCAGGCAGGCGGCCAAGAGCAGGAAGTGTGGCAACCGATTCATCCCGGCCAGCATACCGGAACCCGCGGGACGGCGTAAAGCTGAAGACGCAGACTCGTTCAGTCAGTAGACGAGAGACTCACAGCGCTACGACAATCCCCGGCGAATGCAGAAAGCTGCGGGGAGACCCGCTGAACGCAGTCGCATCACTCTCCGACACCAGGGCCTTGCTGGTTGCGGACCGGCTCTGACTCGCCTTGGCGGGGACATTTGACGTCCCAAATCGCACTGTGGACAAGCCTGCCATCCTCTCTCCCGCAATCCAGGATCCAGAAGAGCACTCGAACCATACGCGCTGGGCAAGGCGCGGTGGGCGGGCGACCTGAATGCGGCCCGCCGCATCCAGGAGGCGATGGGCGAAACCACCGTGGACCTCCCCGTCATCCGTGGTGAAGTAATCCCCGTCTTCCAGCGCGGACAGCCGCGCCCCTCAGCGGACAATGAGCACGGTGCCGCGCCACCCGCCGACCAGATAGCCGTCAGCATCGAGGCCGAGTGCGCCCTCTTCGTAAGTGATCTTCTTCAGTTGCGCGCCGGTCAGGGCGCTCGCGCTCGTACCGAAGCGCACCGTACGCTGCACGAGCTGGCCCGTCAGCGTCAGCGTGCCCGACCAGGCGACGGCGGAACTGTCGGCGAAGCTCAGGCTGCCCGAGCCGAGCACGAGGGTGGCCGCGCCGGTCAACTCCAGCGTACCCACCTGGTTCGTGTAACCGCCCATGTCCAACGCCCCGACGGCCAGCACCACGTTATTGCCCGCGTTCAACGAGTTGTCCGCGCCGAGCCGCAGTGTGCCGTTGCTTACCACGGTCGCACCAGCGTAGATGTTGGCGTTGCCCAGCATGAGGGTGCCCGGGCCGATCTTGGCCAAACCATCGCTGCCCCCGAGTCGCGACTCGATCGTGAGCGTGCGGTTCGTTTGGGTAACGTTGATCGTGGGCGTCCCAGTGACCACATCCAGGGTGAGAGTATAGAGGTTCACATGCTCCGACAGCGTCAGGTCGCTAGCGTCCGCCGGATCGTTGAACACGATGTGGCCGATGGTGCGGGCAGTATTGACCGTAATCCTGTAACCGTTGACGAAGGCTGTGCCGAAGGTTGCCGTGTAACCGGTTCCGTTCGCGATGGCTCCGTTGGGATTCCAGTTGTTGTTGCCTCCCCAAATGGCTTGGCCCACAGGCTGGCTCCCGCCGCCATCCCATGTGCCGTCACCGGCTTCTGCCGGTAAGACCACGAGCCCCGCCACAGCACAAGCGCTTAGGATTGACCTGCCGATCACGCCCAGGCGCCATCGCTCGTTCCTGGTTTCGACGAGGTTGCGTATCTCTATGGCACGGTTCCTTTCTGCCTGGATGGTTGCCATGTTTGGGATCCCGCCATGTGCAATGCAACAGACAAGAGTAGATGTGACGCGCACAAGCCTCTGCCCCAGATTACCCAGGCCGAAGCTAGAAGTTCGGGGGCGGAATCTCAAGGCAAAACGGCGGGTCGATTCCCATGAATCTACCGCAATGGCTGCGTGCTATGCGGGCCCGCTGCTGTCCACCGGCGCGGCGGCCAGCGGCGCGGTCGCCATTTCGCTGTAGACGGCGCCGGTGGGGCGCAGCAGGCTGCGGAAGAGGATGACCCTTTCGGCCCGGGCGGCGCCGAACACAGCCCCGGCACAGTCTCTCAGCGCGGCGGCGAGCGCGTCCTTCTCGCGTCCGGACCGCACGCGCCCCAGGGTGATATGCGGCGTGTACGGGCGCGCGTCGAGTGTGCAGCCGCAGGCGGCGATGGCTCTCTGGATGTTGGCCTGCAGCGACCGCAGGGCCGCCGGCGCGTCCACGCCCGCCCAGATGACCCGCGGCGAGCCCGGTCGGCCGAACGTGCCCACCCCCCGGACGGTGAAGTCGAACGCCGCGCAGCCGGCGGCCGGCCCGCGCAGCGACTCGGCCAGCGCGTCGAGTTGGTCGCGCGGGGTGTCGCCAAGGAAGACCAGCGAGAGATGGATGTTCGTCGGCGGGATCCAGGCCACGTGCGCCCGCGTGCGTGCGAGCTTTCGCTGCGTCGCCGCAAGTGCGGTCTGCAACGCGGCGGGCAGGGGAATGGCAACGAACAGGCGCAGGAGCAGGGCGTCGTCGGCAGGTGAGGGCGCGACATCCCCGTCCGTGCTCATGCCTCGCCCCGCTGGTTGAGAAATCGGCCGCTGCTCCACTCCTCCTCGGTAACATGCTCGACCTGTCGGAAACCAGCCGCTTCGAACGTGGCCCTCACGGTTTCGTACTGGCTGTGCAAAATGCCCGCGAGCAGCAGCCAGCCCCCGGGCGCCACGGCCGCGCCAATCGCGCGGTGGCAGGCGCACAGCACGTCGGCCAGGATATTGGCGGCCACGATAGCGAACCGGGCCGGCGGCTGCAAGGTGGTCACGTCGGCGACCGCGAGCTCGATCCGGCCGGTGAGCCGGTTTGCAGCGACGTTTTCGGCCGCCACGCGGATGGCGTCCGGGTCGTTGTCGAGGCCGAGCACCGGCGCGGCGCCCAGGCCGGCCGCTGCAATGGAGAGAATGCCCGAACCGCAGCCAAGGTCGAGGAAGGAAGTGCCGGGGCTCTCCCGGAGCAGGGTGTCGAGGAAGCGCAGGCAGGCGCGCGTCGTCGGGTGCCGCCCGGTACCGAAGCTCATGCCGGGATCGAGCTCGATGACGCAATCGCCCGGTTGAGCGCTGAAGGTCTCCCAGGAGGGCTTGACGACGATGCGCGGCGAGACGCGCTCGGTGCGGAAGGTCACTTTCCACGCCTCCTGCCAGTCGCGGTCAGGGAGCGTCTGCACCCCGATGCTCCAGGCCGTGTCGGCGGTCCAGGCGGGGATGTCGCGGCGGAGCGCCCGCACGAGGCTGTCGGCCGCGCGCCTGGCGGTGCAATACGCCTCGAAGCGGACGTAGTCACGGTCCTCGTCATGCCACGCGGGCATCATCCGGCCCGTCGCCTCCAGCCCCTCCTCGATCGCCTCCGCCGCCCGTCGCGTGGTTTCGAGCGTAACACAGTAGAGCATTTTTGCGCGCCGCATGCCGACCGCCTTTCACTGCAAGCTGATGCTGTCCAGTTCAACCCTGACCGCCGGACGTGAGCACGGGTCCAGCCGCATCCCGGTAAGCGTACCGCGCCAGCGGCGCAGGCCTGCGACGGGCACACGGCACTCCTGCCATTGGCCGTCCCCGCGCACGGCAAATCGCGCACTGGCGGCCTCGCACTCGGGTTGGCGCCGCGTGCGCCAGAAGAGCTGGGCCTCGTCGGCGAAGGGCTTGCCGTCGGCGGGCGTCAGGCGCAGCCGCAGCACGACCTCGCTGAAACGTGACGCGGGCGCTTCCATGTCCGGGGAGAAGAAGGCGGGATCGCGATTCGTGGTCAGCCCGGTGAGCGCGCCTTCGCGGACGGTCACTTCGGCCAGGTCCATTGTGCGGATCCAGCCCCCGTTATCGTGGGCGAAATCCCACGCCACGGCCGGAGGCGGGGCAGGGGGGACATCGTAGGGGCCGAGCCCGACGTCGGCCGGCGTCAGGTCCGTGTGGTTCGTCGGGGCGGAGGTGAAGCTGGCCCTCACGGCGTCCAGGTAAGCGAAACCGTACTCGTTGTGCGGTTCGATGTACGAGCCCTCGCCCCACTCGTTCCAGGCCTCGATGAGGACGAGGGGACGCTGCCCCGCCGGCGCGGGGTGGGCGGCGCAGAAGGCGCGCGCCGCGTCGAGATGCTGCTTGAAGAGCGCCGGGGTGCGGTCGTGACGCACCAGGCTGGCGTCGCCGTGCCAGGGGCGGCTGTCCCACCCGCCGCTGAGCGGCAGCGGGTCCAGCCGCACACCGGCCAGGGCCGCAAGCTGCTCCCAGTGACGGTGGTAGCCCTCGATCAGGGTGGCGTACGGCGCCTGCAGTTCGTCGCCCACGCGGCCGAGTCCGGCCCAGTTGTAGCAGGTGACAGCATCGTAGCCCTGTGCCGCACACTGGCGGGCCTCGCCAACGCTGCCGACGCAGGCGACCAGGTGCAGGCCTGCCAGACCCGCCTCCACGCACGCGGCCCGCATCGCGGCAAGCGCGGGCTTGACGCCGTTCACACCCAGGTCCTCCGTGAACCGGCCGGCACTAAAGATGATCACAACCGGCTTGCCGTCAACCAGCAGGTGCTCGGGGCGACGGAAATACGTGGCAATCCAATGGCGGGTGACGGCGAGGCAGTCGGCCTGGCAGGAGCTCCCGGGTGGATTGTGATTCGCCCACAGGAGACAGAACTTCAGAAGATGCCGGTAGCGGGCGTTGAAGTAGCCATCGTGCAGCCCGTGTTCGAGCTGACGGTCGCCCTGCGACCAGTACCAGTCGTAGGCGAAGAACGTGAAGCCGTGCTCGACGGCCCACTTGATGTGCCAGTCGGCTACTTCCGGATCGCCCTCGCGGTACCAGCCGAGCACGGGACGGCGTTCCGGAAACTCCCGCAGGACCTGCCAGCGCTGAACCGTGTTCCAGCCCGGGAAGTAGTAGGCGCCAACCTCGCAGGGTCCGCGCACGGGCGCCGGTTCGGGGACGTAGCCGCCGGGCGTGACCGGCAGGCGGGGCGTCACGGCGACGGCTGTAGCTGCCGCGGCACGAGGGGCATTGGCTGCGCCGAGTGTGAGCGTGACCGGACCGGACAGGGCGCGGTCGGACTGCACGGTCCAGCTCAGCTCCGCCCGCGTCTCCCAGGCGAGCGTGGACAGCCGCGCGTCGGGAGGGATGGCGGCGAGCAGGCGCAAGCCGTCAGGCAGGACGAGGGCGGCCTGGACGTTGGTGGCGGTCACGCCGCCGCGGTTGGCGAGCAGTGCCTGCAGACGGAACGGGATGCCGGCACGCGGCAGGGCATCGAGCGCGCGAAAGGCGCAGACTTGCAGCTCGGGCGGTCCGGCTGGCGCGTCGCCCGCTGCCAGCCACTCGAGCCGCGCGGTCGCGTCCGGGGCGTCGCTGGGCTGCAGGCCAAGGGCGACGATCCGACCCCGCCAGTCGGCGGCCGACAGGAGGTCGACGTTGTAGATGTGGGGCTGGCCGTCCGCGGTGATCGGGAAGCCGTGGCGTTGCGGGCCATGCGCCTGGTCGGTGGCGAAGAGCAGCGTGGCCCGCGAGCCGCGGTTCACGGCAAGGCGGAGCGCGAGGCAGGCGTGATCCGCGGCGTCGATCGCGACGGGGGGTGCGAGGGCGAAGCCTTCAGGGCCGGCCATGGTGAACCAGAGGCCGTTGGACGACGTCGTAAGGGCGACGTCTCCGATCGGCGTCCAGGCCGTCGCGTCGCGCGGGAAGGTGAAACCCGGTTCGGCTGCCGGCTGGGCGGTGGGGAGGTTGATGATCCGGATGGCGTCCAACGCGAAGGCGGCGCCGTCGTAGAGATCGAACCGCAGGCGCACGATACGGCCCTCGGCCTGCCAGAATGGCAGGCAGCGGTAGGTGTGCCATTGGCCGTCGCCGAGCACGGGGAAGCGCGTGGTCTTCGCCTGGTCGAAACCGCCGTAGCGGCCGGTCGTGGATCCGCTCCAGAAGAGTTCGGCCTGACCGGGGTGGTCGGCCTTGAGCCGCACCTCGAGTTGCTGACGCGGAGTGGCCGGTATGTCCAGGGGCGTGCACAATTCGAGAATCGGGTCGGCGCCGACAGCACGGCAGGTGAGCACGCCGTTCGTGACGCGCACATCGGCGAGGTGCCCGTTGGGCTGCCAGCCATCAAGGTCGCCCGCGCGGTCGAACGTCCAGCCCACGGCAACGGTAAAAGCCGGGGCCTCGGCGGCAGTCGCGGAGAGGCAGGCGCACAGGGGGGCGAGAAGGCTGAGCACGGCGAGGAGGCGAACGATGGCGGTTGCGCGCAGGGAGTTGTTAGTCATGGCTCAAGCTTGGGTTGAATCTCATGGTGAGGGTCCCAATCGCAACGCGTGCGGACGGTCGCCGCCGCCGACTGGGACGTTGAACGTCAGGCTCCAGCGACCTTCGGCTGGATCGTAGTCGGTCTGCCAGAAGTCGTTGCCGTGAACGGACTGGTCAACGCGCTGGTCATCCAGAAACAGCGCATAGCCGCGCGGGGAGGGGAGGCCGGTGAATGTGACCGGCACGTAGCCAAGGCCGCCCGTGAGGGTGCAGGCTACGCGGCCGTTCGTTGCGCGGACGCAGACCGATGGGTAAAGCTGCTGCAGCACGCCCTGATCGACCGCAACGCGGCGATCGTTCTCGACGGCCTCGCGGTGGATCATCCGCCAGGTGTTCTCCCACTGGCCGAGAGCGGTGCGGAGGGGTTCGTTGGGGCCGAAATAGTCCCTGGCGAACTGCGGCATGACAATGTGCTCGAGGGTTGCCTCAACGAAGTCGCCGGCCTCGAGACGGGTTACGCCCGGCGGCGGGACCAGGTCCACGGTGGAGGTGTCCGTGCCCTGCGTCCGGACGCCGCGCTCGGCTACCCACGGCGCTGCCGGCTTGCCTCCGAGGCGGGCTTTCCATGCGCGGATCACGACGCCGCGATTCGCCCAGGCGCCCGCCTCGCCCGCATCGGTCCGGCGGGCCGCTTCATGGAGGGAAACCCAGGGTATGCGTCCCCTGGCTTCGATCGGCTGCGTGCGATAGGTGTCGCCGCCCCACTGGGTGGCCCACTCGTTCAGCAATCCTGTTTCGTTGCCCAGGGCCAGCTTGCGCTCGCCGGTGTAGCTGTAGGTGTCGGCCCCGATCTGGAAGATGACAAAGCGCGAGAAATCGAGCGGTTGTGTCACGTCGAGCCGGAGGCGGTAGACGCCGCGGACGAGGTCGTCGGTCCGGCCCAGGCTGACCGTGGCCGCGTGCTCCAGGGCGGCACTGGTGCGTCCCGCGTACGTGACGGCGGTCAGGCAGGGGCCCTGCCGCTCATAGGCCGTGCGCATACGGGAGGGGAAGGTCCGCTTGCCGGCGGCATCGAAGAGGCGGAAGAAGTCGCCGCCACCGACATTATGGGTCCAGCCCCAGGTCAGATTATTGTTCATGGAGCGGACCATCGCCGGTCGCACGTCGAGTATGCCGCACCTGGCCTGCGCCTGGTCGGGTTCGTAGCAGATGCTCTCGCCCCAGGAGCCGAGGGCGCTCTGATCCCAGAGTTGGTTGCTGCCCCAGCCAATGAGGCAGAGCTGCGCGTGCGAGGCGGCAGCGACACCGCCCCAGTGGCCGTAGGCGAGGGTCAGCTCGAGCTCTACCGTGGTGCGTGGCGGCAGGCGCACCTGCGAGAAGCCGTGGAACCACTGGCCGGCGTACACCCCGCCATCGGGACGGTTATGCCAGTTCTTGCTGAGTTGGACCGGGATGCCCGTGGGCTGCCCGTCGGTGTCGCGCAGCACGGCGGAGACGCCCGTGATGGCAGCGCCGATGCGCTGGCGGATGCCGCCGGCGGTCTTCTCGAAGAGGAGCCGGGCGATCTGTGCGGTGTCCGCGGGATTGGCCAGCACGAGCTTCACCCTTTCCACGGCGTCGTTCTGGCGTTCCTTGCCGTTCGCCGGCAGGATCGGCTCGCAGCCATCTAGGTTGACCGTGTGCCACCCCCGCGCGGCATCGAAGTGCACGGGACGTGCTGCGCCGCCGGGCAGCTCCGCAGCCTGCACCGTCACCGGTGCGGCGGGATCCGTGTGACGCGGCGTGCCGCGGCTGAGACCGGCCAGCCAGCGCCTCACCGCTGACGTGGGGCGTGAGGCGGATAGCGCGGCGGGCGACAGCGTGATGGACACCTCGCGCCACGCGTTGGTCCGCCAGGTCTGATCCGGGGGCAGATCCCAACGCTGCTGCCATTCGGCGCCTGCCGCGGCCAGTCGGATCTCCAGCGCGGCGTCCCGCCACTCCTCTCCGGGCATCGTCAGGCACGCCTTGCCGTCCGCGCGGAAGCTCCACGCGCCGACGGGCGCGGGCGCAGTGGGCACGGCGTCCGGCCTAGCGAAGTGCCCGCGCACCTCGGCGGTCGTCAGCGCACGATCGTACAGGCGGATCTCGTCCACCACGCCGCGGAAGTGGAAACCGTCTCCGCAGTTGTCCTGTCTCCGACCGATCGCGAGCCCGTCGCTTCCCGGTACACGCTTGCGGCCGATCTGGCGCTCGCCCGCGCCCTCGCCGTTAACGCAGAGCCGGAGCGCATCCCCGTCGTAGCTCATCGCGAGATGGTTCCACGCCCCGACCCTGAGCGCGGAGCGGCGTCCGCCGTCGGTCGTGAAGGCATTAGTGCGCCCGCCGCCGATGTTCAACCGCGCCTGGGGGACGCCGTTCAGGATGACGATGCCGTAGTTGCCGTCGGCTTCCTCGTGTCGGTTCTTGCAGACCAGCCAGGGGAAGGTGCGCGACGAAGGCTGGTAGTCCTCGGGCACAAAGGCCCACAGCTCCAGCGTGAACTCCTCCGGGTCGAGTGCGGGGCTGTGCGGTAGCTCCAGGTGGTTGGCACCGGTCAGCCCGAAGCCGCCCCCGACGCGTCCGAAGCAGGCCTCGCCCGCGGGAATCGTCCTCAAGCCGGGGCGCGCGGCGAGGATGAGCGCGAGCCGATCCGGCCACGCCACGGTTTCGAAGCGCGCCTCGACATTGAGCCGGGCGCCGTCGTCCGCCTTGAATTCCAACCCGGTGACGTCGGCACGCTGCACGAACCGCCCCGACTCGACCAGGCGCGGGCCACCGGTGTGCGACCACTTTCCACCCGCGGTGCAGCGGTAGGACTGGCCGTCGGCTGTGAGGGTGAGCGTCAGGTCGGCTGGCGGCAGCGCCTGCCAGGCGCTGTTGTCGGCGCGTGCGCCTTCGACATACCCCACGTGCGGCGGCACGGGGCCCAGGTGCGGGATGCGAAGCGTCTCCGTGTCCAGCACCAGCGCATAGTAGCCCGTCTGGATGCAGCGTCGCCACGGCGCTGCCGGCGAATGGCCGGGGAACCCCTCGGCCCACCACATGTGCGTGTAGTCCTCGACGCGCGGCAGCAGCGCCTGCGGCAAAGCCGCGCCGGCCTGGCCCGCAGGTTTCAGGGCAAGGGCCAGCCCCAGCATGGTCAGGCACGCAGAAACGTAAGGGTTGCGCCACATGGTGTGCATTGGTACACGATTGCCTGGCAGGGGGCAACCGGATTCAGGCCCGGCAAGGATCTGCCTCAGTAAAGCAAGGCGCTTCCATGGCACACCAAGCGCCGAGCCCCAGGTAGCGCGGGCCTCTCCGAGACCGCGTGCCCGGTGGCGTTGCGGGCGCAGCCTGACTCTTGGCAGACACCGGCCAACGCCTTCGGAGAAGGCGGGGCTACCAGCGCGGATGACCAATCCACCGAATCGCGGATGCGACCGGACGGCGCATGGTCCGGGTTTCTGGTTGACAGCAGCCACGGACAATCACAAAGTCACACGCTATCAGGTGGTGTTTGAGGACGTTGGCGATAGGGCTGGAGGTGCGATGATAAGCCGCCGTTTGTTTGAGGGCTTCGCGATCGTCATGCTGCTGTCTGGGTGCGGCGTGGTCTCCGCGGAGAGCGTGGCCGTGGACGGCGTGCTGGTTTCCCCGGGAACGTACAACCGCCTGTCCATCAAGGTCCAGTACACGGGAACGGGCGCGGGGTCGGACACGGAAACGACAGATGCAACGGGCACGCTGCCGTTCCATTTGGATGTGTCGTTCGACCCGGCGCTGAACGCCACCGTGAACGGGCTGACGTGGGATGAACGAACGCCCGGCACAGTCGCCCTTTCGGACATGCACTTCTCCTGGTCGGTGTTCGTCTTCTTCAGCGTCAAGATCGATGCTGCCGGTGTACGCGCGACGGCGCGGACGCCGGCGCCACCGGGTGCGGTAACCGGGGGCGCCTTCTTCTCGGCCGACCACCTGCTCGTGCTAAATCAAGGTGTCATCACGCCTAGCACGACTGCGCCTGGACAGACACCACCGGCGCCGGTGGACCTCTCCGTCTCGCCGCTGGCGGCCAGCACGCCGAACGGCCAGGGCACCGTAGCGGTCTCCGCCCCGGTCATGGCGGGCGGCGTGGCGAATTACGATGTCACGATCACCTATCCCGTGGCCTTCACGACCGCTCTTGACGCGAACACGACCCTGACAGGCAACGGAACGATCCGCGCGACAGGGCGGTTCACGCACGCGGTGCCGCCGGTCGTTGCCACCCTGCCGTCCTCTTCCGATGGTGCAAACCTGACGCTTAGCGGGAGTCTCGGGAGCGGCGGAGGGGTTCCGGCGGACGCCATCCTGTACTGGGGGCTCGTGGATGGTGGTGACCTGCCCGCCGCCTGGGGACACGCGCAGGCTTTTCCGGGCTGGGGTCTTGACCCCTTCAGCGTGCAGACGACGCTCGTGACGAACCAGGACTACTACAGCCGCGCGTTCGCCATGAACGGGGCCGGAGGCGGCTGGGCAGCCAACACGGAGCACGCCCTGCGCCTGGGCGCGCGGCTCCAGCTCGATCACGGCGCGGGGGTCAGCAACGTGACGCCCCTGCAAGCGACGCTGAAAGGTCGCCTGAACGTGGCTGTGCCCGAGCCCGTCGAGACGTTCTTCTGCTGGGGACCGTCCGACGGCGGCACGAATTACGGGGCATGGTCCAATGCCGTGGCGCTGGGGCCGGCCGCGCCGCGTTTGCTGGCGCCCGATGCGGCTGTGAGGGTGCTGGTGCCGACCAACGACCTGGGCACGGCGTGGACGGGGATTGCCTTCGACGACAAGCTATGGCGTAGCGGGAACGGCGGCGTCGGCTACGACACGAATCCGGATTACGGCGGGCTGATCGGGGTGGACGTGGACGGCGAGATGCGCGGCAAGCGCACGGGGTGCTACGTGCGCATCCCGTTCTCGCTGACCAAGCTGGGCCTGTCCCAGAGCCTGACGCTGCGGGTGCAGTACGACGACGGATTCGTTGCTTATCTCAACGGCGTGCGCATCGCGGCGGCGAACGCACCGGTCGCGCCGACCTGGGAGTCGCGCGCCACGGCTGACCACCCCGACGCCGATGCCATCCGCTTCGAGAGTTTCCACATCTCGGCGTTTCGTTCGCTCTTGAAGCGCGGCCCGAACGTGCTCGCGATCCATGGCTTGAACAGCACACCTGACAGCAGCGATTTCCTGGTTCGTTGCGAGATCGTGGCGGACGGCGTGCAGGCGGTGCCCCTGGCGACAACGGTGCCGATCGTGGCCGACACGACCTACTACTATCGCGCGTTCGCGTCCAACGCGCTGGCGCGGGTGTGGGCGGCGGCCACGGACACGTTCCGGTACGTGAGCGATGGCGACGGCATGCCAGACGACTGGGAGATCGCGCAGTTTGGCGATACGAACCGCACGGACGACGCGGATGCGGACAACGACGGGACCGACAACTACGGTGAGTGGGTCGCCGGCACGATTCCCACCAATGCGGCATCCGCCTTGCGCGTGCTCGAGCTGATTCCTTCGCGCGCGGGAAACCGCGTACGCTGGGCCAGCGTTGTGGGGCGCACATACGCGTTGGAGCGCGCGGCGGACGTGAGCGCGACGGAGTGGACCCCGATCCAGACGAACCTCGCCGCCACGCCGCCGGTGAACCAGGCAAACGACACGGATCCCGCGCCCGGGCATAGCTTCTATCGGGTCCGCGCGAGAAGGTGATGCGATGAGTACAGCCGACGCCGCAGAATGCTGTCAGCGATTCGACCCCGTGCCTTGGGACGACAAGCTGTTGACCTGGGATGGCAGGCGGTTCGTGAAGGACCGGGTCACCAGTTTCCTGCGTATCCCGTTGAACTTCGGCGCGGTCATGCAGCGGAACATGCGCGCCATCGCCGCTGCCCAAGCGGCACCCTCGACCATGGTGGTGCTTGCGGACGAGAATTCGCTCTGGGGCGCCGATGTCTACATCGAGGTGACGAAGGAGATTCCGGGCGCGGACATGGTAACGATCTCGGGTACTTTCATGTCGAAGGTCTTCGAGGGCTCTTATGGGAACATGCGCAAGTGGATTGAGGAGATGAAGGGACTCGTGTTGGCCAGGGGCAGGAGCCTGCGGAAGTTGTACTTCTTCTACACGACCTGCCCAAAATGCGCGCGGAAGTTCGGCAAGAACTATGTCGTGATCCTGGCACATGTGTGAACTGGGGGGGGCAGCTGCATAATTTGCGTTGACGGTTTGGCGGCAGGCTCGTAAGTTTGACACTGATAGGGGGGCCGTAAGGGGGCGTTGTGCGGAGGTCATCCCTGGCACCCGGGGACGGTATGGGTGCTTAACGGGGTGACGCGTGCCGGACACGTCGGCGGGCCCCGGAAAGGGATGCCATGCATGCCGTACGTTATACCTCCTCGCGTTCCTTCCTGCTGTTTGGCCTGGCCGTGGTCCTGGGGGGAATGCCCGCTACCGGGCACGCCGACAACCTCGGCGCAATTCCTTCAGCGTTCAACCGCTCGGCTGCCGAAGGCGCCCCCTTGACGCCGGACCAGTTCCAGATCCGCAACGCCACTTCCGACATGCCGCTGGACTTTCGGATCAGCCAGGCGCCACCCTGGTTGACGGTCGCGCCCGTCTCGGGCGTGTGCACGTCCACCCCTACGACGGTGACGCTCACCTATCTGACCACGCACCTCCCCGTCGGGACATACAACGGCGTTCTGGCCGTCGAGTCCAACGCGGCCAGCAACGCGCCGCTCGAGGTCGCGGTGAACGTGACGGTGACGCCCTCCGCGATGACCATTCGCGTTGAACCGCCGGCTATCGAGTTGACGTTCACGGAAGGCATGCTGAGCAGCACGACAAGCGTGATCGAGGTGTGGAATGGGGGCACCGCGGGCGTGCGGCAGATGATGCCGTACAGCGTCAGCGACAACGCGACCTGGCTGAGCGTACCCGCCGGCGGCGGTTCCAGCACGGGCGAGCGCACGCAGCACACGCTCCAGTTCTCGGGGCTCTCTCAACTCGCCGCCGGGACATATACGGCGGAGGTCACGGTAGCCGCGCCCGGCTACGCGGTCAACACCCCGCAGGTCGTGCCCGTGACGCTGCATGTCAAACCCAACATTACGCTTACGCTGGATCCGCCAGCGGTTGAGATGTGGACCACGCTGGGCATGCTTCCGACGTCCGCACAGCTGCAGGTGCGCACGTCGGGGGGCATCGTGCCGGTGACTATTGCGTCGTTGTCGCCGTGGCTCACGGCAAGCCCGACGAGTGGCCTGGCTTCGAGCGATTTCCCGGTCAACGTAACGCTGTCCGCGCAAAGCCGGGAGATGGCCGCCGGCACGTACTACACCGCGGTGACGGTCAACGCTGAGGGAGGCGCCCAGGCGCAGTGCACGGTGAAACTGACTATCTCGCCGAACGGAATGGTGCTGGCCTACGACGGGACGTTCAAGGCGACCGCGCCTGTCGGGTCGGCGCCGGTGGAGACCGGGATGGGTGTCTGGAACCGGGGCGGAACCGAAGCCATCTCGTACCGCGCCTGGACGATGGTGCAGCCCGGCGACCCCGGCTGGCTGAGCGTCGCCCCGGCCGTGGCTACGACGGGTGCTGACCGCGTGATTCACACCCTGAGCTTCGACCCGGCGGGCCTGGCGGAGGGCACGTACCAGGTCATGCTCTCCGTGACGCCCCTGAATGCGGGGACTTGGCCGCCGTCCACGACGGTTGTCTTCGAGGTGTGTTCGGCGCTGACTTCGACGCCCGCGGCCGTGGAACTGACGATGGAAGCGGGCCAGGCTGCGCCGCCTGCGGTGCTGCAACTGCGCAATGCGGGTAGCGCAAATCCGGTCGGTTTCTCGTTGATCTCCTCTGACCCGAGCGTCACCGCGACACCGTCCGCGGGCATCCTCACGACGTCCCAGTCGGTGACTGTGAACGTGGATACGGCGGTGCTACCGGTCGGTCACCACGCGTTCTCCCTGCGCCTGCTGGGGTATTGCCAGGAGGTGGACATCCCGGTCTTCGTGCATGTGACGGAGGCGCGGGGCCGGTTCGACGAGCGGCTGGTGTTCGACGCGGATCTGGACGGGGACAGCGACCTGTGGACGATGCCCCCGCGCGCAGGCGCGGCGCCGCGAAAGCTCTATGCCAAGCCGGGCGACCAGCACCTGGTGGGGGTCAGCCGCGACGGCCTGCGGGTGCTGTTCACGGAGGACGACACGGCTGGAACGGTTGGCAGGGTTCTGAGCCTGGAAACCGGAACGGAAACGGATCTTGGCCCCGTCTTTGCGCCAGTCTGGATGCCGGAGAGCGACTCCATCCTGGACGCCTCGTCCGCCACGCCCCCCATGACGCTGGATCGCGTCGGGCTGGATGGACGCCGACAGGTTCTGGTTCGGGATCGGGACTATTGCCGGCCGGCCGCCGTGGGTCAGCTGAACTCAACGATCTACTACTTCCAGAGTGCCCGGCGTCTCGGCCCCAGCGCAGTCAAGTCCTTCAGGATTGGCACCGGAGCCGTGCGCGCGGTGGCCCCGTCAGGAACCGGTGCGCGGCTCGATGGGGATCTGCACCCGGATGAGAAGACGCTTGCCTATCGGCTGCAGAGCCGGCTGGGCACGACTGTCCGCACGACGCTGCGCACGACACCCACGCGGCCGTCAACGGACGACGGCGCCTTCCCGGGGGTTCCGACGGATGCCGACTGCCTGGGCGCGGCCTTCTCTCCAGATGGGCGGCGGATAGCGCTGGTGCAGCGCCGGCTGAACCGATCGGCGATCGTCCTTGCCGCTGCCCGCGGCGGCGCGCAAACCGAACTGGCGGCTGAGAGCGGTGCGGAACGTTTCGGGGGTGCCATCGACTGGGTCTACCTCTACGCCGTGGAGCCAGCCATCGCGGTCACGCCGGCGCTCATCACCCTCTCCGGCACGCAGGGTTCCACCAACCTTGTCGCCGGCGCGTTCGCCATCACCAATACCGGGAACGCCTTCCTGCAGTACGAACTGACAGCGAACGTCCCCTGGCTTGGCACAGCTCCGTCGTTCGGCGCCTGCGGCGGCGAGAGCGACACGATTGTGGTGCAGGCGAATGCCGGCGAGCTGGCGGCGGGCGTGCACACCGGCGTCGTTCGCGTGGCCTCGAACGGCGGAGCTGACCAGTCGGTCCGCGTTGCGTTCACCGTGGCTCCGGCGCCCGCCGTGATCGGCACGCTGGCCGAGGTCAACGCCGCGGGTATTGCTGGCGGCGCGGCGGTGGTGCTGCAGCTTCCGGTGTGGAACGAGGGCTACGCGCGGCTGAACGCAACCGTCAGCACGGGTGACGCGTGGATCCGCGTGCTCACGCCCGCGGTGGGGTGCGACGGCTCGACGTCGGGTCCGCCGGAGGTTGTTCACGCGCGCGTCTCGTTGAGTCCCGGTACGCTGGTCGCGGGCACTTACGAGGGCAAGGTGCGGCTCACGGCGGGCAGCCAGTGGAAGGATATCGGCGTGCATTTCCAGGTGGCGAATCCGGCGGCCGCCGTTCTGGCGGTGACGCCCGAGCGGCTGTCCGTGACCGTGCCGCGTTTCCAGACGGCCAGGGATGCGAGGTTCGACGTGCGGAATGCCGGGGGCGGCAGCCTCGCGTTCTATGTGACCGGAGATGCGAACTGGCTGGAGACACTGCCCGCAACGTCGGCGACGGACTTGTGGCCTTGCGGCACCGATGGGACGACGCAACGGGTGCGCTTCAGGAGTCAGAATCTGGCCGAGGGCACGTACAACGCGACGCTCACCGTGCACAGCGCGGTGGGCGATGCTGCGTTGCCGGTGGCGTTAACGGTGGCGGCGCCGGAGCGCTACGCCTTGGTCGTGAACGTTATCGGCAACGGTTCTGTGCTTTATGTGCCGGCATCGGCGGACGGACGCTACGCCCACGGCACGCGCGTGGACATGCGGGCTCAGCCGGGTTTCGGGCAGGAGTGTGTGTACTGGGACGGGGTGGGAGGCCGTACGCTTGAACCGATTCGCAGCACCGCGATGACCGCGGAAAGGCGTTTCGACGTCAGCTTCAGGCCGCGCGCCCGCTTGTACGGTAACGTGCGGAACGCCGTAACTCACGAGGCGCTGCACGGTGCGGCGGTGGAAGTCGTTGGTTTGGGCGACGACGAGACGGATGGTTACGGACTGTATAGCTTCTTCGTAAGCGGGCGTGACTGGGTCAGCGCGCGCGCGTCGCGACCGGGATACAAGACCGCGGCCTGGGTAACGTGCCTCGTGACCGCGGGCGCGCAGATCAAGGAGGATTTCGACCTTCAGCCGGAGGTCCTGCGCAACGTGTCGGCGCACCAGTTGCCCGGCACCAAGATCGTCGAGGTGACATACGACCTGGTGGGGCAGCCGTACGACCGGCGCGAGGTGCAGCTCGACTTTTCCGACAACCAGCAGTTGAACTGGAACATCGTGCCCGCGCCCGGCTCGCTGACAGGACAGGTGGGCACGGGCATCCGGCCGGCGAAAGGTCTGCGTATCCGCTGGAATGCCGAACCGACCCACAACCTCCAGCGGATCGACGAGATGGCTGCCCGCGTGCGCGTGGACGGCGTCGAGGGTGTGTCGGGACGCTTTGGGCTGAACACGGCCCGCAGGTCGGCGGTCGTGCGCGTGTACGGCGACAAGAACCGCAATGGCCGCTACGATCCCGGCGAAGCGCTGGCGGACGCGGAGTGTTACGCGGGGGGGCGGACGCCGGAGCACTTCGCAGGGGGCAGCGACGCGAGCGGCTGTGTCTCGCTCGGCGCCATCTCCCCCGGCAGCCGCTTCTTCGCGCGCAAGGCGATGTACGCCCGTGCCGCGGAGAAGGAGAGCCACGGGGCCGTGGACAACACGATGTACCGGCTCTATCTGGACAGCGATGTCGGACCGGCGAGCGACGAGGACACCACGATGTACCGGCGCTGGGAGACGTACCAGTTCTCCGATGCGCAATGGCAGGCAGCGGGGCGGGGCGAGGTCGTGGACGTGCCGCTCAAGCACGCGCTCTTCGTGTACAACCTGATCGTGGACATTCCCGGCGAGCACTGGATGACGGTCCCGCAGCAGCGCTACGAGATCGCGGCGGCCAAGGCGTCACGCTACCTCTACCAGATCACGTACGGACAAATGAAGTTCAACAAGATCTACTTCACGTACAGAGACGAAGGCGCGAGAAAGAACGCGGATGTCGAGATCCATCGCGGGGCGGGGCGGGCCTCCGCCTATGTGGGCGGTATCTGGTCGGATGAAATGTGGTGGTACCAGACTGACATCAACATTCACGAACTCGATCAAACCTGGCATTTTCCGGACGTGGGAGAGAGTTGGAGTCGCACGCTCGTGCACGAGTTCCTCCACTACGCGCTGACGTTTCGGGACGAGTACATCACGGGTGAGATGGACCAGTACGAGTTCACGGACTGCCGGCTCAAATCGCCGGCGTTCTACCCGCCGAATTACGGGGCGATGGACAACGAGTCCGGCACTATCCAACTGTCGTCGTGGAACGACTACGCGCCGGGCGTCGAGGATCTGCACTGGGCGGTCGTGGATAGTATCATGCCCAAGCAATTCGGATCGTATCGGCGCCCGTGCTGGACGGACTGGCAGCGCTTCCACGAGGTGGCCTTCGGTGGCGTTCCCGTCGAGTTGATCGGGCCTCCGTCCGGACGGTTCGTGGATGGCAAGTCCACGTCCCAGGACCGGCAGTTCGCGCCCGCCGTGAACGGGCCATACCCGGTGTGCCAGACGAAGTGGGAGACCGGGCCGTGGGTGGAACGGACGAACGAGGAGGCAAACCCGAATGCGCGGGTCACGGGGGCGCCCGATGCCACGGTGAAGATTCGCTGCCGGCGTGACGGAATCCCGTGGACCAATGCGGCCGTCGCCGTGTATTTGCCCTACGTGGGCATCATGCCGGCGCCTGCCAGCGGGTTGATGCTCATGCCCACCGTCACGAAGTACACTGGCAAGCACGGCGTCTGCACGATCATGTGGCTGCCGGCTGACTGTACACTGAAGGTGCAGGATGGCGGGGTGACCAAGGCACTGGCACGCGTGGCCGGCGTACCGTCCACATTCGATTTCGATTTCACGGACTTCGGCGCGGACGGCCAGGCGCTGCACGTGCTGGCGCTGGCGGACGCCGATGCGCCCGTGCCCCTGCAGGTCGCAGCCAGCCTGATGGGGGAACTGGTGCAACTGCGCCTTTGGACCGGCGTCGGACTTGTGTCGAACCCCGTGGTGGTGGCACACCACCAGGCGGGCAAGGCGCTGGTCAGCGTGACGAACGTGGTGTTCGCGGGCGGAATGGACGGGCGGACGTTCATGACGACGCTCGACCTGAGCAAGGGCTATGCGGGGCAGGTGGAGATCCGCGGGCTCGCCGCCGACGGCCGTACGCTCTACCGGGCGGACGATTTCGAGACCTTCCTCCTGAATACGAATCCGGCGCCGTCGGAGGTCATTGTGCGCGGCTCGGCGGGGGCCCTGCGGTTGAACACGCGCAGCGTGTTGTATCGCTCCAATGGACCTTTTGTCAGGCCGGCCGGCTACGCGCAGCCGACCAACCAGGTCGGGCCGTCCTTTGCCGTCACGCTGGACATGGGGCGCAATCTCGACGCGGCGAACTTCGTCTTCGTCGATCTCCCGCTGGGGCCCCACGCGCTCG
>CAYOBW010000005.1:0-74875 GCA_964402115.1 uncultured Victivallales bacterium
CCGGCGCCAACACGGCGCGCATGGTAGGCTCGCAAGCTCGCCACCATGACGCCGATTGTTCGGACACCAAGACGAAAAGAAGATGGAGCATTGCCGCAATGGATGGAGAAAGGAGCAACGGGAAGTGAAAAGTGAAGATGTGCCCCCGATCCCTCCCGATCCCCTCGGTTCTTGGCAGCCCGGGACCGTGCCAATTCCAACCCAACCTCGGCAAAGGAGGACTGTGCGAACCCTCTGCCGTGCGCTGCTCGTCGGCGTGGTCTTGGTGTCGATGGCTTGGCCAAGTCGAGCCGCGTCGGTCGGCGAAACGGTCGCGCGGGAAGTGGGGCGCCGCTGGCTCAGAACCGCTCCGCCGTCTCCCGCGCCCATGGGGGCGCAGGCGCTATTGCCAGTCGAACGCTTGCGTGAGTTCAAGGATGACGCAGGCCACGTGCTGGCCTACATCGTGGACCAGCCTTCGGGCGGCTTCGTCATCGTCGCTGCCGACGATCGCGTGGACCCCGTCGTCTTCTTCAGCCCGACGGGTCATTGCTCAGGGGCGGGCGACCCGCGGAACCCCCTGCGGGCGCTCTTGCTGGCAGACCTGCCCTGGCGAATGACCGTAGCGGATGGCGATCCGAAGGTGAAGTCCGCGGTCGCAGCGGCTTGGGACAACGCCATGTTGGGCGGCATTGACCCCACGAATCTCGTCATCGTGCGTGACCGATTCATGACGACGGAATGGAACCAGTCCAGCGCTTGGGTGGTCTATGCCTCCGACGGCCAGGGCTGGCCCTTCACGTACAACCTCCATACCCCCCAGCATTACGTGGCGGGGTGCACGGCGGTGGCCCTGGGGCAAATCTTGAAATGGTTCCAGCACCCGCCCGCCGCGCGGGGGGCGGGCGATATCGTGGTCGGCGGGCACGACACCGCGGCGTCCTTCGACAGCCACTACGAATACGACCAGATGCCGGACCGTCTGGAGCATGGCGTCACGCCCTACGCCATCGAGCAGGTGGCAACGCTCCTGCGTGATACGGGAACCTCCGTGGGGATGAAGTACAGTTCCACCGGATCGGGCGCCTGGCCCGATCCGGACACCATGAAGAGCGTGTTCGGCTACGTCTCCGCCGACTGGCAATCCACCTTCTGGACCGACCACCGTACAGAGATGCAGAGCGATCTGCGTCTCGGCTATCCGATCATGATCGCGATCCATGCCACCTCGGAGACGGGGCATACCGTCGTGGGTGACGGCTTCGGATGGTTGGGGTCCTGCGATGTCTACCACCTGAACATGGGATGGGGCGGGGCGGACGATGGATGGTACCCCATGCCTGGACTTGTGATGCACGGCCATACGTGGAACACCTGCGACGGGTTCGTCTACAACATCCGCCCCCCTGTCATCCGTAAGGTCGATGCGCTGATCTCAGCCACGGAGGCCCTGAATACGTTCATCGGGGACGACATCTACGGCGTCGCCAGCCTGGCCCAGCGCGTACGGAAACCGGTCAGCCCACTCACGCCAACGTCGTTCTATGTCCTGATCGACAACGAGGGCACCTTCCCCGACCGTTTCCGCTTTTCCGCCCCCGAAAGCTACGCCTACTGGACCGCACGCTACTTCAACCAGGATGAAGTGGACGTTACGTCCTCCATCGCTGTCACCAATTGGTGCACCCCCCTGATTCGGCCGGGGGAGAAGTACCGGCTGCGGGTCAGCGTGGAGGTCGCCGCCGGCGTCCCCGTGGGTGAGGTGCACGACTTCCGCGTCCGTGTGACATCCAGCAGCGATGCCACCAAGGAGGACGGCGTGATCGTGCGTGCTGAGCGGGTCAGCAGCCGCCCGACCGTCCTGATCCGGGTTCCTGGCGGCACGTACAGCGAGCTGATGCCGTGCAGTGGGACTCCGGTTGGCGCGAGCATCGGCTACGATATTCTGTTGCGCAATGACGGGCAAGTCGCGGAACGTTTCACGCTTCAGGGATGGAAGTCGGGGCGCGCAAGCGACACGGTGACATACTGGCGAGGCGTGGCCGATCCGAACCTGAGCAACTGGAGCGTGAACTGGTTCACGGCCGCCAGCAACAACATCACGGCAGCCGTGGAAGCCGGATGCCAGCCCTCCGTGCTGCTCAGCCCTGGCGGCACGCAGGAGTTCCGCGTGGTAATGAGCCCGGGCGCGGCCGTGGTCGGCGGCCATGCCTGCCAGGCGGTGCTGCGCGCGCTGTCGGCCGATCGCCTGGCCGCCGACACCGTCCGCGGCGAGGCCTGGAAGGCCTTCTACCACCCGCGCATCGTGTGCCCGCCAGCGCAGGTGGTCTCCGGCGGCACGGCCGCCCGCTATGGTCTAACCCTCAGCAGCGGCAGTTCGGCTCGCGACAGCTTCACCCTGTCCGGCGGTGTTGAGGGCGCGACGCCGCCCGGCTGGACCGTCCAGTACTTCACGACAGATCTGCTGGGTTCGTACGTCGACATTACATCGGAGGTCACCCATGGAACTTGGGTGTCGAGGACTGTGGCTTCGATCTACACGACTCTGCAGGTCGATCTCTACGTGACGCCGTCGGCCGACGTCCCGGACGGAGAGGCGTGCGACGTGCGCACAGTCCTGACGTCCAGGAACGACCCCCATGCCACGGCGGAGACTCTGACTCATACGGTCAAGGGCAGTCGCGGCGCCGACCTTCAGATCGGCCTCGCCACCAATGCCTATGGCGATATGCCGGTGACCGGCCGCGCCCGGAGCGCGGAGCCGCTCGAGTTCCACTGCCTTGTTCGGAACAGCGGGCCGCTGTCTGACTACTTCCGGCTGAGGACTGAGGAGACCGGCGCCAATGGGTGGACGATCCGCTACTACGGCGCGCTGCCCGGCGGGGCGGACATCTCCGCGGCCCTTCGGGCTGGAACGTGGTGGGTCGGTCCCCTGACGAATAATCAGGCAGCGGAGGGATGCCGCTTCGTGGTCGAGCCGGACGCCGGGGTGGCCAACGACGCCACCTGCTCGATCCGTCTGGTCGCCACGTCAGAGACGGGTTCGGCCACCGACACGGTGTCCGCGGTCGTGAGCAAGAGCCGCTACGAGCCGCATGCCGTCATCAAGACGTTGGATGCCCCCGCCTACCAGGAGGGGGAAGCCGAGGATGTCGCCACGCCTTCGACGCCGGCCATCTTCCGGGCAAGGATATTGAATCACGGCGAAGGACCGGATGTCTTCGCCCTCACAGCCGACCTGACGTTGGCCCCGCCGCCCAACTGGTCCAGCCGCTACTTCTCCATCGAGTACAAGACCAACGCTTGGGGCGAGACGCTGACCAATGTGGTGGAGATCACGGACGCCATCACTAAGGCCAGCGGCTGGCAGACCGGCATCATCCCGGCCGGCGAAGCGCAGGATATTCAGGTGGAGATTCACGTTGGCGGCGGGCTGGCCGCCGGCTCCGTGGGCCGGCTGCGTCTCACGGCGGCTTCGTTGGGGTGCTCGCTCATGACGGGACAGGTGACTGCCGTGGCCATCAAGTCCAGCTATCGGCCCACGGTCCTGGTGCGCTCGGCGGGCTACGGGGCATTCGACGCGGGGGCATCGACCCAGACCATCGGCGTGGGCACCGCCGTCTACGAGGTGCTGATCCGTAACGAAGGGACAGACGTGGACACGTACGCCCTTTCGAACGTGACGGTGACCACGGCGAGCGGCGACTGGGCGGTCCGCTTCATCGACACCTCGGACGGGAAAGACGTCACCAGTGATCTCAACGGGGGGCAGTTGTCGCTGGAGCCGCTGGGGCGTGGCGCGGCACACCAGTTCCGCGCGGAGGTGACGCCCGGCAACAACGTGCCAACCAACAGCGATTGCTGCTTCACCCTCACGGCGCACTCGAAGTCCGACCCCGGCTGGCAGGGGCAAGGGTGGGGCCTCACCCGCCGGGCGCCCTGTGCGGTGCGGATCGAGGTGCTCGGCGAGGACGGCTACACGCGCGCCGCGACCGGTCGCATCACAGCCGGGAGCAACCCCATCTCCTACATCTTCCGGGTCCGTAACGAAGGCGGTTCAGCCGATTCGTTTGGGCTCACCGCGTACCACGCCAGTGACCTGTACGGCGAATGGAGCGTGCGCTACTTCGATGCGCCGCGCGAGGGCCGCGAGATTACGCCGGAGATCACGGCCACCGCCTGGACCACTCCCGTGCTGGCGCCCGGCGAGGCGCTGGTGGTGCGGGTTGAAATGGTCCCGTCGGCGGTGGTGCCGGCCGGCGCGACGTGTGACCTTTCGCTCTATGCCGAGTCCGTTGGGTACATGGGTGCATGGGATCGGTTGACGATCCCCAAAACGGTGAAGGGCGCCTGCCAGCCGGCGCTGTTGATCCGCAACCTTGGCGCGAGGGCGTACTCCGAGACCGGGTGTACCCAGCGGGCCCGCAGCGGGACGTCCGCCGTGTACGTAGTGAGCCTCGCCAATGACGGGCAGGCGGCCGACGGTTTCCGGCTGGTGCCATCCTCCCGGGTGAACGCCGGCGATGCGGGCGCGTGGCTCGTCCGTTACTACGATGCCGCAACCAACGGGACCGAGGTCACGTCGGATGTCCTGGCCGGCACCCGGGTGTTCGGTCCGCTGCCGCCGGCGAGCAACACCGTGTTCCGTATCGAAGTGGAAGCGCCGCCGGCTGCGCCCAGGGGAGTGGTGCATACCCTGGGGCTCACGGCGGAATCGCAGGGCAATCTGGCCCACGCCCATGTCGATGCCATGACGGCCCTGCGCTCGATTCTCCGGATCCTGTCCGTATCCGTCGCGGGTTCCGGCCCGGACGTGATCCTCTCGTGGGAGAGCGATCCGGACCTGCGCTACACCGTCGAGTACGCCACGAACCTGACCGCCGGACAAGCCTTCAGCAACTGGGTCACGCATGTGACCGGCAACACCGGCAGGACGATCCACACGAACACCCCGCCTGCCGCGGGCGCCGGGTTCTATCGGGTGAAGGAAGAGCATCAGATCCAGCCATCCCCCTGAACGCCCCCCGCACCGGCCGGTTCCTCCGCGTCCTCGCCGCTCTCCCGCCGCCGGGGCCGCCCCGGCCGCGCCCCCGGCGCGGGCAGACCTTGCAGATTGATGCAGATTGGTGCCGGGCAAATAGTGTCGAGGTATTGCCGCGGGACGAGGCGAGCGGCGGTAATCAGTCGCGGGGACGGTGTAGAAGCCCGTTCTGAGCGTCTGGAAGAGAGATCGCGGCCGAGAATCCGCAGTGTGAGCCTGTCGTACAAGCCTGACGGTGCCAGGTGAACAGCACCGAGGGATTTCGGCGCGCGGCGAGAAGCAGGCGGAGAATCGGGCGGGTGCTGCCGTGTGTGGCGCGGGTATCCGACCCGCGCGCGGAAGGAGCGGAGCGGGGCTGAGGCTGGCCCGACCTGGGGATGCTCAAAGCCTCGCGCTTCGCGCCTGGCAGGGTCAGCGCCGGTCGGATACCGGCGCCACGGGGGAGCGGACGTGCGCGGGACAACTGGAGATGAAACGGTCAATAAGTGTCTCTGTTGATGAACAGACCATCACATTCAGGGAGTTTGTCGTTGTCAATTCCTTCTGGCCGCAGCCACCGACGTCGGAGTTAACCGTTTCCTTTTGCGACGTCCTTCGCTTCAAGATATTTCCGGGCCGAGGGAACGAGAGTTTGCGTGTCATGTTGACGCCCGGCAGGATCGACATTAGGAGCGATTCCATTTTGAAATACGATGCACGCAGTGAACTGATTTCCAGAATTGTAACAACCAACCATCGGGCCAGCCAACAAAGCAATGCAGGCTAAGAATGCTCGCGCATTTTGGAATGATTGCCAACGTTGGTGAGCCTTAGCGCTGTGCCGGAAATGAGCAACGATCTGCGCGATCCGCCTTGCTGCCGTGTTGCGAAGGCGGCATCACGTTGCACAAGGACGCCGCGAAGCTCCCATTCTTCAGCCTGTTGGAATGACCCGGCTCAGCATTGGCGTGCCGATGGCTTCGCGGGTGAACCCTTATTTCGTCTCCGTCAGCCTGCGGATGAAGAGGTTCTTCCAGCGGACGGAGAACGGGCCGTTCTTGCCGACGCCGTGCACCTGCAGGCCAAGGAAGCCCTCGTCGTTGTCGGCGTACAGCTTCTCGTTGTAGACCAGGTCGGCGACCTTGGCGTCGTTGATCCACGTTTCGATGTGCCGTCCCACGGCCTTGACGCGGTACCGGTTCCACCCGTCGTTCTTGAAGTGGCTGTGTCCGTTGACGGCCTTGTCCTTGGACTGGGGCTCGGGCGATTGCCAGCCGCCGGCCGCTTCGCCGTAGATGTAGCCGGACTGGCCGGGGCTGGCTTCGATCTCGATCTGCGGGCCGTAGACGCGTCCGCCGTACTGCTCGCCCTTGAGCTTCGAGCGGATCTGCACGCCGGAGTTCAACCCCTTGTGGTCCAGCTTCACGTCGAACGTCAGCTCGAAATCGCGGAACGTCTGGCCGCTGACGAGAAACGAGTTGGGGCTGTTCGTGGCGGTCGTGCCGACAATCGCGCCGTCCTCGACCCTGTACGTCGCAAAGCCGCTCTTGACCGCCCACCCTTCCAGGGTCTTGCCGTCGAACAGGCTCTGCCAGCCGGCGGTCTTCTGCTCGGGGGTCAGAACGTTGTCCTCCGCCCGGAGCGGCAGGCCCGCGCCCAACAGCGCGCCGGCGACGAGGAAACTGCGTGCGATTCGGTTCATGGCATCATTCCCTTTCGTGTAGTCCATCGGTCCGTCTCTCCCCAATCGTCCTCACCCGCGACACGGGGTCGCAGGGGGCGCGCCTATTCCGGACGCCACCAGGCGTCGAGCTGCTGCCGCAGGGCGCCGACAGCCTCCGCCTGCTGCGGCGCGAGGTCGTTCCTTTCGCAGGGGTCGGCCGCCAGGTCGTAAAGCTCCGGCGCCCCAGGCCCGTGCGGCAGGATCAGCTTCCGGCTGCCGGCAACGATCCAGCGGTGCAGCAGGTTCTTCTCCGGCCGGTCAAGGTCAAGCGCGGTGTGGACGAAGCACTCGCCGCAGATGGCCTTGCGCGCGGCGACCGCGGCGGCATCGGCCAGGTCGATGCCCTGCATGGCAGGCGGCCGCGGCAGGCCCAGCGCGGCCAGCACCGTCGGCACGATGTCGATCGAAAGCGCCAGCTCGTCGCTCATGCGCGGCTGCACCCGGCCAGGCCAGCGGAGCATGATCGGCGTGCGCAGGCCGGCATCGTAAGGCGTCAACTTGGACCGCACGCACCTCGGGGTCGTCGGCGACTGGATCCAGCCGTTGTCGGCGAGGTAGACGACGAGCGTGTTCCCGGCAAGGCCCTGCTTGTCGAGATGGTCCAGCAGCTCTCCGCAGGTTTCGTCAAACCACTCGACCATGGCCCAGTACCTGGCGACGTACAGGGAGTTTGTCGCTGACGTGTACTTGTCGAGGAGGCGCTGGGGCGGCGTGTGCGGATCGTGCGGCATCATCGGCGCGTACCACACGAACCAGGGCTTGTCGGCGGCACGCGCGGCGGCCATGAAGTCGTAGATCGGCTGGAGCGTCTTGCGCCCGATGTCGAGGCCCTCGTCGCCGTGGCGCTGGCCCTTGGTCATGCCGTGCGTGAAACCGCCGCGACGGTAGTCGCCCTGCCACCACTTGCCGGTCTGGAGACTGAGGTAGCCTTGCGCCGCGAGCAGGCGCGGCAGCGTGGGCACCGCTTCCAGGTGCCGGGTCATCGTTTCGCGCCCCTCGCGAAACGCCGCCTGCTGCTCGGGCGTCAGCCGCTTGCCGGACGGCGATCCCGGGGGATCGTTGCAGGTGACCTTGTTCTGGTGCGGATAGAGACCGGTGATGAGGGCGGCCAGGCTCGGACAGCAGAGCGACGACGGCACGTAGCCGCGCCGGAAGGTCAGCGCCTGCGAGGCCAGCTTGTCGAGGTGCGGGGTCTTGACCTGGGGATGGCCCATGAAGCCGTAGTCGCTCCAGCCGTGATCGTCCGAGACGATGAACAGGATATTGGGCGGAGCCGCCGCGGCAGGCTTGTCAGCAGCGTGGGCAATGCCAGCCGTGACGAGCAACAGCGAGAGAGAAAACAGATTCAGTATATGCATGACATCCCCGCCCTCGATTGGCCACGCATCATATGGGCGGAGAGGCGACGTGTCAAACAACCCCCGGTCCATCCCAGCCGTTCGCAGTATGGCGCCGAATGGGCAGAGTCGATCAGCAGGCTCGTAGCGCCTGCTGTACTTTTCCCGTGCGGAGGACCGATACAGCGGGCGCTATGAGCCCGCTGCGGCGCCATACTGCTGCGGTCCATGCACTCGCCGGTTGCCGATTGAATCTGCGGAACATCTGGGCCGCGGCGCCGGAGCAACCGCGCCTACTTGCCGCGGCGCGGCTGGCCGTAAGGCGGCTTCCAGATCCAGGGCAGCACGCCCTGCGCGCGCGCCAGCTCCTCCCAGCGCGCGGCCATGGCCCTGGTCCGCTCCGGTTCGGCCCCGGCGAGGTCGCGCAACTCGGTGCGGTCCTGCTCCATGTCGTACAGCTCCCACGCGCCGGCGGGGCCCTTCGCCACCAGCTTCCACTTCCCCTCGCGCAGGGCGCGGTTGCCCTCGTGCTCCCAGAAGAGCGGCTGCTTGCGCGCGAGCGGCTCGCCGCGAAAGGCTGGCGCCAGGCTGACGCCCTCCCGGGGCTGGATGGGGGTTCCGGCGTAGACGGCCGGATACGCAGCGCCCGAGACATCCACGCAAGTGGCCATCAGGTCCACGAGGTGACCGGGCTGGTGTTCGACCGCGCCGCGGCGCGCAATCCCCGCCGGCCAGTGCGCAATCAGCGGCGTGGAGATGCCGCCCTCGTGCACCCAGTGCTTGTACTCGCGAAAAGGCGTGTTCGACACATTGGCCCACGCGCGACCGTAGCCGATGTAGGTGTCGGACGGCCCCGGCATGACCCCCGGCCCGCCCCGCACCACGCGACCCTCGCGGGTATACATGGGCGGCCAGATCTGCGGCTGCAGTTCGTCGGGCGCCAGCGGCCCGCGCGCCGGAAGCGCCGCCCAGGCGGCCGGCGGCCGACGCCCCATATCCTCGGCGCAGCCGCCATTGTCCTGGAGGAAAAGGATGAGCGTGTTCTCGAGACGCCCGGCCTCGCGCAGGGCCGCCACGATCCGGCCGACGCCGTCGTCCATCATCGTGATCATCGCCGCGTAGACCTCCATGCACCGCGCCTCCCAAGCGCGATTCGACACGGCGTTCCAGTCGCCGGCCTGCGGGGAGAGCGTCTGGCTGGGCGCGAGCAGCCCCAGCTCCCGCAGCCGCGCAAAACGCTGCGCGCGCACGGGCGCATAGCCTGCGTCGTAGCGTCCGCGCTGGCGCGCGACGGCCGCCTCCGGGGCGTGCATCGGCCAGTGCGCGGCCGTGTAGGCCACGTAGAGAAAGAGCGGCTTGCGCGGCGCGGCGGCGGCATGCTCGCGGATGAACAGCGCCGCGTTGTCGCTGATCGCATCCGTGTAGTAGAAGGACTGTGGCTTGTAGACCGGGTCGTTGGCGGGCGTGATGAACCGGTTGTCGCGGCAAAGCGAAGTCGGATCGTAGAAGCTGCCGCCGCCCTTGATCGTGCCGTAGAACCGGTCGAAGCCGCGCTGCAGGGGCCAGTTCAGCGTCGGCCCCTCCGACCCGTCGTGGCCGGTCACATGCCATTTTCCGCACATGTACGTCGCGTAGCCGCCACCTCGCAGCACCTCGGCAATCGTCACGGCCTTCCGGCTGAGCTCACCGGCGTAGGGTTCGGGGGCGTCCTTGCTCCTGCCGGTCATGTGCCCGACCGCCGCCTGGTGGGGATAGAGCCCCGTGAGCAGGCTGGCGCGGGTCGGACAGCAGCGGGCCGTGTTGTAGAACTGGCTGAAACGGACGCCTCCCGCGGCCAGGCGATCGAGGTTGGGCGTCGCGATCTCGCCGCCGTAGCAGCCGATGTCGGAGTAGCCCATGTCGTCGCAAAGCACGAGGACGATATCGGGCGGGGGATTCGTGGCCGCGGCCGTGAGCCGGACCCAGCCGCACAGAAGCAGGAGCGCGATCAGAACGGATGGTTTTGTCTGCATGTGTCGCATGTCCTAGGGTGCTGTCATGTATATGCGCTAACCTGACGTACAAGGGCTTGTCATTCCGAGCGCAGCGAGGAATCTCGGGCTCAGCGAGAGGTTGAGATCCTTCGCTTCGCTCAGGATGACACGCGTGTTTTGTGGGGATACTTGCATGACAGCACGCTAGCGCACCGCCACCAGTCGCCGGAAGCCCGCCTCGCCCTCGAAAACCAGCAGGTTCAGCAGTTCCTTCAGCTCGCCGAGCACGGCGTGCGTCGCCCGGGCGGTGACGCCGCCGATTTGCACGACCGCCGTCTCGCCCTTGAACGTGACCCGCAGCGTGTACCACGTCTCCCGCTTCAGCTGCAACCGCTCGCGCGCGAGCGGCACGGCCCGCTCCTGGCCTTCGCCGGCGTCGGGATTCTTCGCGACCTCGAGTTCCGACGGCGAGACGACGATGCGGAAGGAGTGGCGGTTGCCCGCCGTGTGGATGCGCAGGGAGTGGCGGTCGGCATCGCGCAAGTTCAAGTCGTACTGCAGGGCGCCGTCCGCGAGCGCCAGCGGCGCGCGCAGCATGGCGGGCTGCCCGGCACCCCGCTGCGACGCACCCCATACGGCGGCGTCCCGCGCCACCCAGGCGCCCGCGGCTGCCGCCCACGGCTGGCCGGGCACTGCGTTCAGCGCCTCTTGCAGCACCGGATCGCCCGCGAGCGGCGGCAGCAGGTCAACGGCCGGCGCGGCGGGCTTCGCCGACACGGGCGGCAGGGTGCGGCTGTAACCGCCGTTGCGGTAGCGTTGCAGCAGCGCAGCCAGCTCCCGCACCACGTCCGGGTGCGCCGCGCTCACGTCCCGCGTTTCGGCAGGGTCGTCGGCCACGTTGTAGAGCTGCGGCCGGTACTCCACGGCGCGCGCCTGACGGGCGCCGGGCTTGACGTCGTCCACCGGCTCGCCCTCGATCCACTTCCACGGCCCCTTGCGGATGGCGAAAACGCCGTCGGCGCTGTGCACGATCATATCCGCGCGCCCGCCCTCCCCCCCCGCCTCGCCCAGCAGGGCGGGCAGGAAGCTGCGACTGTCCTCGGCGGCCCGCTCGGGCGGCGGCAGCGGCGCGCCCACGAGCGCCGCCGTCGTGGCCAGGACGTCGGCCAGGCTCACCAGCGCGCTGCACGTCGTGCCGGCCGGCACGTGTCCCGGCCAGCGCGCGACGAAGGGCACTTTGAAGCCGCCCTCCCACACGGTGTGCTTGCCGCCGCGCAGGGCGCCGTTGACGCGCAGCCCCTTCTGGAAGGCCAGGGTCTGCGGCGTATCGGCCCGCTCCGGCTTGAACACGCCGCCGTTGTCGCTGGTAAAGATGACCAGGGTGTTGGTCGCCATGCCCTGCCGGTCGAGGGCCGCGAGGATACGCCCCACGCTCCGGTCGAGCTCGTGAATCCAGTCGCCGTAGGGGCCGGCCCCGCTCTTGCCGGCGAGATCCTGGTCGGGCGTGATGGGGTTGTGGACGGCGACGGGGGTGAAGTACAGGAAGAAGGGCTTGTCGCGCGCCTGCCGGTCGAGCCAGGCGACGGCCTTGTCGGTGAGCGTGGCCATCACGCGCTCGTTCCTGCGGCGGGGCGCGTCCAGGTCGAGAATCTGCGCGCGGCCGTTCTCCGTGTCCGCCCCCGTGTAAGTTGTCTTGAAGTTTGCGTCATCGGCATCAGGCCCGGGGAGCTTCAGCCCTTCGGGAATCCGGCCCCGGCGCAGCCCGTAGACGAAACGGTTTTCGACGAACACACCGGTCAGGTCGCCGTGGTTCGACGGCACGCCGAAGTGGTAGTCGAAACCGATGTCCAGCGGTCCCGGCGACAGCTCCGCGGTGTAGTCGGTGCGGAAGAGGAGCGAGCCCTGCGCGTCGCCGTAGCCGAGATGCCACTTGCCGACCGCAGCGGTGGCATAGCCCTGCTGCTTGAGCAGCGAGGCGAGATTCAGCCGCGACGGCTCGATGTGCAGCGGCGAGAAGGTGCCCAGCACCTCGTGCGTGAGCGACGTCCGCCAGCAGTAGCGGCCGGTGAGCAGCGCGTAGCGCGTGGGCGAGCAGACCGACGAGGTGGTGTTCGCGTCCGTGAACCGCCGGCCCTCCGCGGCTAGCCGGTCAATGGCCGGCGTGCGGATCAGCTTCGCCTCCGCCCCGTAACACCCCGCGCTGCCATAGCCGTAGTCGTCGGCGAGGATGACGACGATGTTGGGCCGGGCGGGTGCGCCAGGTGCGCCGCGGGCAACGGGCGTGCAGGAGGCGGCGAGCAGGGCCAGACCGGCGAGGACACGGGCGTGGGCTAAGGCGTGCATGCCGGGATTAAACGAGCCGGGGACCGCGCCGTCAAGCGCGCGGTGCGGGGAGCTTGTCGAGACCTTACGACTCCGTTGGCGCGGGCGCCGGGACGCGAACCACGCGGTGCAGGTGCTCGACGACGGTGGGATCGGCCTTGCCCTGGGTGGCGAGCGTGTCCAGTTCGGCCAGGGAGTCCGCCACCGTCAGGGCTTTGCGGTAAGGACGGTCGCCGCGGAAGGCGTCATAGACGTCGGCCACCGCCATGATCCGCGTAATCAGGGGGATCTGCTCCCCTTTGAGTCCGTCGGGGTAGCCGCTGCCGTCGAGCTTCTCGTGGTGGTGGCGGATGGGGTCCAGCAGATGGCGGAAGGTGCGCAGCGGCGCCACGATGTTCTCGCCAATGATCGGGTGTTCCCGCATGATGTTCATCTCGTCTTCGTCCAGCGGGGTCGCCTTGCGCAGGATGGCATCGGTGATGCCGATCTTGCCGATGTCGTGCAG
The DNA here is from genome assembly GCA_964402115.1 of uncultured Victivallales bacterium. GTDB lineage: Bacteria > Verrucomicrobiota > Kiritimatiellia > UBA8416 > CAYOBW01 > CAYOBW01. The sequence goes on from CAYOBW010000005.1 coordinate 12,860, forward strand.
GCGTGCCGCCTCCCGGAGCGTCTTCAGGTCCTGCTCGGGCAGTCCCATCGAAAGGCCGATGCGCTCGGCCAGGAGGCCAACCTGCTCGGAATGGCCGTGCGAGTAAGCGTCGCGGGCTTCCACCGCGAGCGCGAGGGCGGCCATGGTCTCGAAGTACACGTGTTCGCTGCTGCGGTTGAGCCGGACATTCTCGAACGACACCGCGAGCTGCGAACTGAGATTCTGGATCAGGCTCAGTTCCTCCCCCGTGAAGCCGCCGCCGGTCCGGCCGCCCGAGAGGCACAGGGCGCCCAGCAGGCTGCCGCGGTAGGACAGCGGCATGCAGACCAGCGGCGGCGCGGCCAATCCGCCGGCCGGCAGCCCGGCCCCGACATCGGGCAGGATGAACACCTGCCGCTGGGCCTGCACCCAGGCCAGCGACGCGGCGAAAGCTTGTCGGATGTCCTCATCCCTGGCCGGAGTCTCTGATTTCCAGGCCTTCAGCACGAACTGGCCGTCATCGCCGACGGCGAAGATCGCCCCGTGGCGGACGCCCAGCGCGCGGTTGGCCGTTTCCAGAACGAGGCTGAGCAGGGAGTCCACCGTTTCCATGGAGGCCAGGGCGCGGGCCACCTTGGACATGACCTCCTGCAGCGTCTGTTTGGCGGCCTGGAGATGCCGGACGTTCTCCTCCAGGCGGCCGACGATCTCGCTGAACGAGCGGGCCAGGTCGGCCACGTCGCCTTCCCCCTTGACCAGGTCGTGGAGCATCTCGCGGTCCACCTGGCCCAGCAACGCCTTGCGGACGTTGTCGGAGAGCCGGACGATGTGCTGGAGCGTCCGCTGCACCGCGAAGAACCCGATCAGGCAAAGCAGGCCCACCAGCAGGATCAGCACGCCGAGATTCTCGCGGGAGACCCCAATGAAATAGGGGCCGTCGCCGTGGCGGAGGAACAGGTAGAAGAGCAACCCGAAGGGCACGAGCGTGAAGCCGACGAACAGCACCAGGAACGTCCGCTGCAGCGATCCGGAACGCTTTGGCATGCTGTTATTCTGTCCTGCTGTAGACAACCTGACGCCTCCCGCAACAAGGCCCAACAAGACCGAGACACTAGCACACCCCGGGGGTCTATGCAACACGGCTAAAATGATGTGCCAGAATGATTGTCACGTGGACAGCAACCATATCAAACCGGCCAGGGACTCGAAAAGACGCCACGCGACGTACCCGATCAACCCAGCCAGCGCGAACACCGTCAGCGGCTCGATCCAGAACCGCATGCGCCCGCCGATCTCGGCAATGCGGCGCTGCTGCCACTCGGCAACCAGTGCGAAACCGTCGGCAGGCTCCTCGCGCGCCGCCGCGTTGCACAGGACCCAGCGCTCGAACGTCCACCCGATTCCCGCCTGCTCCCACGCCGTCAGCCAGGGCGTGCCTTTACGCAGTGCGCCCATGAAACGCTTAAGCCGCCGCTCCATCCAGCGGCTCCGCGTCGCCTGCCGACTCCATTCCACGGCGGCTACGATGTCGTCGCCCTGGCGGAGGAAAGCCACCATACCCTGTGCAAAGTCCGCGAGCACACATCGCCTCCACACTTGCCCGAGCAGCGGCAGCGGCAGAACCAACCACTCGCCGAACCGACCGAGGCGCGGCGCCAGGCGCAACCCGATCCAGGCCAGGATGACGACCGCCGGCAGCACCCGTCCATCCGGCATGGCCATCGTGGCAAACGGTCCCGCCTGACCCGCCAGTTCGGCCCATATTTCAATGATTCTCGGGGCAACTTTCGCACCGAGGAACCCCAGCAGGAGACCGACGGCCGTGAGCCGCCAGAACACGACCAGGACGTACTGACGGTACACGTTCAACAACGAGACGGGGCGCTTGAGTTCCGCCGCCAGCACCGGCAGGGCCGCCGCCAGTCGGTTATCGCGTTCGGCACGCGTCACGCCAATAACGAAGTACCCCGGCAGCCACGTGCCCACGTACCGTTTCAATGCGGCCCCCAGGGGCCTGCCCAACTCCAGGGCATCCGCGAGCCCGCAGATCCGGATGCGCCACCCGGCTTCCCCGCCCTGAAGACCCAGGCAGATCGGCTGGCGCCAATACGACGCGGATGGGCGGCGCCTGGCGCAGTGCGCCCGCTTGCGCGCGCCGGGGGCGACAAGCGTGCGCAGCGCCTCGGGCAAGGGCCTGCCGCGACTGACGGCCCACGCCAGGACATCGGCCAGGGCGTACGCCCGCGCCCTGTCGTCGCTGAATGCAAACGCGCCGAGCGCCTCCGTCAGCACGCCCGCCCCCCGCAGGCTGCGATCGTCGTCCGTTCCCCATGTCCCTTGGCGCCTACGCACAGCAGGATCCCCCCATCATGCAAGCCAAGGGCAGGAACATGGCGATCACCACCACCCCCACAACGACTGTCATCACAATCAGGGAAACCACGGTCCAGGCCGTCGTCACGCCATGCGTCAGCCGCTCCGCCCGCTGCTCGAACAACTCCGCCAACCGGCGGAGCTCTTCGGCCAGTTCCGCTTCGGGCGCGTGCTTCAGCGCCACCGCAACCAAACGATCCACCCGCCGCAAGCCTGCCAGCGCCTCCGCCGGCGCCTGGCCTCCGCTCACTGCCGCCGCGGCCCGCCTCAACTCATCGGCAACAGCCGGCTCGGCTTCCATGGCCGCACTGGCCTGCAAGGCCTCCGGGAAAGGCAGTCCCTGTTCGATGTAGCTGGCCCACACGCTGCACAACCGGGCACAGCCAAGCGTCCGCAGCAGCCCGGCGGAACCCCGGATCCGGGACAGTACACGCAAACACTCGCGATGGGCCGATAGAGCTGGCGAGCAAAGCCACGCGCCGCCGATAGCCACCACGACAAGTGCGCTCAACGCCAGCGGGCGCACGCAGTTCAGAGCATCCGCCGCGCCCAGAACGACGCGGGTCAGCCACGGCAGATAGCGCCTCCCGCCATACAGATCATGCAAGACACCGTCATAGACGGGGGCAACCCAGGCAGCCACTCCCAGCGCAATCAGAGCCGCCACGAGCAGGCAGAAAAGGGGATACGCGAGAATGCCCCTGATCCGCGTCGTCAGCCCGGCCTGCAGCTGCGCATGCCGCGCCACGTCGAACAGCCCTGCCGCCAGCGCGCCGGTCCGTTCGGCGGCGGCAAGCAGTTGAACCTGGTGGGGCGCGAAGTACTCCGGGCAGGCCTTGAGCGCCTCGGAGAGGGACACGCCCTTGTCGGTCCGTTCCGCCAGTGCGACCAGCGCCTGCTGGAAACCGGCGTCCAGCGGCTGGCGGGCCAGTTCGCGCAGCGCAGCGGGGAGCGGCAGGTTCGATTCGATCAGCAACGCCAACTGCTGGTAGAAATCGGCAATGGTCTCGGCGTGCAGTCCCATCGGCTTCCCCTCCACTTCAAAATTAGCACGAGCGCGCGGGGCTTGGCAACGGTTTGCCAGCAGCTCGCATGATGGCCACCGGCAGGTGTCTGAGACCGGCTAAAGCCGGGACTCCAAACGGGTTTCCAGCGCGTTTTGCGACGCGCTCACGGCCGCCCGGGATCGGCGGCTGAAGTTGCGGGCGAGGCCAGCCGCAGCGTGGACGCGTCGCGCTGGAGCCGCGCCTTGGCCCGGCGGCTGTCGTCGTGCAGGCAGTACGCCGCGCTCAGCGCCAGCGCCAGCAGCATCAGCAACACGACGCTCAGGATCAGCATCGTAACCACCACGAAGCCGCCCCGCCCGGACTGTCGTTCGCGCTGCATCGGCGTTTACTCCTCCCCGGCACACGCCACCACGCTCACAGCATTGGTTCGTACGTACCGGAAGAAATGGGTGTCCCAGGCCACGCGCATGACGGCCAGAGCCTCGCCGGAGGCGGTACGTTCAGCCGCGAAACGACACGTCACCCCGTCGGGCAGGGCCACGCAGCGCGTTCTGGCGCCCTCCGCGAAAACCACCCGCGGCCCCTCCTGGCTGACGCGCGTCCCGCCGGCCTGAAACGCCGCGGGGGTCACCCGCCAGTCCGCGGCCCGGGTCCGGTGCACGACCTGCCGCCACCGGTCCGCCACGAGCCGCACCGCCTGGACCTTGCGCGTGTTCGCCGCGGCGCGCTGCGCCGCCACCCACCCGTCGCCGAAGAGCTTGCCCGTCAGCCCAAACACGAACGCTGCCGCCGCGAGCACGACGAAAAGCTCCGTCAGCGTATAGCCCGCACAGCGTTTCATCGCGGCACCTTGAACTCGGTCAACACGACGCCGCTCTTCCGCACAATGCCGACGCACACACCGTCCGCCCCCCCGCGGCATTGCGCCCGCAGCCGTCCGCCCGACGCCAGCCCGCTGCGCGCGAACTCCTCGCCCAGCAGGGCTTCGAGCCGCGCCGGCGACAGCGCGGCCACGCCCCGGCTGCGCTCCACGACGTTCTCCAGCACGATCACGGCCTGCGCCTCTTCCGTGTAGGCCCGGCCTGCGTCGTGGACACCTCGCATCGAGGCGTAGAAGAGCGGAAAGAGCAGGCCGACCATGCCCAGCCCGATGATCAGCTCCATCATTGTAAAGCCCCGACGTCCGTGCATGCCGAACTCCCCCCCGTCAACCGGCCAGTGCCCACATCCAGCCGGTCAGCGACTTGAAGACAAACCACGCGGAGTACCCGACCAGGACCGCCATCGCCAGGGTCGCCAGCGGCTCGATCCAGAACCGAACCCGCCAACAAACGTCGGCAATGCGGCGATGCTGCCACTCGGCAACCAGTTCGAAGCCGTCGGCAGGATCCTCGCGCGCCGCCGCGTTGCGCAGAACCCAACGCTCGAACGTCCACCCGATCTCCGCCTGCTCCCAGGCATCCAGCCAGGGCGTGCCTTTGCGCAGCGCGCCTATGAACCGATTCAGCCGCCGCTCCATCCAGCGGCTCCGCGTCGCCTGCTGACACCACTCCGCCGCGACAACGACATCGTCGCCCTGACGCAGGAACGCCGCCATGCCCTGGGCGAAGTCGGAGATGACCACACGGCGCCACACCCCTCCAAAGAGCGGGAGCGGCAGCAGCAGCCACTCCCCGAACCGGCCGAGGCGCGGCGCCCAGCGCAGCCCGAGCCAGGCCAGGATGACCACGGTCAACAGCACGCGTCCATCCAGGATGGCCATCGGGGCCTGCGGGGCCTCCTGGCCCGCCATTTCGGTCCACAGGGCGTCGAATGTCGGGGCAATCTTCGCGCCGAGGAATCCCAGCAGGAGACCAATGGCCAAGAGGCGCCAGAACACGACCAGGACGTGCTGACGGTACACGCTCAACAACGAGACGGGGCGCTTGAGTTCCGCCGCCAGGACCGGCAGGGCCGCCGCCAGACGGCCTTCGCGTTCGGCGCGCGCCACCCCGGTTGTGAAGTAACGCGGCAACCACTTGCCCAGGTAGCGCTCCAGTGCCGTTCCCACCAGCGCGCCCGACTCCAAGGCATGAATGAAGGCGCAAACCCGCGTGCGCCAGCGGAGTCCGCGCCACGGCAACCGCAAGAACACCGTGTAGCGCCAGAGCGGGAAGATCGTACAGCGACTGAGACCGAACACCCACCTTCGCAGGCCGGGCAGCGCGCGCAAGGCCTCGGGCATGGGCGAACCCCGTGTGACCGCCCACGCCATGACGTCCGCCAGCGCATGCACCCGGGCCCTGTCGCCGCTGAACGCAAACGCACCGACCGCGTCCATCAGCGCGCCCCGCTGCAGCAGGTCACGGCTGTCATCCGCCCCCCACACGCCATTCCGGTCAACATCCACCAAAGCTCTCCATCATCTGAACCATCGGCATGAACATGGCCACGACCACCGTACCGGCGACCGCCGTCATCACCAGCAGCGTGCCGACCGTCCAGGCCGTCGTGACCCCCTGCGTCATCCGCTCTGCCCGCAGCTCGAAGAGCGTGGCCAGCCGGCGCAATTCCCCGGCCAGTTCGGCTTCGGGCGCGTACTTCAGCGCCACCGAAACCAACCCGTCCACCCGCCGCAGACCGGCGAGGGCCTCCGCCGGTCGCTGCCCGCTGCTCACAGCCGTCGCGGCCCGCCGCAGCTCCCCGGCGACAGCCGGCTCGGCTTCCATGGCCGCACTGGCCAGCAAGGCATCGGGGAAAGGCAGTCCCTGTTCGATGTAGCTGGCCCATACGCTGCACAACCGGGCACAGCCAAGCGTCCGCAGCAGCCCGGCGGAACCCCACAGCCGCGACAGGAGCGCCAGGCACACGCGGTGTGCGGACTGCGAGGGGGAACACAGCCAGATACCGCCCGCAGCCAGCACGCCAAACACGGCAATCGCCAGCGGGCGCACGCCGTTCAGAAAACGCCCTGTATGCAGCACCGATCGGGTCAGCCACGGCAGGTGCGCGCTTCCAAGCAGCTCCTCGAAGATCTCGACATAGACCGGCACGACCCACGCGGCCACGGCGAGCGCCACCGCAAACGCCACGCACAGCGTGAACAGCGGGTACACGAGAATGCCCCTGATCCGCGTCGTCAGGCCGGCCTGCAGCTGCGCATGCCGCGCCACGTCGAACAACCCCGCCGCCAGCGCGCCGGTCCGTTCGGCGGCGGCGAGCAGTTGGATCTGGTGGGGCGCGAAGTACTCCGGGCAGGCCTTGAGCGCCTCGGAGAGGGGCACGCCTTTGTCGGTCCGTTCCGCCAGTTTGACCAGCGCCTGCTGGAAACCGGCATCCAGCGGCTGGCGGGCCAGCTCGCGCAGCGAAGCAGGGAGTGGCAGGTTTGATTTGATCAGCAGCGCCAACTGCTGGTAGAAATCGGCAATGGTCTCGGCGTGTAATCCCATCGGCGTACCCCTCCGCGGTAAAATTAGCAGGAGCGGGCGGCGCTTGGCAATGGTTTGCTCACCCGCACGAAAGGACGCGAGCCCGTGACACCTGACCTGCCCGCCGAACCCCAGGAGCTGGTGCAGCACGTCCTCGCCGAGGGCGTGGCCGCCGGGGCCTCCGACATCTACTGGCTGCCGCACGCCGCCGGCATGCGCGTCGCCATGCGGGTGGACGGCGTGCAGCGCCCGGTCGTGGAGCTTGGCGTCGAATACGGCCAGCAGTGCGTCGCCCGCATCAAGGTGCTCTCCCAGCTCCTCACCTACCGCACCCGCGTCGCCCAGGACGGCGCCATCCGCGATCCGGCGCGCTGGGGCGGCACGGAGCTACGGGTGGCGGTCATGCCCAGCGCCCACGGCGAGCGCCTGTCGGTGCGCATTCTCCGGGGCGGGCAGGCGGCCCTGCGGCTCGACCAGCTCGGTTTCCCCGAAACGGTGGTCGCCACCCTGCGCGGCCTGCTGGGCCGGCGCACCGGCATGCTTGTGCTGACGGGCCCGACCGGCTCGGGCAAGACCACGACGATCTACGCGCTGCTCAAGGAACTGCTGCGCGAGCAGGCCGACCCCTCCTCCATCGTCACCATCGAGGATCCCATCGAGTGCGTCCTGGACGGCGTCACCCAGACCGAGGTTTCGGCCGGCGGCGACTGGAGCTACGCCGACGCCCTGCGCGCCGCGCTGCGCCAGGACGCCAAGGTCATCGTGGTGGGCGAAATGCGCGACCGTGACGTGGTGCGCGTGACGCTCGACGCCGCCCTGACCGGCCACCTCATCATCACGACCTACCACGCCGGCGACATCCCATCCGTGTACGCGCGGCTCCTGCACCAGGGCTTCGAGCCCTTTCTCGTCGCCGCCGCGGTAACCGGCGTGGTGTCGCAGCGCCTCGCGCCGCGCGCGACAGGTGCCGGGCGCCTGCCGGTGGCGGCGATCCTGGACCCCGACGATGCCTGGCGCGATTTCGTGATTCAGAACCCCGGCCTGGGCGCGCTCCGCCAGCGCGTCAGGACCCTGCCCGGGGCCGATATCGAAGCCGTCGCCCGCCGGATGCAGGCGGACGGCCTGATCCTCCCGCCGCCTTTCTCGTAACGCCTGCATGACGCAGGGGGGGCACTAACGCGGGCTCTGCCCGCAACCCAAGGAGTCAGAATTCAGGAGTCAGAATGAAATGCACTCTTTGTCGATCTTGTCGATCTGCTCATTCTGGCTCCTGACACCCCGGCTTGCCAAAGCAAGCCGCTCCGGGGAGGGCGGCGCCAGCGGTCTCAGCCGGTAGCCGCAGGCGCCAGCCCGTGGCCGTCCCTGCCCGCGTCCGTCACGGCGGACCGGATCGGCCCATCCACGCCCTGCGCGGGCGCGGCTACGTGCGTAGGCAGCCGCGAAGGGGCGTTCGCGCCGAAAGCCGTGAGTTCCGCCCGACAACCGAACACCGACAACCTGTAAGGCGTAAGGCGATAACGGCGGGGACCGCCGGCTCCAGGCTTCGGCGCCTGCCCGCGCACTGGAGACGGCCGTAGCCGCGCCGGCCAAGTCGTGGCCGGGCAAGCGCCACGGGCTTGGCGCCCGCGGCTACGTCCCGCCGCCTGTGACGCCGTCGCTCACGGCTGACCGGGCGGCAAGACAACCCGGAAGCCATAGTCGTTGTAGGCCATGTCCGGGTAACCGGCGTTGAAGCGAGAGGCAACCCGGCAGGCGCCGGCGTCGCACTTCCAGCTGCCACCGCGAAGCACGCGGGACATCCCCGAATCAGGCCCCTGCGGATCGGTTGCCGGCGAGGTCCCGTAGTAATTCTCGTCGTGCCAATCCGCGCACCACTCCCCAACGTTCCCGTGCATGTCGAACAAACCCCAGGCGTTGGCCGACTTCGCGCCCACGACATGCGTCGTCTCCCCGCTGTCGCTCTTGCACCATCCGGCCTTGGCCAGATCGGAATCGTTGGGTCCCGAGTGGTAGGCTGTCGTCGTCCCGGCACGGCAGGCGTACTCCCACTCCGCTTCCGTCGGGAGGTGAACCGGCTTGCCAACTTGCTTGGAGAGGGCGTCGCAGAACGCCACGGCCGTGTGCCAGTTCACCGTCTCCACCGGGTTCCTGGCGCCCTTGAACTGGCTGGGGTTCTGGCCCGTCACCCGCTCGTACTGCTCCTGCGTGACTTCGTACTTCCCCAACCAGAACCCCTGGGTGAGTTTCACGCGGTGCGGGGGGCCTTCCCGCTGCGCCCGTCCCGCTTCGCTTTCGGGGCTGCCCATCATGAACTCCCCGGGCGGTATCCACACGCAGGCGAGCGTGACGCCACCGCCCAGGTCGAAACTCAGCTCCTGTCCGGGCTGCGGCGCCCGTGCACTGGCCGGGTCTGCCGCAACTGCCGCCGTTCGGCCAGGCGGCGCCTCCGCCCCCTTCGCCGGCGGGCTCTTCTTGAGTCCTTCGACTTCAGCCGCGTCGGTCTGCTTGAGGACTTCGCGGGCAGGCTCCTCGGCGTGCGAGACCACGGCCAACGCAAGCAGTGCCAATGCGAGGGGGCGGGCAGTGAATGACTTCATGCCCGGAATAGTACCCGGTCCGGCAGCCGGGGCAAGCGGAATTGGCGAGGCGGTTCGAGGTGAACAGACGACCGAGGCGTCAACGTGGTCGCGAAACGACCGCACCTCAAACAGGCGACGCTCCATCGCGGAGGCCTCGTAGAGACGCACGCCGTCCCGAATCACCTCATGCTGGAGAATGGGCGAGACACGGTTCAGCACGACCACATCCACCGGTGCCTGCACAGCCTCACGCTCCCCTGCGCCGCCCTTCTCGCTCCGGCCGGCCCGGGAGGACCGGCCTACGGGGGCGCGGGAAACGCCGACGCATCCACCCCGGTTCAGGGGGGAACCGGTCTCGGCTACCGGCGGGGAGCGGCCGGCTCCGAGCCGGCCCCGCTCTCCGCGGGACCTTGGGCAGGCCTGCCCGCGGCGGGCGGCAGGGCCGCGCGGCGGCGGTTGGAGGCGGCAATGAGTTCCAGCATGTAGGCCCGCTCGTTGTCGAACGTGACGTTCCACGCGTTCTGCCTGCGCCCCATGTCGAACACCCACAGCGCCGCAAGGGGCACGTCGGCCTGCTCCAGGTCGTTCAGCAACGCGGCGAAGACGGCCTTCTCCCGCTCGGGCCCCAGCTCCGCGCTCACGCCGAACTCGCCGATGAAGAGCGGCTTGCGCGCGCGGGCAGCCGCGCTCATCAGCGCCTGGAACACCTCTGCCTGGGTGGCGGGGCGCTCTTTCGAAAAGCGCGCGTCGCCGTCCGGGTACCAGTGCACGCAAAGGACGGAGAGCGGGTCGGGATTGTCGCGCAGCAGCACCTCGACGAACTGTTCGCGCGTATCCAGCGTCCACGACCGCTCCGCACTGTTGTGCCAGGCGCCCGGACGCGGCGCGGAGTTGCCGCTGACGACGATCCGCTGCGGGTCCAAGTGGCGAACGGTCTCGCCAAAGGCCCGCAGGGCGACGAGCAGGTTCGTGGCGGTGAGCGCATCGGTCGCCCCGTGCTTGGGCACGCCCAGGTGGGGGATGGCCTTCTGGTCGGCGATCAGGTGCTGGGCATTGGGCAGGTCCACCGCCAGCGACATCTCGTTGCAGAACTCCCAGCCCCAGATGGCCGGCGAATTGCGGTAGCGCACGACGACCGCCTCGGTGTAGCGGCGCATGAACGCGTGCGTCTGGCTGACAGGGTTGCCCCAGGCCGACTGCGACTCGCCGACGAGTTCGGGAACCGTTTCGTGACGCCAGAACAGCGACGGGATCAGGCCTACGCCGCAGGCCTCGGCGGCCCGCACCACGCGGTCCAGCTGCCCGAAGTGCGCGTCCGGCCGGGACTGGTACAGCTTCCAATCCGCCGGCCAGAAACCGCACGCGGGAAAGCGCACGAACGGGATGCGCGCCTCGCCGAGCTGCTGCAGTCCCGCCAGGCTGGTGGAGTTGGTCGGCTGGTGCAGCAGGCGCAGGAAGAGGTCAAAGTCGTTCACGCCAATGCCGCGGAACGGACGCCCCTCCCGATAAAGCACACCATCCCGCTGCGTGAGTCCCTCCACGCCGGCGGCCGACACCGCCGCGACCGGCGCGGCCACGGCCAGCGCGACGCAAAACCGCGTGCACATCTTCATGCTCCAACGCCATCCCCTCATCGTACCTCCCTGGCTCGCGGATACGGCGGTCACTCCCCGCCGCCGGCCAGCGCCTTGACTTCCCGGATACTGGCCCAGCAACCTTGCGGCAACTGGCCGATGGCGAGGCGCAGGTGGCGCGCATCCACGGCCGGGAAAGCGAACCGGTGCGCGCCGCGGGCGCTGTTCTGCCGCTGATCGCTGACGGGGAACCACGTCGTGCCGTCGAGCGACCCCTCGACGAGGTAGCCGTAGCCCGGCCGCTCCTGCTCCCACAGGATGTCCAGGCCGTCGAGTTTGCGCGGGGCGCCCAGGTCCACCTGCCACCACTGGGGCGACTCCGGCCCGGACGCGCACCAGCGGGTCTGCGGGTCGCCGTCGAGAGCCAGCGCGGGCGCGTACGCGTCGGACTGCATGGACGAGGCCGTGGCGGGCGCGCCGGGTGCAAGCGGGCGCGTAAACACCTTCCCCAGCGCTTCCGCCGACAGCTCCGCGGCAGGCTGGAACCGGTCCGAGGCGGCGTAATCCAGCAGGCTCGCGAGGAGTTGCCGGGCCTCGGGATGCGCTTCGAGCTTGAGCAGATCGCAGGCGCAGACCACCAACCGCCCCGGCCCGACCCTGGCCTCGAACACGAGGCCCAGCCGGTGCAGCCGCGCGAAGTTGTCCACGACCTGGACCACGGGACGATAGTCCTTCGGCAGCGTGTCGAGGATCAGCGGCCGGGCCGCGCCGGCAATGTGGAACCACTGCCAGTCGCTATGCGCCATGGTCGGAAACCCGGCCAGCGCGGGATGTTCCGCGTCGCACAGCAGGCCCATGGTGCCGGGGCGGTTGCGAAACATCGGCCAGCACCAGAAGTCGGTCATGAACCCGCCCCCCACGCTGTTCGCGAGCCACTCCTCCGTCGGCACCAACACGACGCGCTCGCCGCGGGCCAGCGCCGCACGCGCTTCGGGAGCCCACCCGCGCGCCAACGTCACGCCGGCCGGCGCCGGACGCGCGGCCGGCGCGGGGTAGACCCAGAGCGGGTAGCGGTTCAACAACGCGGTGCCGGGCACCCGCAGTTCGAGGGTCAGCGCGTCCGGCGCCTGGACGTCGTGCAACGGGGCCGACAGCGTCCCGATCTCGCGCAGACCGCCCCGGGCGATCCGCCCCGCGGCCAGGGTGCCGCGCGCGACGGTCCGGCCGCGCGACGAAGACAGCACCCAGACCACCTGCGCGTTCGCAAAATCCTGCTCGCCGTAGTGCGCCATCTGGACGCCGGCGGCGAAGGTCTCGCCGGCGGTCCACGCGTAGCGCGGGAAGCGCGCCAGCAGCACCACGGGTGCGCAGAACTGCCGCCACGTGGCGGGCGACACCGCCCTTTTGCTGTCCATGAAAGCGTCCAGCACGCCGACCAGGGCCGTGCCCTGCCCCGGAAAGTCCTGCAGGTCCAGCAACTGGAACCCGCCGAACCCGCGCGTGCGCAGAGCGGCCTCGACCTCCTCGCGGTACCCCAGGACCATCAACTGGGCGCTGCACTGGAAGAAGTCCCGCGCCTGGTGCTCCATCCCGGCGGCCGCGAGGCTGTCACGGAACGTCTCGAGATTCCGCGCGCGGAAGACGCCGGTGTACTTCAGGATTTCGGTGAAGTCCGGGAAGGCCTGGTACTGTCCGACCTCGTGCCCCAGCACCGGCACGGGCAGGCCTGCGATGGCGGCGGTGTAGTCGTTGGTCGTGCCGGGCGGTCCGATCTGGACGATGCCGTTGCCGCCGTCCACCGTGGCGAAGGAGCCCCGCACGTTCCCCGCCGCCCCCCGGCGCGTGCGGAACGCGGTCCAGTAGTCATCGCCCGCGGCGAGGCGGGGATCGCCGAAGAAGTTGTTCGAGCCCTGCGCGTAGAGGTGGCGCGGGTCGCGCTGACGCAGGGTGGCCACGAGGTTGCTCAGCACCGCGCGGCTGCCGCTGCATTCGTTGCCCAGCGCGAACATGACGAACGAGGGGTGGTTGCCGTAGGCCTGCAGGATGCGCTCCGCTTCCGGCCGCAGCGCCGCGGCCACCGCCTCGTCGTAGGCGCCCCAGAACGGCAGCTCCGGCTGGAGGAAGAGCCCCAGCTCGTCCGCGGCGGCGAAGGCGGCCTCGGGCGGGGTCCAGGAGTGGAAGCGGATGTGGTTGATGCCATAGTCCCGGCAGGCGCTGAAGTACTTCAGCCAGCCCTGGACATCCATCGGCGGGTGCCCCGTGAGGGGGAAGACGCAGCCGTCGTGTTTGCCGCGGAGGAAAGTCGTGCGCCCGTTGACGGTGAACTGCGTGCCCGCCGTTTTGAACGCGCGCAGGCCGAAGCGCAGCATGCGGCTGTCGCGGCCCGTCGCCGCATCGATGCTGACAACGAGGCTCAAGAGCGCCGGCGTGAACTCGTCCCACTGCGGCGCCCCGGGCAGCCGCAGGGTGGCCTCGACCATGACGCCACCGGGCGCGAGCGTGCACGGCAGCAGCACATCCGCCGGCTGCGCCGGGCGGTAGGCGCCGCCGTTGACCCGCATCTTGAGCAGGCCCTCAAGCGGGGCGGCCGTCGCGTTCTCCACCCGCACGCGCACCAGCACCGCCTCGTTGTCCGCGGCGGGATAGGCCTGCACGTCGTCAAGCCACACGTCCCCGGTGGCCTGCAGTTCGAGGCGGCCGATGATGCCGTTCCAGTTGCCTTGCGTGTTGTCGGACATCTGGTGCATCTCGCCCGGCACCGGGCGCCGCGAGTTGTCCACGCACACCGTCAGCACGTGGGGGCCGGGCGCAAGCTTGCCGAGCGCGTAGACTTGCGGCGTGCAGAGCATCGGGTTCTCGCCACACGGCTCGCCGTCGAGCCACACGCGCGTGTGCTTGGTGCGTTCGAGGTACAGCGAGATGCGTTTGCCGCGCCAGCCGTCCGGGATGAGCACCTCCTGCCGATACCAGGCCGGCCCATCGAAGCGATACAGCCGCGTCAGCCCCTGCACGCGCTTCTCCGCGTTCTCCGGCCCCTTGCGATTGGTCTCGGTCGTGCCCGGCAACGCGATCGTATCCGTGAAGTTCTCCGGCATGGCGCCGCCGGCCTGGCCGAAGGCAAACGCCCACGGGCCGGAGAGGTCAAGCACCTCGCCGGCGTATACCCCGCCACCCGCCGCCGCGAGCGCCGCCACGAGCGCCGCCGCCAGCCCCCACTGCCTGATCTTCATCGAACCTCCACCTTCCTACTCAAGCCGCACCCGCCCCCTGAAAAACACGCGCTCCGGCACGGCGCCGGTGTACACACTCCAGCCGCCGGTGGCGGGCACGCGGACATGGCCGGGGACGCCGGCCCACTCCGGCGGCAGCTGCCCCGCGGAGAGCAGGTCGTACCACCGCTGACGCCCGCCGGCATCCGGTCCCGGCAGCACGGTCCGATACGCAATGCGTCGGGCGCCGTTCGTGACGACGACGTGCAGCGCGAAGACATCCCGCCCATCCTTCGGATCCGTGCCCGCCACGTACTCGCCGTGATTCGAAATGCCGTCGCCGTCCCAGTCCTCCAGCGCACCCCCCGCGACGGCGTTGGTGGCGCCGAAACTCTCGATTTCCCAACGATCCGGCAGCGCGTCGGCATCCGCATCCTGCGCGCTGGGCGGCAGGTACTGGTAAGCCGTGACAGTATCATGGATCGCCACCGCCTGGTAAGCCGCACGCAGCCAATCGGCCGACCGGCTCACGTGTGACAGCCTGAGCTCATCCAGCCGCCCGTTGAACCGGCCCGTCGGCGTGCCGGCGGCATTGAGACACCCGAACAGCGGCGCGTGTGCCAGGCTCAGCGCGGCCAGCGGCCGCGCGGCGTGCACGGCCACGCCGTTCAGGTACGGGGTGAACGCACCGCCATGCAGCGTGAGCGCGAGATGCTGCCAGGCGCCAATTGCGGCGGGGGTCGTCACGATGTCGGCGCCGCCCAGGCTGAAACCCCAGGTCGGGGTGCGACCGCCGTACAGGCGGATCTGCAGGCGGGCACTGCCGGACACAGCCCCGAAAACCGTGTTGGTCTGGCTCGCGGCGGGACGTGCCCAGAAGCTGACCGTCATGTCGGCCTGGTGTGCCTGGTACCACGCCGCGTCGAGGCCCGGGGCCAGGTACGCCGCGCTGCCGTCCAGAGTCCGCCCGCCAGCCACGGCCCCCTCGCCCGCCGTGCTGCCGTGGTCGGCCATGGCCACTCCCGCCGCGGAGTCGGCGAGCCCGGCGGACAGGTGCCAGACGCCGGCGTAGCCCTCCGACCACGCCGAGCCGTCGGTCGTGTAGGGCGGCGCCTGCGCCAGCGCCGGGTCGCCCCAGTACGCGCAGGCCTGCGTGCCGCCGGGCGGCAGCGCGGGCAGGCGCAGCCAGACCACGGCTTCGCCGTTCGTGTTCCACGACTCGATTTCGTAAGGCAGAAAGGCGGTCTCGCCGGCGTCGGTGAAACGCAGGTCCAACCCGCGCGGCGAGGCGAACTGCCGGTAATCGAAACCGGGAATCCGCGCGCCCAACCGCACCTGCGCGACGAAACCTGCCAGCGTCTCCGTGCCCGGGCGCCCCGCAAAAGCGATCCTGAGCTTGTGCGTGCCTCGGTCCGGCGGCAGGCCGTAGACGGTGACCGTGCGCAGCCGCGAGGTGCAGACCACGCCGGCCGTGTCGGTCAGTTCGGCCGCCAGCGTATAGGTCCCCTCCGCGTTCAACGCCGCGGGAAACGCCTCGAACGGCGCGGCGGTCGCCACGGCGGCGGGCGTGCCGTTGACCAGGAACCGCACGCGGCCGATGCCCGGCACCCGTTCCGCGTCAACCGCCGCCGTGACGGGAGACGTCAGCGGGGCGTACAGCACGGCGCCGTCCAGCGGATAGGTCAGGCTGACCACCCGCGGCGGCCCGCCCGGCGTCGGATCGGCGGCGGCCTGCCAGCGGGCGGGATCGTTGCCATTGGCGGCCTGGAGGCGGCGGGCAAGCGAACTGCCGCCGCCGGCCGCCGCGGCCGGCCACGGCGCCACGGCAACGTAGGCCACTTCGTCCACGACCACCCAGGAGACGGAATCGCCCGGCACGTCCGGCGCCTGCGGCCGTTCGAGCGCAAGCCGCTCGCCAGCGCGGTCCAGGGCACCGTCGAACGGACCCGCGAGATGCACGGGCAGGCCGGTCAGCGCGTACGTCGCGCGGAACGCCGCCAGAGCCGCCGCGTTCGTGGCGGGGTCGAACCCGACAACCGCCAGGTATGCGCCCGCGGCCAGGACCAGGCCGGTGGGGAAGGTGTAGCCCAGGCCGCTCAGCCGCCACGGCCCCGCCTCGGTCCACAGCGCGAGGGGCCTATCCGACGTATTCGCCACTTCGACAAAAGCCGCGGCGCGATCCGACGCACCGCCGGCCGGCTCGTACATGACCTCGCTGATGACGACTCCCGCCGGCGGCGCCACGTTGGCGGCGGCGGGCGTTGGCGTCAGCACGAACCCATACGCGCCGCCGTCCGGATAGCGGCCCCAGGTGGCGCCGTTCTCCTGCCCCGCGAACCGCACGCCGTCCACGACACGGTCCGTGCCATCCCCCGGCAGGCAGGAAAGGAAGAGCGCCTCGCCCGCCTTGTCGAGACCGAAGCCCGACCCGTTCACCCGGTTGGTGTGGAAGAGCGTGTTTTCGCTCAGGTAGAGGAAACCGCCGGCGGGGATGACCGCGGCGGCGGGCAGGCGCGCCTTGCGCAGGTCGTCCGCGCTGTCGCTGAGATACCACCCGCCCACGGCTGCCGGCTGGGCCAACGGGTTGTACAGCTCGATCCAGTCGTCGGAGTCGGCGGGCGGCGGCAGCCCCGTGTCCGTGTGCGCGGCGAATTCGTTGATGACGACGGCTGCGGCCGGCGCGGGGTCGGCGGCGCCGGGCGAGCCATCGAGCAGCGTCCCCTGCCGCCAGTTGCGCGCGCTGTCGAGTGCGCCGTCCACCTGGTTGGTCAGCACCAGCGGCACGAGCGCATGCCCGGCGCCGTCGGACGCGGCCGGCCAGCCGGGGCCAGCGCCGTAGGCGAAGTCGGCCAGCGCGCGTCCCAGCCCATCGCGCAGGACCAGGCGCTCGCCGCCGTCCGCCAAGCTGGTGAGCGGGAAACTGTGCAACCGCTGGTAGGCGCCCGCGATGCGCGGCACGGCCGCCGGGTAGCGGCGCGCAAAGGCGGCGGGGTTCCGGACGATCAGCGCGCACGCGCCCGGCGCCAGCGCGACGAGGGCCGTGTTCGTGTGTGCGTAGCGGATGCCCGTGTCGAAGGACAGCCCGGCCAGGCCGACCGTGCGGGCGCCGGTGTTCGCGAACTCGATGAACTCGAAGTCGGCCGCCGACTCCGCGACGTTGGTCTCCGCGCCGCGGGGCGGGCGCGGCGCGTACATGATCTCGGTGATGCGCAGCGGTGCGGGCGCGGCGGGCACGAAGACCGCCTCCGTGAGCGCGCTCCAAACGCCGGCATCGAGCGCCCGCGCTTTCAGGCGGACGGCATGGGGCAGCGTCACGCTGCCGCCGCAGAGCGTGCCCGCGGGATTGCCGGTCGCTGGATCCCGCGGATCCGTGCCGTCGAGCGTGTAGTAGACGGGGCGGGCGGACTCGAACGTCAGCGCGGCGCCGTCCGGGAAAGCGCCGCCGTGCTGCCGCACGCCGTTCAGCAGGCACTCGGGCGCGGGGGTAGCGGGGTAGAGGCCGCGGGCGGCGAGCTGGCCGAGCACGTTGGCGCCGCGGAGGGGGAAGTAGTTGTTCAGGAGATCCTGCATGTGCGCGACCCATTCGGGCTGGTAATGCGGCTCGCAGTTGTCGCCCCAGCGCGCGGCCTCCGCCAGCATGGCCCGTTCGACCTCCTCCACCCGGGCCTGGAAGATGGCCGCGGCGCCCGCGGCGCTGAGCGGCCCGGCGTTGAAGAAGTGGCGGTGGACGCGATCGGCGAAGCGCAGGCGGTACGCGGGGTTGGCCCGGAGGTTCTGGTGGAGCTCCGTCGGACCGCCCGCGTCGTCCTTCCCGGTCACGTTGCAGGTCAGCGCACCGGCGAGGGAGGGATCGGTGAAACTCGTCTCCAGGATGTGCTCCACGTCCCAGCTGTGATAGCGCCAGCGGCCGGCCGGATCCTCCCGGTTGCGGGTGGCGAACCAGTTCTTGTGCGCCCAGTCGTTGTTGCCGACGAAGAAGTTCAGCAGCAGGTAGTCGATGAACGCGTCCACGTCGAGCACGGCCGCCACAGCCGCGTAGTTGGTCGTGACGGACAGGTCGCGCCGCGACAACGCCAGCATGGCCAGCAGGTGCGCGTCGTCGCCGTTGGTGAGGTTGTCGTTGTACGGATCGCCGTCGTGGTCGTCATCCGCGGCACTGGTGTCGTTGGAGACGTGCTTGATCGAATCGTAAGCGTCGTCGTTGCCGCCGAAGTACTGCGCGGCGAAGTGTTCGTCGGGACGCTCGTGCAGCTCGTAGACGCCCCAGTAGAGCCCATTGAGATAGAGGTGCACGAAGCGGCTGTGCGGCGCGGCGCGGTTGTCGGACATGGCGTTCTGCAGGTCGGAGCCGAGCGCGTCGGTGATGAGCTTCGGAGCCGTGCGCTGGATGGCGCTCTGCGCGTGGTGCCAGCTCCAGGCCAGGTGCGCGTCCAGCACCAGCGTGTCGAACGAAGATGCGGCGTCCGCCCCGAAGACGGGGTAGTTCAGCCTGGCGGGGCCGTACTCCTCGCGAAAGGCCACGCGCAGCGACAGCTTGTCGCTCTTCCAGCGGTCGGCGCTGGTGCCGCCGATGCCGCCGCCCACCACGTGCACGCTGCCGTTGAGTGCGAACGCCTCCGCCCGATCCGGCGTGAAGAACTCCATGGAGACCGGGCGCTTGACGTCGCTCTCGCCCACGGGATCGGCGTAGATCCCCTGCCAGGGCACGAGGCCGTCGGGCAGCGCGGGACCGGGCGCATTGCTCCACCAGTTGCTCCAATCGGTCACGAGGGAGACCGCGGGCAAGTCGAGCAGGGCGTCCTTCAGGTTGAAAGCGCGCCCCTGCGCGTCGCTCAGCACGGTGTTCGTCAGGGCCGGATTGACGGCCCAGTCCGGGCCGGCGTGACCCCAGTTCCCGTAGGCGGGCAAGCCCGCGCCGCTTTGGCGCAGCACGTCTGCGAGGAACAGGTAGGTTTGGGTGTCCACATCGCTGGCCGCGTAGCCGGGCAGGAAGGCCGCCGCCCGCAGGACCGTACTGCGCGCGATGCGAACGGGCACGGTGTAGACCTGGCCCTTGCCGGAAGTCGGCGTAGAGCCGTCGGTCGTGTAGCGGATGACGGCACCGGTTGTCGCGCACGCGATGACGACATCGAAGGCGTTGGTGTAGAACCCGCGGTCGCGGCTGAAAGACGTATCGGCGACGTAGCCCGCGAACGCGCCGTCGTTGGCGGCGCCGGGCGTGGGGTGGCTGAAATAGCGCGGCGTGCCGGCGGCGTCGAGCCCGTACGAGATATCCTCCCGCTGCTCCGGGAAAGCGGGCGCGTACGCGTGCTCCACGGTCGCGCCATCCGGCCGCACGAGGGCCAGGTACTCGCCATCGCCGTCGAGTTTGAAGGAGGCGTGCAGCTCGTTGCTGACCACGCTGACCTTGCCGCCGTCGGCCCAGACCAGCAGGAAGCCGTTGGCCGGGAGGGTTGTGGGCGGGAAGACCCACTTGGCGGGGTCCGCCACAGCGTCGGTCAGATGCCATCCGGTCAGATCCACGGCGGCGGCGGAGCGGTTGCGGATCTCGATCCAGTCGTCGGTTTTGCCGAGGGCGTTCGTGAGCGATCCCCCGTTGAGAGCCACGAACTCGTTGATGACCACGTCACCCGCCGAGGCTGTCGCAGCGACCGTCAGCCACACCGCCGCGCACAACGCGATCGCACCGCGCAGGGCACGACAGCGAGGGGGTTCCGACGGAGTGTTGGCCGTTTTCCGCATCCCACGTAGCAAACCATGATCGCGTGCGGCGGTCAACGGTTTCGCCAGCCGGCGGAACGCCTTCGTTTGTTGTTGATTCGTGCTACGTTTCTTTGATACGTCATACGCCATGAACCACAGCGGCGTCTGAACAAGTAGGGGAAAGGAACAGGACGAAGAATGAAACGCGCAGGGCTTGAGGCCTATATCGGCGGGCTGCTGCTTGTGGCGACGGCGCAGGGGCAGTCGGAAACGCACACGAATCTCCAGTCCGTAAACGGCAGCGGCGTCAGCGTTTGGGCGGGTTCGCATCCGTTCACCCTCCGGGGCGTCATCGTGAACGATCCCGAGGAGCTGCTGGACTTCACGTGGGACCCGGGCGCCGAAACCGGCAACCGCATGGGGGCGGAGTGGCAGATGTTCATCCAGGCCGCGGCAGTCGGCGACACCGGCGGCACGGCCTGCTGGATCGGCCAGAACTACAGCAGCCTCGGCCCGTGGGTCCCGGCAGGCAACGCCTACGCCGCGGCGCAGTGGTCCAACGAGCTGTACCGTTTGAATTACGACACCAACACCCTGCGCCGCTTCCGCAAGGGAGATCTTGTCGAAGTGCGGGCCAACAAGTCGCTCTTTTACGGCGGGAAGCGCAACATCAACGAGTCGCACCGGGTCGCCCCCGCCAGCGACTTCACGGTTACGCTGGTGCAGGCCGACCATGGGTTGCCAGCTCCCGTCGTGCTGCGCCTGTCGGACTTCGTGACCGTGGACGACGGCAATCCGGGAACGCGCGAGGATATCTTCGACCCCACCCGCCAGGCGGGCGGCGAGCGCTATCAAGGCCTGCGCGTGCGCCTCGAGTCCCTGCGCCTGGCGACCAACTCCTTCGCGGCGAGCGGCTGGGGCAAGACGAGCTGGGGGGAACGGCGCTGCACGGTCACGGATGGCGCAGGCCGGTTCTTCACCCTGAGAATGCCGCTGACCGACCTGGGACCGGCGCCAACCGATTGGTTCTCGGCCGTGGGCATTCTCAATCAGGAGTCGGGGTCCGGTTCGGACGGCACGTACGGCTACGAGTTGTTCGTGCAGAAGATCGGACCGACGCTGCGGCTGGCACGGAACGGCGCCAACATGCTCGTCTTCTGGTCGGCAGCGTTCACGAACTGCACCCTGGAATACGCCACCAGCCTGACGGCCACGGCGGCCTGGCAGCGCGTCGAGAGTGTGCCCGCGAGGGTGCTCGCCATCGAGGAGGTCCCCGCGGCGACAGGGTCGCCGGCCCGGTTCTACAGGCTGGTCGAGCAGGAATAGACGCCCATGCAAGGAGCGAGCGTGCGCCAGCGTTGCCAGCTGTGCGGAAGCCGTTGCCCACCGGCGGGCCGGGGGCGCGCTTTGGGCTTGGTCCGCGCGCCGTCCACGCGGGGTTTCACGTTGCTGGAACTGCTGGTGGTCATGGTGGTGATCGGCCTCCTGGTCGGGCTCCTCTGCCCGGCGTTGTGGGCGGCGCGGGAGAAGTCACGCGTGACGAAGGTGAAGGCCGAACTGCGGCAGATCGATTTCGCGCTGGAGATGTACTTCGTGGACCAGCACGGCTATCCGCCCGTTCGCGTCTCGTGCAATACGAGCGACAGGGACCACTGGTGCCAGCTGCCGCCCGAACTGGCGCAGGGCGGATACCTGCCGGGCGGCGGAAGCGACGGCATGTCGTGCGGCCTGGAGGATCCCTTCAACCGCGGTCGCACCTACAAATACGCGGCCATTGGCCCCTACCTGTTGAACGGAGCGCGGCAGGATGAGAACTTCGCCATGTTCGTTCCCGACGACTTCCCCGCCTGTCAGAGCCCGGACGGCCGCTATCGCAGCGACACAGAGGCCCCGCTGGCATGGGTGGCGTGGAGTCTCGGCCCGCGCCAGAGTCTGCGGAAGGCCTTGAATGCGCGCGCGCCGATGCCGGCGTTCACGTGGTATCGAAAAGCAGGAGACGACGGCGTGATCGCGCGCATCAAACCACGAGAAGGGAGCGCTGTTCAGACACCATGAGAACAAGCAACATCGCCCTGTGGCTGTTCTGCGCGACCGTTCCGTATCCGGCCCGCGCCGAGGCGGCAGCCGGGAGGGCGTCTGTCGTTGTGACAACGACCCTGATCGAGACAGCCGTGCGCGATCTCCTGGGCCCGGACATCCCCGTCGTGCGGCTGCTGCCGGCCGGGGCCTGCCCGGGGCACTTCGACCTCGATCCCGGCCATGCCGGGGCGCTTGCCGCCGCCACGCTCCTCGTGCGCCACGACTACCAGGCCGGCCTCGATGCAGGCGTCGCGAAGGCCGGCCTGGAGACGAGCCGCCTTGTCAGCGTCTCTTCACGTCCGGCGTTCACCATCCCCAGCAACTACGTGGCCATGTGCGAGGAATTGGCGGCACGCTTCACGCAGACGTGGCCGGACCAGGCCGCCGGCATCCGCACACAGCTGGCCGAGGTGCGGCGCAAGGCGGCGGCGGAGGGGCAGCGGCAGGCCAGCCGGGCGGAACGCCTGGCGCTCCGCAAGGCGCTGTGCGCGCGCTACCAGCGCGATTTCTGCCAGTGGTTGGGGCTGAACGCGGTGGCCGTCTTCCAGGCCGGGGCCGATGAGTCCGCCTGGCAGCTCAACCGAGCCGTCGATATGGCGAAAGCGGCGGGGGCGGAAGTCGTGATCGGCAACCGGCAGTGGGGGCCCCGTCACTTGCAGGCGCTGACCGAGGCCGCGGGCTTGCCTGGCATCATGCTCAGCAACTTCCCCGACGACGGAGAGGCGGGCGCCTATTGGAGGCTCCTGGACGCGAACGTGACGGCCCTGCTGAAGGGTCTGCCATGACTCCCGCGGTGGAGCTGCGGGAGCTGACCGTCCGGCAGCGTCACACGGTCATCCTGGACGCGATCTCGCTGGACGTTCCCGGGGGCGCCTTCCTGGCGATCCTGGGCCCGAACGGCGCGGGCAAGACGACCCTGCTTAACGCCGTCGCCGCTTTCACGCCCTTCTCGGGGCGGCTCAGGGTCCTGGGCCAGGAGGTAGCCACGCTCTCGCCGTTCGCCCGCGGCCGCCTGCGGCGTCACATCGGCTACGTGCCGCAGTTGCAGGCGCGTCCCGTCTCCGTCATGCCGCTCTCCGTGCGCGAGGTTGTGGAGATGGGTCGCGCAGGCGTCAGAGGCCCAGGCCGAGCGCTGACCCCGGCCGACCGGCTGATTTGCGACAACGTCATGCGCCAGGTGGAGCTCGAGGCCATCGCCGACCGCGCGTTCGGGGTCCTTTCCGGCGGCGAACAGCGCAAAGTCCACCTTGCGCGCGCCCTGGCGCAGGAACCGGCCCTGCTGCTCCTGGATGAGCCGGCCGGCCACCTCGACCTGCGCTGGCAGGAAACCATCACGCAACTGGTCGGGCGGCTCTGGCGAACCGCGGGCCTGACCGTTATGATGGTGACCCACGATCCCCGGCACCTGCCCACCGGCATCACCCACGCGGCCATTCTGCGCGGCGGTCAGTTGCTGCGCGTGGGAACGCTGGCGGAAACCATGGACGCCGCCCTGCTCTCCGATGTGTACGGCCTGCGCCTGCGCGTCAGCGAGAGCGAAGGCCGGTACGTCGTTCTGCCGGAGACGCTGCGATGACGGCCTTGATGCTGAAATGGCTGCTGACGGCGGTGATCGGCGGCGCCGGCTGCGGGTTGGCCGGCTTTCTCCTGATCTCCCTGAACCTGCCGTTCATGGGGGTCTGCCTGGCGCATGCCGCCCTGGCCGGTGCCGTGCTGGCGCACGCGCTCGGCACGCCGGTCCTGGGCACGGCCCTGGCGACAGCCCTGGCGGTCGCCGCAGTGGTAGGGCCACTCGCGGACCGCACGCGCACGCATGCCAACACGGTCATGAGCGTCCTCTTTTCCCTGACGCTGGGCCTCGCCTTCCTGGGCATTGGCCTGATGCAGGATTGCCGGTCCGAGCTGCTCGGCCTGATGTGGGGCAACCTCCTGCTGGTGCGCTGGTCGGATCTCTGGCCGCTGGCCCTGGCGGCGCTGCTGCCGCTCATCTTGCTGTCCGTCTTTGCCAAGGAGACCAAGGCGGTCCTGTTCGATCGCGAGATCGCCCGCGCGTGCGGGATCCAGGCCGCCGCGTTCTACTACGCCATCATCGCCCTGTGCGGCTTCACCGTCACCGTCAACCTCAACATCGTCGGCGGGCTGATGCTGTACAGCTTGTTGACCAATCCGGCCGTCGCCGCCATGCAACTCGCCCGCACGTATCGGACCGCCGTCGCCGCGTCCATGCTGTTGGGCGCGCTCTGCGCCGCGGGCGGACTTGCGCTCTCGTTCTGCCTGAACTGGCCGGTGGGCGCCAGCATTGTCCTGGCATCCACCCTGGTCTTTGCGAGCGCCCTGGCTCTGCGCGCCTGCGCGGGACGGGGCCTCTCGGAAACGAACCGGAGTTGGTAATGAGTAAACTTGCATTCTTCGATCGCGTGGCCGTCAGCGCCGACCCCCTGCTCTTCACCGAGTCGGATCGTCACAAGATCCCGGGGTTGCGGACGCGCCTCGGCGACCTCTCCGGGCAGCGCGTACTCGAACCGGGCTGTGGGGCGGGACCGCTGACGGCCTACTTGTCGGAATGGGTGGGGGCCGCCGGACGGGTGCTCGCCTTCGACTCCATCCCCGCCATGGTCGAGACCTGCCGGCGGCGGCTGCCGGATCTGGCCAACGTCACACTCCTCCGTGCGGATGTCGAAACCATCTCCGTCGCGGACGGGGCCTGGGATCTCGTGCTCCTGTTCCGCGTGTTTCCGCACCTCGACGACAAGGATACCTGCCTGCGCCGCCTGCGACCCTGCCTCGCGCCTCGCGGACGCCTGGTCATCGCCAACCTGGAGGGCAGCACCAGACTCAATGCCCTCCACGCCGGTTTTTCGGAGCCCGTCCGGCACGACCACATGCCGTGCGCGCACGGCACGCGGCGATTGCTGGAAGGCGCCGGTTACCGGGTTGTCACCCTGCTTGATGACGAGGAGGCGTTCTTCGCCGAAGCGTTGGCCGACGCCCCCGCGGTCATGGCCGACTGACCGAAACGAGGGGTCTCCCCCACCCGCCATCTGCCGACGAGAGATGACCGGGATTCAACCTTGCCGTGCGCACGAAACTCGTGCACACTGTTCTCATGAAGAACATAACCATTTCGGCCGACGAATCCGTCTTGCTCCAGGCGCGCCGACGCGCCAGTGCGGAGCACCGCACGTTGAATGCGCTTTTTCGCGAGTGGTTGGATCAGTACGTCTCGCAGGCGGCGGCTGACAACACCTACGAGGCTCTGATGCAGCGACTGAACCATGTATCGAGCGGCAGGCACTTCCAGCGGGAGGAGATGCATGAACGCCACTGATCTGAAGGGCGCCTTCTTCCTCGATACCAACGTACTGGTCTACTCCTTTGACGATTCGGCCGCAGGCAAGCAAGCCATTGCAAAACAGTGGATTAGAGACGCACTGCGCACCCAGAAAGGCGTCATCGGCACCCAAGTGGTGCAGGAATTCCTGAACGTGGCGCTCACGAAGTTTGCGCGCCCCATGGGTGTAACCGAAGCCCGCGATTACCTGCGCACGGTGCTGCAACCGCTCTGTCAGCAGCATCCGAGCATGGCCAGTTTCGATCATGCGCTCCTGTTGAAGGAGCAGACAGGCTACGCGTGGTACGATGCCCTGATCGTGACGGCTGCATTGGAGACCGGCTGCCGCTGGCTCATCACCGAGGACCTTGACCATGGCAGGCGCATCGGGTCCCTGACTATTCACAACCCGTTTCGCGCATAGGTTCGGCCGTGGAGCGGCGCCACCTTCCGAGCGATTGCCGCGGAATCCGATTGGATGGCGAGTACGGCTCAACCGCAGGCGGCGACGCATGCACCGCCGTTACTTCCCCGTATTCGAGAAGGAATACGGGGCGTCGTCGGGAGAGGCGCCGCGCTGGAGATCCGGTTCGGCGGCCATTTCGAGATCGAGCCGGGCCCCTTCTTTCAGCACGTCGGCGGGCAGGAAGTTCTTCGTATAGCGCTTGCCGTTGACCGCCAGGCTCCGGATGTAGCGGTTCGCGGCGCCGTTCTCCGGCGCACTGATGACAAGCTGCCGGCCGTTCTCGAAGGTGACCGTCGCCTTCTTGAAGAGCGGCGCGCCGAGCACAACCTCCCCGCTGCCGGGACACACCGGGTAGAAGCCCAGCGCGGACCACACATACCAGGCCGAGGTCTGGCCGTTGTCCTCGTCGCCGCAGTAGCCGTCCGCCGCCGGCGTGTAGAGGCGGTCCATCACTTCCCGCACCCACCGCTGGGTCTTCCACGGCTCGCCCGCGTAGGCGTAGAGGTACACCATGTGCTGGATCGGTTGGTTGCCGTGCGCGTACTGGCCGAAGTTCATGATCTGCATCTCGCGGATCTCGTGAATCACCTGCCGGTAATAGCTCTCGTCGAAAACCGGCGGCAGGGCGAACACCTCGTCCAGCTTCGCCGTGAAGGCCTGGCGCCCGCCCATGAGGCCGATCAGCCCCTGCACGTCATGAAACACCGACCACGTGTAGTGCAGGCTGCAGCCTTCGGTAAAGTCGCCGCCCCACTTGAACGGGTTGAAGTCCTTGTCGAAGGAGCCGTCCCGGTTGCGGCCGCACATCAGCTTCCGCTCCGGATGGAAGAGTGTCCGGTAGTTCTGGCAGCGCTTCGCAAAACGGTCGATCTCCTCCCGCGGGCGCTTCAGGTCCACCGCCAGCCGCCAGATGCACCAGTCGGCGTAGGCGTATTCCAGCGTGCGCGCCGCGCTCTCGTTGATGCCGATGTCGCGCGGGACGTAGCCGAGCTCGAGGTACTCCTTCGCGCCCAGGCGGCCAACCGAGCCGATCTGCGGATGCGCGTTCTCCGCACCGTGCAAAAGCGCCTGGTACAGCGCCGCCATGTCGTAGCCGCCGCGCGCGCCGCTGAGCCACGCATCCGCCACCACCGAGGCGGAGTTGTTGCCGACCATGCAGCCGCGGTGCCCCGGGCTGGCCCACTCCGGCAGCCACCCGCTCTCGCGGTGACACGCCTCCAGCCCCGCGGTCATCTGCGCGTTGACCGACGGCCGGAGGAAGTTCAGGAGCGGGAAGAGCGAGCGGAACGTGTCCCAGAAGCCGCTATCCGTGAAGTAGGGACCCGGCTGCACCTCGCCCGTGTGCGGGCTGTAGTGCACGACCTTGCCGGCGGCGTCGATCTCGTGGAAGGTACGCGGAAAGAGCAGCGAGCGATACAGGCAGGTGTAGAAGACGCGGTACTGGTCCAGCGTGCCGCCCTCGACCGCGACCCGGCCCAGCTCGCGGTTCCACGCCTGCCGCCCCTTTTCGCAGAGCGCGTCGAAGGAGTCGGCGCCGAGCTCGCCCAGGTTCAGCTCCGCCTGCGCCGCGCTGATGAACGACGACGCCACGCGGAAATGGACGCGCGCGCCGCGGGCGGCGGCTTTGAACTGCACGAGCGCCCCCACGTGGTTGTCCGCGATCTCGAGCTGCCCCTCCTTCAGCTCCTTGTCCTTCCAGACGTGCGCCGCGAGGAACGGCTGGTCGAAAACCAGGACGAAGTAGTTCTTGAAGTTCGCCGGCACGCCGCCGCTGTTGCGCGTGGACCAGCCGACGATCCTGCGCTGCAGCGGTTCGATCTTGACGTACGACCCCTTGTCGAAGGCGTCCACAACCACCCAGGCCTGATCGGTCTGCGGGTACGTCACGCGGAACAGCGCCGCGCGCTCGGTCGGTGTCACCTCCACCGTGGTGTCGTAGTCCGCCAGGTAGACGCTGTAATGGTACGGCTTGGCCTTCTCGGCCTTGTGCGAGAACCAGCTCGGCCGGTCGTCCTGGTGAAAGACGCGCTTGCCGGCCACCGGCAGCACGGCGAACTGGCCGTAGTCGTTGATCCACGGGCTGGGCTGGTGCGTCTGCTTGATCCCGGCGAGCTTGTCGGCGCCGTAGCTGTAGGTCCAGCCGTCGCCGATCTTGCCCGTCTGCGGCGTCCAGACGTTCATCCCCCAGGGCCGCGCGATCGCCGGGTAGACGTTGCCGGACGAGAGCTTGAAACTGCTGTCCGTGCCCATCAGCGGCAGCACGTACGACGCCGGGTCGGCCGCGTCCGCCGCCTGCAACCGCGCCGCGCAACAAACCGCCACCATCGCCAGGATCATCTGTTTGGACTGCATATGCACTTCCCCCTTCGGGCGTTGATTGAGCAAGGTTAAACGCTGGCCGTGCGCAGCGTCGAGCGCAAAGCCATCCGCGGGGTAACGCCTCAGCACGCAAAGGGGAACAAATGGAGCGTAACGGCCGGGGACGGCCGTCTCCATGACGGGCGCCAGATCCAAGACCCGGAGACGGCGGTCCTCCGCCGTTAGGCCCCCCGCGTGACTCACGGCTTTTCCGTCGCCACGAGCTGCGACGGGGCGGGCTGCAGCCCGGCCCGCTGCCGCTCGACGGACGCACGGATCCGGGCCAGCACCTCCGGCTGCGCGGCGGCGCGGTTGAACCGCTCGCCGGGGTCTTCGCCGAGGTGGAAGAGCAGCGGCGGCTCGTGCGGCTCGGGCTGGTCGGGCCCGTAGCCCGAGCGCGTGACGAAGTGGGCCTTCCACGGGCCGAGCCGCGCGGCGTAAAGAACGGTGCCGCGGTAGTACAGGAACGCCTCGCGCTCGACCGGACCCGTGCCGAAGAGCAGCGGGCGGATATCCACGCCGTCGAGCGGGCGCGCGGGCAGCGGCGCCCCGGCGAGGGCGGCGCATGTCGGGAAGAGGTCCATGGTCGTCGCCACCTCGCGCTGGACCACGCCCGCCGGCACGCGTCCGGGCCACCACGCGATGCCCGGCACGCGCATCCCGCCCTCCCACGTCGAGCCCTTGCCCTCGCGCAGCGGGCCGGCCGAGCCGCCGTGGTTGTCGAAGATCAGCCAAGGCCCGTTGTCGCTGCTGAACACAACCAGCGTGCGCCGCTCCAGCCCCTCGGCCCGCAGCGCGTCGAGGACCTGCCCCACGCTCCAGTCCAGCTCCTCCACCACGTCGCCGTAGATCCCCGCCGGGCTCTTCCCGCGGAACGCCTCCGACGCGAAGAGGGGCACGTGCGGAAAGGTGTGCGCGAAGTAGAGGAAGAACGGCCCGCCCTTCCGCTCGCGGATGAAGCGCACCGCCTCCCCGGCATAGCGCTGCGTGAGCTGCCGCTGATCGGGGTGCGGCTCGATAATCTCGGTGCCGCGGATGAGCGGCGCGCGCCAGTAGGCGTTGTTCTCGGCGTAGAACTTCTCGCGCCCCTTCGGCGCGTCGGGCGCGGGCTGCATGTCGTTCGAGTACGGCAGGCCGAAGTAGCTGTCGAAGCCGTGGCGGGGCGGCAGGTGCTCGGGCCGGTGGCCCAGGTGCCACTTGCCCACCATGCCGGTGGCGTAGCCCTGCTCCTTCAGCAGCTCCGCGAGCGTGACCTCGTCCTGCGGCAGGCCGCCGGCCGCGTTGGCGCGCAGCACCCGAAACTGGTCGTGGCACATGCCGCTGCGCACGGGGTACCGCCCGGTCAGCAGCGCCGCCCGGCTGGGCGTGCACACCTCCGCGGCGGAGTAGAACTGCGTGAACCGCAGCCCCTCCGCCGCCATCCGGTCGAGGTGCGGCGTGCGGATCGTGGGATGCCCGTAGCACGCGAGATCCCCCCACCCGAGATCGTCGGCATAAATGATGACGATGTTGGGCTTCTCGGCGGCCCCACCCCGCGAACAGGGCAGGCCAGACAGGCCCAGGCAGAGCGGTAACATGAGCGTGGACATGAGCGGGGACAGGCTGTTTCGTTTCATGATCTCTCCAATCGGCGCTGGGCAATGCGCTTCATGTCGGCAGTATATCAGGATAACCTTCCGTGATAAGGCAAACTATCCGCCATGTCTCAGCCCCCAGGTCCTGCCCGCGGCATGCCTCAGTGATCCAGGGAGCAGCCCTTGCACATAAGGGCCGGGGACGGCCGTCTCCATGGCGTGGGCAGGCGACGAGGCGTGGAGATGGTGGTCCCCGCCGTTAGCGCCCCCTGCGTCACGGGGAAGCATGATTGGCCCGCGGCAAATCGGCTTGCAGCGGGGACGGGGGGGGAGTAGAGAGTCCGCTGAGGTGCGCGTTGGCGAAGGAGAGAAAGAACTGAACCACGGAAGGACGGAAATGGATGCGATGACCACGAATCGGCGGCAGTTCATGGCGGGATCGCTGGCCGCGGCGGGGCTGGCGGCGGCGCCGCGCGTGGCGCGGGCCAGCGGGGCCAACGACCGGATCCGCATGGGGTTCATCGGCGTGGGCAACCGCGGCTCGCAGTTGCTGCGCCTGTTCATGGCGCAGCCGGACGTTGAAGTGACCGCGCTGTGCGACGTCTACGAGCCGTTCCTCGCGCGCGACTTCGGCAAGGTGGCGCAACGCTACAAGGACGAACTGGGCGAAAGGCTGCCGCGGATGGGCGAGACCTTCCCCAAGCCCCCGAAGCTGTTCAAAGACTACCGCCGGCTGCTGGACGACAAGGACGTGGATGCGGTGTGCATCGCGACGCCGGATCACTGGCACGCCCTGCAGACCGTTGACGCCGTCAAGGCCGGCAAGGATGTCTACGTGGAGAAGCCGCTGACGGCCACGGTCGTCGAGGGGCGCAAGATGGTGCAGGCCCAGCAGGCGAGCGGGCGCGTGGTGGCCGTGGGCCTGAACCGGCGCGGCAATCCGGCGTACATCCGGCTCGCCGGGGAGCTGCACGCCGGCAAGCTGGGCAAGCTCGTCGTGGGCGCGGCCGCGCGCATCAGCGACCTCTTCC
This sequence comes from uncultured Victivallales bacterium, assembly GCA_964402115.1. Classification (GTDB taxonomy): domain Bacteria; phylum Verrucomicrobiota; class Kiritimatiellia; order UBA8416; family CAYOBW01; genus CAYOBW01. The sequence continues at coordinate 43,530 of CAYOBW010000005.1, forward strand.
CCGACGGCATCGGCAAGCAGCAGCCGGCCGATCCGCCGCCCGGCTTCGACTGGGACATGTGGCTGGGGCCGCGCGCGTTCCGCCCCTACCGCTACAACATCACGCCGTACAAGTTCCGCTGGTACGGCGACTTCTCGAGCCAGATGGGCAACTGGGGTGTGCACTACCTGGACGTGATCCGGTGGCTGATGGGCGAAACCGCACCCAGCGCAATCTCGGCGCACGGCGGCAAGCACTACCTCGACCACGACGGCGACATCCCGGACACGCTGGCGGTGACGTTCGAGTTCGCGTCCGGCAGGATCATCCACTTCAACCTGTACGAGGCGTGCGGCGGACCGCTCTTCCCCTACGGCGAGGTCGAACTGCGCGGCACCAAGGGCGTCGTCCACGCCGACGAGCGGGGCTACAGGATCACGCCCGCCTCGCCCGGCCAGTTCCAGACGTGGAAGCGGCTCGTCGAACCGGATGAGTTCAAGGTGCAGGAGCAGGAGCTGCCCGACGGCAGCAGTTCTGTCAGCACCGGCGGCCTGGTCCGCGATTTCCTCGATTGCGTCAAGTCGCGCAAGGCGCCGCGCTGTCCGCTGGAGGAGGGCCACCGCTCAACCAGCTTCGCGCACCTCGCGAACATCGCCATCAGGATGAAGCAGCGGCTGGAGTGGGACGCGGCGGCCGAGCGCTTCACCAACTGCGACAAGGCGAACGAGCAGCTGGAATACGCGTACCGCGCGCCGTGGAAGCTGGGGTGAGCGGTCGGAAGGGAGGAAGCGGATGCAAAGGCGCAACTTTCTGCAACTGGCGGCGCTGACGGTGGCCGCGGGCGGGGCGGGATGGCCTGCGCGGGGGCAGCAGGCGCCGGGCAAAGCCTGTCTGCACGTCTTCTCCAAACCGCTGCAGTGGCTCGGATACGACGCGCTGGCGGAGACGGTGGCCCAGGCGGGCTTCGGCGGCATCGATCTTTCCGTGCGGCCCAAGGGGCACGTGGAGCCCGAGCGGGTCGGCCAGGACCTGCCGCGGGCGGTGGCGGCCGCCCGCAAGCAGGGGCTGAAGGTCGAGATGATCGTCACGGCCATCGCCGCGGCGGACGAACCGCTGGCCGAGCGCGTGCTCAAGACCGCCGCGCAGTGCGGCGTCAAGGTCTACCGCATGGGCTACGTGCGCTATGACGAGACGCTGGGCGTGGAAGGCACCATCGCCAGGTTGCACGGACAGATGGCGGCGCTGGAGACCCTCAACCGGAGCTGCGCCGTCACCGGGTGCTACCAGAACCACTACGCCATGAACGACGGGCTGTTCGGCGGGCCGGTCTGGGACATCCACTACATGCTCAAGGGGCTCGACCCGCGGTGGATCGGCTGCCAGTACGACGTGCGGCATGCGGTCGCCGAAGCCGGCGGCTCATGGCCCGTAGCGTTGAAGCTGATCGCGCCCGCCGTCCGCAGCCTCTGCCTCAAGGATTTCGTCTGGGCGAAGCGGGAGGGCCAGTGGCGTCCGGACGATGTGTTCGCCGGCGAGGGCATGGTGCCGTGGGAACCGTACTTCGCCCTGCTCAAGAAGCTCAAGGTCGACGCACCGGCGTCCGTGCACTGCGAGTGGCCATTGTTCACGAAGGAGGAGCAGGCCCTGTCCGAAACCGAACGGCGTGTCATCGCCGTGCGCAAGCTGAAACGCGACGCCGACTTCTTCGCCGCCGCCTGCGCCAGGCACGGCCTGGCTCCGTGAGGGCGCGGAGCGCCGCGACAGCGATTCGCATGAGGGCGCTTTACGGCGCCCGCAAAGCAGCGGGTTCGTAGCCCCCGCTGTACCTTCTGCCGGCTTCCACAGGACAGCAGGCGCTACGAGCCTGCGGTCTTGGCCCTCATGCGAATCGCCCCGGCGAGCCCTCGCGGCCTCAGCTCCGCTTGCGGCTGAAATGCGCCTCGATCTCTTCGAGCGTCTTGCCCTTGGTTTCCGGCAGGAAGAACGTCGCGGTGACGAAGTAGACCACCGTGCAACCGGCGAACACAAAGAACATCGTGGCGTAACCGTACTTGCCGACGGTCGGCAGGAAGATGGCCGCGATGGTGGTCGAGACAGCCTGGTTGATCAGCAGCGCAATGCTCATGCCGTTGGAACGGATGCGCGTGGGCATCAGCTCGGAGAGCGCCAGCCAGACGCAGACTCCCGGCCCGACGGCGAAGAAGGCCATGAACAGGAAGATGAAGATGGCGGTCTTCCACCCGTTGGCCGCGCTGGGCACCGGCGTGATCAACGCGTTCTCGATCTTGAGCGGAGCCGTGGCCGCCGCCGCCAGGTCGGCGAACGGGTTCTTGAAGAACGACTCCACGCGGCTGGTCGGCAGGCAGCTCTCGCGCGTGATTTCCAGCTTGGCGGCCTTGTCGTCCGAGCGGACGACCTTGGTTGCAGCCACGTAGTCGCCGTACGAGTAGATGACGACCATGGTGGCCGGCTGGCCGGCGATGGCCTTGCCGGCGGCGCCGGTCGCCGCCAGCAGCTTGTCCGCCTCCTCCTGGTTGAACGCGATGGTCAGCTTCTGCTCGGACGCTGCCAGCGCCTGCACCGCGGCGGCGCAGTCCACGCGGCTCTTCTCGGTCTTGCGGAAGACGATGCCGGTGCAGATGAGGGAGACGATGATGCCGGCGCTGCCGAGCGACAGCAGGTACTTGCGCCCCTTGCGGTCCACGAGCATGACCCCGATCATGGTCACCAGGAAGTTCACGCTGGTGAGGATCACGTAGCCCCAGTGCGCGGCGACGTCGGAGAGGCCGGCCTGGATCAGGATCGTGGCGTTGTAGCCGATGATCGAGTTCACGCCCGTGGCCTGGTTGCAGGCGAGAATGATGCACGCGAGCACGAACGGGATGACGTACTTGCGGCTCAGGAGCGAATCTGCGAACTGCTTGCCCGTCGCGGCGGTCTGCGCCGTTCCGGCGTCCTGCGTCTCCTGCATCTCCCGCATCTCTTCAGCGGCCTGCGCAGCGGTGCGCGACTTCAGCAGGGCGGCCAGCGCGGCCTCCTTGCGTCCGCGGCGAAAGAGCCAGCGCGGGGATTCGGCGACCATGACACTGCCGATGACGAACAGGATGCCCGGGGGCAGCGAGACCCAGAAGATGCTGCGCCAGGCCAGGTCTTTGGCCTTGAGGAGTTCAGCCGCGTCGCCGAGGGCCTCCACCCGTCCCAGCCAGAGACTGAAGAAGATGGCGATCAACGCGGCGGCCACGATGCCGAGGGTGAGCAGCCACTGGAAGATCCCGGTCCCCTTGCCGCGGTCCGACGCGCCAAGGCACTCCGCCAGGTAGAGCGGCACCACCACGCCGATCAAACCGGCGCTGACGCCCTGGAGCAGGCGGCCGAGCACGAGCGGCGCATAGCCATCGGCCAGCGCGATGATGGGAATGCTGAGCACGAACAGGACGCCGCTCGTGGCCATCACCTTCTTGCGCCCCAGCCAGTCCGACAGCATGCCGGCGAACAGCGTCGAGATGACGCTGCCCAGCAGCACGGCGGCGACGATGAAGGAGAGCTGCCCGGCGGTCAGGCCGGCCGTCGCTTCCAGGTAAGGCAGGGCGCCGGCGATAATGCCGACGTCCACGCCGTACAACAGCCCGCCCAGGCCGGCGACAAAGAGCAGGAAGTTGTTGTAGCGCTTCAACTGGGGGGCATCCGTCACGGAACCGTTACTCATCGCGCTCTCCTTGTCTTGGGTCGTCCCCGGGATCAGCCCGCGGCCGCAACCAGCTTCTCCATCGCGCCGGCGTGGCGCTCGAACTCCTCCACCATCTTGAACTGCACACGGCATCGGTCCAGGTTGTGCCCCTCGCGGTGGGTCTTGAAGTAGACGTCACCCTGGAGGTAGTCCGTCAGGAACCGGATGCCGATTTCGAAGGTGATCAGCCGCGCCGAGAAGGCGAGGTGGTCGCGCTCGGCCTGGCAGAGGAACGCGCCGGCGCTGGACAGGTAGCCGCCCACGAGGGCCTCGAACATCTCCATGCGCATCGTGACCTTCGCCAGGTCCTGCTCGTCCTCGGGGGTGGGCCGCGTGGCGGTCCGACACATATCGCCGAAATCGTAGAGCGTGAGCCCGGGCATGACCGTGTCGAGGTCGATGACGCAGATACCGGCCCCGGTGGCGTCGTCGAGCATGACGTTGTTGAGCTTGGTATCGTTGTGCGTGATCCGCTCCGGGATGCGGCCGGAGGCCTGCCCGTCGAGGAGCACGTCCACGATGTTCTCGCGCGCCAGGGCGAAGGCGATCTCGGCCGGGATTTGCGCGGCGCGGTTGCAGGTATCGGCCGCGATCGCGGCCCGCAGGGTGTCGAAGCGGCTGCGGGTGTGGTGGAAGTTGGGAATGGTTTCGACCAAGCGCGGCGCGGGCAGGTCGGCCACGAGCTTCTGGAAGGCGCCGAACGCCTTGGCGGCTTCGAAGGCCTGCCCGGTGGTGGTGATGACGTCGTAGGTCCGGGCCTTGTCGATAAAGACATACACGCGCCAGCAGTTGCCGCCCACATCCAGGTGGTAGGACTTGTCGTCCAGGGACGGGATGAGCGTCAGCACGCGCCGGCTGATGTCGCGCACGCCGGCGGCGGCGAGCTTGCCGCGGGCGTGGGCCAGGACCCGCTCGATGCTCTGCTGAACAACGACCGGCTGCTTGAACACGTTGTGATTGATGCGCTGGACAATGTAGCGGACCGGTTTGCCGCCCTGGTTGTACGTGGCGGCATACGTGTCGTTGATGTGCCCGCTGCCGTAGGGGCCGGCCTTCACGAAGTCGCCCAGGATCTTGAACTGGGCCGCGATGCCCCGAATGTCGTGCTTGGCCTGCTTCTTTGCGCTCATACTTGCCCCCGTCTCCCTCGTACGTTGTCCGTTCCGTGCCTGCGTTACGCCTGCCAAAGATTCGCGGGGTACACCCCCGCGGCGATCAACTGCCGAATGCTCTCGACGACGTGCGGCTTGTCCTCGCGGTAGGTGACGCCGAACCAGGAGCTGCCGGTCCGGAGCACCTTGACGCGTGCCTGGCCGCGGCCGGTCAGGTTGTTGACCACCGTGGGAATGAAGAACTCCGCCTTGGGATTGCCGGCGTTCGCGGACAGGAACGCGCCGAATTCCCGCTCCAGGTGGTCGAAAATGGAAGGCGTGAAGCCCCACATATTCATCGAGGCGATTTCAAGGCCGGAGAGGGCGCGGACGGCGCCGGCGGCCCGGTTTTCGGCGCCGGTCGGCGTCTTGAAGATCGCGGTCAACTCCTCCACGCCGGCGAGCAAGTCCTGGGCATCGGTCTGGCAGATGCCGCGGGCCACGGAGCCATGCTCGGAAAGGGTGTTGGCGAGGGTGAAGCCGACCATGCAGTACGTATCGGCGTCAGTCGTGCCCAGGGCCCGGGCCAGGACGCGGTAGGAGTCGGCGCCGTAGAAATCGTCCGCGTTGATCACGGCGAAAGGCTCCCGCACGACGTCCCGCGCCACGAGGATGGCGTGGCCGGTGCCCCACGGCTTCTGCCGCTCCGCGGGCACGCTGAACCCCGGCGGCACCATGGCCAACTCCTGGAACGCGTAGCCCACGTCGAGCTTGCCGGCGAAGCGCGCCCCGACGCTCTCCTTGAAAGGGGCCTCGATATCGCGGCGGATGACAAACACGACACGGCCGAAGCCCGCCCGCCGCGCGTCGTAGACAGAGTAATCCAGGACCGTTTCGCCCGCGGGCCCCACGGGGTCGATCTGCTTCAGGCCGCCGTAGCGGCTGCCCATGCCGGCCGCGAGCACGAGTAGCGTTGGCTTCATACCCTCACTTGCGTCGCGCCGGCCTGCGCCGCGCGCGGTTTGCGCCGGCGGCGGGCGGCATCTTCCGTTGGTTGAACGCCTGCCACTCCGGCTCGTTGTCGAAGATCCACCGATAGTACACCTGTTCCTGCAGAATACAAGCCGCCTCCTCGTCGACAATGACCCGGCAGTGCGGATGCAGCTGCAGGGCGGAGGCGGAGATCATCCCCGTGATGGGCCCCTCCACCGCCTTGGCGATGATCGCGGCCTTCTTCTTTCCGGTGGCCACCAGCAGGCAGCGCCGGCTGTCGAGGATGGTGCCGACACCCATGGTGATGCCACGGCGCGGCATGCGGTCGGGCGTCGGAAACAGCGGGGCGTTCTGCGCGATGGTCGTGGGCGAAAGCGCCTTCTCGCGCGTGCGCGAGCGCAGGGCGGAGAGCGGTTCGTTGAACCCGATATGGCCGGACTCGCCGATGCCGAGCACCTGCAGATCGATCCCGCCGCACTCGCCGATCCGCTGCTCGTACCTCACGCACTCGGCGGCCAGGTCGGGCGCCACGCCGTCGGGCAGATGCGTGTTGCGGATGTCGATGTTGACCCGGCGGAACAGGTGCCGGTTCATGTAGTAGCGGTACGAACCGGGATCGTCCGGAGACAGCCCGACGTACTCGTCGAGGTTGAACGTCCGGCAGAGCGAAAAATCGAGTCCCGCCTCGCGGTGCAGGCGCACCAGCTCGGCGTAGACGAGTTCCATCGTGCGGCCGGTGGCCAGGCCCAGCACCGAGCTGGGCTTCTGGCGAAGCTGGCAGGCCACGAGATAGGCCGCCAGCTGAGCGGCTTCCGCCGCGTCGGGGCGAATGATCACTTCCATGGGCAGCGCTCCTCAGACGCCGAACTCGGCGGCATTGACGGGCGACGAGACAAGCACCTTCCGCGGTCCGAGGCTCCCGCGCAGGAGCGCCTGCTCGTCCGCCGGCCCCTCCAGCGGCAGGGCCACCTGGCCGCCCTCCGCGGCGGAACGCTGCAGCGCGAACATGATCTCGGCGCCGGCGTAGGCGCTGTCGAAATTGCAGGGGTGCACGGCCGTGCCGTCCAGCCAGTCCGCCATGTCCTGGATGTAGAAGGGCATGTCCTGATCGTAGTTCATGGCCCCCTCACCGCTCTGGTAGCCGCCGCTCTTCGTCACCGCGCGCCAGCCGCCGTTCGTCAGCACCTCGGCGAACCCCTCCGTGCCCTGCGCGCCGATGCGGTTCTTGCCCCACCACTTCGCGACCTCGGGCTGGTCGGGCGCGCCCGCGCCGACCTCGAAATTGCCGCGGATGTCGCCCGCGAACTGGACCACGCCGGCCAGGTAGTCCGGCGAGGGATGGTTGTCGCCGAACTTGCCGCGGCCGGCCGCCTGCGCCATGGCCCAGAGCGCCCGCGGCTCGCCGGCGTACCAGCGCGCGTAGTCAAGCATGTGGCTGAGCATGTGCGTCATCCACCCCGTGGCCGTGCCGTACACGGTGTGCACGCGGCCCAGCGCGCCGCTGGCGACGATTTCCTTCACCTTGCGGTAGTGGGCGCCGTAGCGGTGCTGGTGGCTGACGACAGCCTTCACGCCGGCCCCGGCCAGCAGGTCGCGCACCGTCATGGCCTCGGCGCTGGTGAGCGCCACCGGCTTCTCGAACGCGATCAGCTGCGCGCCCGCCGCGATGCCCGCCTGGACCAGGGGCGTGCGCAGGTTGGGCATCGTGCAGAAACAGAAAACGTCCGGGCGGAGTTCGGCCGCCAGTGCGGCGGCATCCGTGCCGGTGCGCGGCCCGCCGAATTTGGCCGCGGCCGCTTCCAGCCGCGCCTTGTCGATGTCGCAAAGGCCCACGACCCGGAACCGCTTGTTGGCCTGGAACGCGGCGGCATGGTGCAGGCCACGCTTGCCCATCCCGACCACCATTACGCTGTACGTTTTGCTCATGCGCCACTCCTGTCAGTAATCAGTAATCAGTAAACAGTAAACAGTGAACAGTGAACAGTGAACAGTTGACGCTGATCTCGTACTGTACACTGTTCACTGTCCCACTGTTCACTGCTTCCGTCCGGTTTCACTCACGCGAACAGCGGGTCCAGCGCCTTGCACGTGGCGATGACGTGGTCGACCTCCTCGGCCGTCAGTTCCGGGAACATCGGCAGGCTGATGCAGCTCGCCGCGTTGTGCTCGGCGTGGGTCAGCGGGCCGACCACGCGGGCGTCCTTGCCCCACGGGTAACCGGCCTGCTGGTGGATGGCGATGGAGTAGTGCGTCTTCGCGTCCACGCCGTTCTTGACCAGGTAATCCACCATGGCATCGCGCTTCGCGGGGTTCTTCGCCTCGATGACGTAGAGGTGCCAGACGTGCCGGAAGCCGGGCGTGGCGTAAGGCAGGTCGAACGACTTGGCGCCCTGCAGGCCGGCGGTGTAGCGGGCGGCCCACTGGATGCGCAGGTTGTTCCAGTCGTGGATATGCTTGAGCTTTGCGCTCAGCACGCCCGCCTGAATGTCGTCGAGACGGCTGTTGAAACCGTAGCTGTGCACGTTGCGGGCGGGCGAGCCGTGCGCGCGCAGCAGGCGGGTCACGCGGTTGACCTGCTCGTTGTTGGTGACGATCGCGCCGCCATCGCCGAAGCAGCCCAGGTTCTTCTGGATGATGAAGCTCGTGGCCACCGCGTCGGACAGCTGGCCGATCTTGAACGTATCGCCGGCCGCGTCGATCGCCTGCGCGTTGTCCTCGACGACCCAGAGCTTGTACGTGTCGGCGATCTTCTTGATCGCCGGCATGTCGGCGCACTGGCCGTAGAGATGCACGGGGATGATGCACCGCGTGCGGGAGGTGATGGCCGCCTCGATCTTGGCGGGATCGATGCACTTGGTCTTGGGGTCGCAATCGACGAGCACGGCCGTCGCGCCGGCGATCCAGATCGCCTCCGCCGTGGCGAAGAACGTGTTGGCGTTGGTGATGACTTCGTCGCCCTTGCCAATCCCGAGCGCCATGAGGATCAGCCAGATCGCGTCCGTGCCGTTGCCGCACGGAATGGCGTACTGCGTGCCCGAAAACGCAGCGAACTCCTTCTCGAACTGCTTGTTCATCGGGCCGTGAACATACTCGCCGCTCTCCAGCACCTTCTTGATATTCGCGTCAATCTCGGCCTTGATGCTGTTGTACTGCCGGACATGCCCGTAAAACGAAACCTTCACCTTGCGCCTCCTTCTGCTGTTTCCTGCTTTGTTGCCTGCTTACATCGTTGCGTCCCCTTGCCGGCGGCGGCTGTCGGCCGGCCACAAACACGGGAACGCGTTTGTCGTCGAAATCACATGAGCTTGCCCAGCCGGGCCATGACCTCCTCCGCGAAGAGCCGGATCAACGCCTCCGTGTAGGATTGCGGCGTCAGCCGGTCGTCCTGGATTAACGGGGTGAGGTCCATCCCGAAATTGAGCGCGTCCGCCTTGTCCGTGGCGTGCGATTCGAAGAAGGTCGCGTGGGCCATGCGCCGCCCGGCCACCGCCGCGTCGTAGCGCTTGCCGCCCGTGATCTGCGAGTCGAATACGCCCGAGAGCGCCGCGCCCAGGTTTTTGAAGCGGTCCACCGGCAGGACAACCTTGTCGGTGTCGCGCAGCCAGTCCAGATCGCGCCAGATTTCGCAGCCGATGAGCTTCGCGGGCCGCGCGGCGGGCGGCAGCGAGCGGAGGGCCTCCAGCACGCGCAGGAAGACGGCGACGTGCGTATCGTGCTTGTCGGCGGGGTTGTGCGTGTAGACCACCTCCGGCCGCGCCGTGTCGAAGACCTGCCGCAGGTCGGCCAGCACGTCCGGCTGGCCGCCTTTCTTGACGTCGGAGCTCGGGTACATCAGCTGGATCTGGCAGCCGTAGTCGCCGACGAAAGCCGCCTTCCGCTGCTCGCCGACGCGCACCTTCATCATCTCCTCGTTGGTAAACGCTTCGTAGACCCCCGCGCGCGGGCTCCCGCTGCCATTGGTCACGACGACGCCGGTGAACCAGCGATCGGTGCGCCCGAAGCACTCGGCGATGCCGTGGAAGGCCATGAACTCCTGATCGTCCTGATGCGCGCCGACGCACAGGTGCGTCGTGCGCTGCAGCGCGGCCGGAAACGGCGTCCCGTCCGGTGCAAAGAGGTCCGCGTTCGGTTGTGCGAATTTCATTTTCTGGTTCCTCCTTCAGGCGCGGGCTACTGCAGCCCGCGCTGCTCCAGTGCCGGCAGGCTGGCCGCCGCAATGGCCTGGCCGTGCCGCTTGTCACTCTCGCTGGGCGTGCGCAGGCGCAGGCGTCCGGCCAGGGCCGGGAACTCGTCCGCCAGCAGCGCCTCCGCCGTCCGGATGATGAGATCGCCACCCTCGCCCGAGGTCACGCGGCCGAGTACCAGCAGGTTGCGCACGTCGTAGTAGTCGGCGTAGTGGGCGATGGCGTACCCGAAGCAGGCACCAATCGTGGCGTATATGGCGCGCGCCCGCTCGTCCCCCGCGGCCATGCGCGTCTGCACCTCCACCAGGCGGTCGGCGGCGCCCATTTCCGCCGGAAACGCGAATCCCGCCGCCGCGGCCAGGCGCGCCACGGCCTGTTGCGAGAAGTACTGGACGCCACAGCCGATGTCGCCCGACCACTCGTCCGCCGGGGCATCGGGACGGTAGTCCACGGGCACGAAGGCCAGCTCGTTGAGCCAGACCGTGATGTGCCCGGCTGGCGTCACGTACCCCCCGGCCTGGCTGGTGCCCATCGAGACACCCAGCACGCAGTTGTCGTTCATGGACATCGAACCGGCCAGGGCCGTCACTTCGCCGTCGTTGGCGACCTCGAACGGCACGTTGTTCCAGCGGGCCTTGAGCGTCGCGAACATGCCGCGGATCTGCCGGTCGAAGTCGGCCTCGGCCACGCCGCGGAAGAGCGACGCCACGCGCGCCTCGTTGTTCACGTAAACGCCCGCCGCACTGCCGCCGATCGCGTCCACGCGGGGCAGCTTCTCCGCGGCCCGCCGGATCGAATCGTGCACGCCTTCGATGTGGTAGCTGGGATCCTTCTGGAAGTAGGGCTGCCACGGAATCTCCTCCGCGAACACCACCTTGCCGTCAATCACCGCGGCGCACTTGCGGTCGCTGCCGCCCAGGTCGAACCCGATGCGACAACCTTCGAGATGCCGTCCCAGCGCCACGTCCGGCTCCTTCGGGGCCGGCACCTCTTCGAGCGCGCAGGACTCCACGGTCATGCGCTCGAGGAACATGCGGCGTCCGACGATATCGACGTCGAACTTGCGTTCGCCTTCGGGGTTGTAGATCCCACGGAGCATGTCGGCAATGGCCGGACACCCGCCCACGAGGATGCGGCTGCCACCCTTCTGCCAGAGCAGCAGTTTGACGAGACGCTCGACATAGGTGCGGTTCAGCGCGGCAGACGTCGGCGTGGGCGGCAGAATGCGCGTGCGATGCACGAAGCAGACGCCGTCCGGCCGACTGAGCGCAACCGCGATCGGCAGGGCATCCGGCGTGCGCGCCACCAAGTCCTGATACCCACGGTTCCAGAGTACGGCGGGCAGGAAAGTGGGGTCGAGTTGCGGCTTGTTCTTGACTTCGACCGACAACACCGCGCTCATGGGCAACCTCCTCTAGCAAACACATCGGCGCCGACTTGTTCGCCTAAATCGTCACGCCCATAACGTATGTGAGAGTTCGATGGCTGTCAATGGCAGGCTTTGCCTTTTTTCGTCCAGCCTGACGCGCCACCCCAGCGGCGTGGGTGCTGTCGGATGGCGTGCGCGGGGGGGGCTGGGCCCGCCTTTTGATTGACGGCCGCCTTACGATTGTTTAATACGATGTCGTTTCGCAGGAAAGCACAACGGGCAAGCATGACTCTCCTTATTCGTTGCCTACACGGGAGAGCGGGAGTGGCGTGATGGGTTCAGAACAGATCAGGAAACGCAGATCCAACCGCTATACCGTACTCAAGATGCTGCATTACGAGGGGCCGGTCCGGCGGGGTAAGATCGGCAGTGACCACAGCATCCGCAAGTCCAGCATCACGAGCATCGTCGCGGAACTGATCCGGTCGGGCATCGTGCGCGAGGCCGACCCAGGCAACCCGCGCAGCCTGATTCACCTGGACACGGAACGCTACCATGCCGTGGCGGCCAGCGTGACCCCGCGCGCCTGCAAGTTCGCCCGCGTCTACCTGGACGGGCAAATGCGCGACGTAGCCGAGATCTCGCTGGGCACGCGGCGCGATGCCGAGCACGTGCTGGGGGTCCTGACGCGCGGGCTGTCGGCCTTGCTCGCCGGACGCGACCGCAAGGTACTCGGCGTCGGCGTGGCCATGCCGGGCACCCTGGACCCCCGCACCGGACTATCGATTTACGCCGCCCATCTCGACCGCTGGCGCAACATCCCGGTGGGGGCCGAATTGCAGAAACAGCTCGACTGCCCGGTGCTGGTCGACAACGACGTGCGCTGCCAGCTGTGGTCCTGCGCCTGGTTCGACCGGCTGGCGCGCGATTCCGAGAACACGATCTACATCAACATTCACGACGGCGTGGCCTGCTCGATCATCACCCATGGCCGCCGCATCGTTGGCGAACACTGCGCGGCGGGCGAAATCGGCCATGTCCGCGTGGGAGAGGAAGGCCGTGTCTGCCAATGCGGGCGGACGGACTGCCTGGAAGCCTACTGCAGCATCCCGGGGATCCTGGAGGAAATCCAGCGAGCCCGGCCCGACATCAAGCTGCAGAGCGCCACGGCCATTGCCGCTGCGGCGGAGAGCGACACGGTGGTGCGCAACGTGCTGGACCGCGTCGCGCAGCGCATGGCGCGCTCGCTGTCCGGCCTGGTGGCCGTGGTGGACCCGCACACGCTTGTCATCGGCACCCCCGACCGGGCCTTCTCCGAGTTGCTCAGTAAACACCTGGCGCCGCACCTGTACACGGAGTTGATCGGCATGAGCATGCGCGACGCGCACGTGGTCATCGCCGACGGCGTGGAAACCACGACGATCAAAGGCGCGGCGGGACTGGTGATCGATCAGGCCTTTGCGTCCGGCGACTTCGTGATCGAGGCGTAGTCACCACCGGCCATACCGGTACGGAGCGTCGTCCGCGACGGGCGTGTCCAGGTAGTAGCTCTTGAACCAGGGCGAGCATGTGACCTACCGTGCATCGTTATCCGCCGGAGGCGAACCCGGCACGACCGCGAGCCGCTCCCGCTCAGCCGCCAGGCGCTGCCTGTCGTCGAAGCCGGAGAACGACACGTTGGACTGCGGCATCCGCGTCCGCAAAAGCAGGGCCGAGGCGAGGTGCAGCGCATCGAAGGCCCGGAGCGGATGGGCTTTCAGCAGGCGCACGACGATCTTGTTCAGGCTGGGCGTGATCTCGACACGAACCAGCGTCTCCCAGTCAGCGTCGAAGGTTCGCAAGATCCGCTCCGCGTCGCGCGCAGAGATGTCGCCATCCCGCCTCTTCCGGTTAATGGCCGAATGCACTTCCGCGTACCCAACGACGGAGATCGCCGTCGTCTCAGCCTGCCGGCGAAGGTCGAGCACGGCAGCGGAACCAGCCTCGCGGCAGTAACACTTCACCAGCGCGCTCGTGTCGCAATAGAGAATCACCGACGATCCTCAAGAAGGAGTTGGGATGCGGGAGTTCCGTTGACGGCGATCGGCCTGGGCAGCGGCCTGCTCCGTGTGACCGAAGGCAGGACAATCAGGCCGTCCGCGGCCAAAGGCGCCAACTGGTCCGCCAACCGCCTTCCCCGGCGTGGTTCTCCCACCAAATGCGCCATGGTCCTGCCCCACTTCGTGATCGTCACTTCCTCGCCGCGGCAAGCGAGGTCCACGTAATGCGTGACATGTCCCTTGAATTCGCGAATGCCCACACAGGTCATGGCGCACCTTTCATGTATCTACATCCGGAAATGTATCCACATTCGGGCGCAAGGTCAATGGATCAGTGCCCGTAACGCCTCAGAACGCAGGGGGCTCACATGGCACATAGCGGCCGGGGACGGCCGTCTCCAGCGCGCGGGCAGGCGACGAGGCGTGGAGACGGCGGTCTCCGCCGTTATCGCCCCCCTGTGTCACTGAGGCGTTCAGCGCCCGCGAAACCCGCGCACCCCGAAATCCGCCCCCCACGGGTCGGCGTCGGGCACGCCGGCGCGCTCGATCAATTCGCCGAGCCGGTTCCGGAACGCGTACACCTGCTGCGGATCGCGCGTGTACGCCGTCAGGCTGGCGACCAGGGCATCGGGCACCTGCAGCGCCGCCCGGGCTTCCGCCAGCCACGCCTGCCGCCCGGCGGGGAGCGCGTCGCCGCGCGCCTCGCCCTGCCGCACCAGGTGTTCCAAGATGCGGAAGTAGGCGTAGTCCTCCAGGCCGTCGCGGAAATTCTCCAGCCGGATCGTGGGCAGCGGTATCCCGTCGGGTCCCACGCAAGTCCAGGCGCCATCGCCGTGGTACGTGGTCCAGCTGCGGGGATCCCAGTCCGTGAACGGCCCGGACGCGATGGGCCGGCGCGCGTTCCAGATGCTGATCTGGTAGTACAGGAACCCGTCGGGGCGATACTTGGCCGTCATGGCGCCCATGAGCAGGCGGCCTTCGATCGCCGGGTACTCCAGGAACATGTTGGCCGGCGGATGGTGCGGGCCGCAGCAGATGTACCACCACACGAACTTGCCGGCCGCCCGCGCCTGCGCCACCTTGTCCGGGTCGAACCGCGGCGTCAGCGGACACCAGGCGTCCACGGCCTTCATCTCCGTCTCCTGTCCGTAGCTGTTGTCGTAGGTCGTCGTCATCACGACCACCCCCGGGAACGCGGCCTTCAGCCGCTCCGCGGCCCGCTGGACGCCCGGGAACTCGTCCCGGGGACTCTCGTCGCACCCGTAGATGTAGGCGTGATCCAGGACGCCGAGCGCCCTGGCGCGGTCGAACTGCGGCCGCAGCCGGTCGAGCGTTTTCGCCTGCCACGCGTCGCGCTCCGCCGGGCTGTCGCCGCACGGGCCGTAATAGCCGAGGTTGAAGCAGCCGAGCCGGCCCTGTTCGTGCAGCCGTCCGACGACCTCGAAATCCGGCCCCGCGTGCGTGTAGAGGCTGTCGTAGGTCAGGTAGTAGTCCGCCAGGAAATCGGCCCAGCGCAGCCTGTGCTTCTTCCAGGCGTTGAGCGGGTAGTCGGGCTCCCGGCGCCAGCGCGACTGCTCGGCCCTGGTGCCGGCCGTGGCATTGTCCTCCGGCGCGAAGGTGACCGCCAGCGGCAGGGGCGAAGCGGCCGGCACGGCGAAGCCATAGACGCGCACCGCGAAGTCGAAGACGAAAAGCGGGGCGCCCCGGTTGCTCACCTGCAGCTTCCCGACATAAGTGCCGGCGGCCTGCTCGCGCGGCGCGTGCACGCGGATCCAGAACGCCTGGGCGTCTCCCCGGGCGATGTCGGCCGCGGGCAGGAACTCCAGGATGGGGTCGGGCCACCAGCCGACGTGCGAGCTGCCGTACGGGGGGACGGACCGCGTTTCCACGTACCCGACCGGCACGGCTGTCACGCAGCCGGCGCCGAGCGACGCGCCGCCGGGGCCGCGCAGCTCCGTGGCGCGCACCGCGGCTTGCGACAGGTCCGCGCCGCACGGCACGACGACAACCTGGAAAGCCTCGCGCTCGCCCCGCGCGAGCGTGAGCTCGACGCGCGTGCGGCTCTGAAGCGGCCCCGTCTCCGCCCGGGGCAGGACCTTCTCCATGCTGGTGGCAAAGCCCGCCACGACATCGTCCCGCACCGCCCCCGGCGCGGAGACAACGGCGCGGATAGGCTCGAACGCCAACCGCAAAGCCGTCCGGTGCTCCAGGCGCCGCCAATCCGCCTCGAGCCCGGCAATGTCCGTCTGCAGCGCGAGCGCCTGAGCGCCTCCCTGGCGCGTCCGCGCCTCCAGCGCATCGAGTTGCGCCGCGAACGCCTGCCGCGAGGCGGCGACCCAGGCGGCCACCGCGGGGCAGCCGGCGGCGGACAGCGTCAGTTTCGCGCCCGCCTGGCCGACCGACTCCCGCAGCGCCGCGACGGCGGCCGCCTGCAAGGCCGCGTAGTCCCCGCAGTAGGTTTCAGGCAACGGCGGCAGGGATTCGCCCGGCTTCAACAGCGCCACGTTGTCCAGGCACAGGACCAACGCCGCGGGGGGCTGCTCGGTGAAGAGGTGCATGACGCGAATATCGGCGGGATCGACGCCCTTCTCCTGCAGCTCCGCGGCCAGGTCGAGCACCACGCGCGTGAGGCTGCGCGGCGGCAGGCGCTGATGCCAGGACAGGCCCTGGCGCGTGGGCTTCCGCGCGTCGGCGATGAGCAGCCCCAGGAGCTGGGGCGCGGGCGACTCGTTGCTGACGTCGAAGGCCAGGCGGTCAAAGCCGCGCCAGTCGGTGACCGGCGGCCGGCATTCGAACGCGGGCCACTCCGCCATGCCCGGCTTCCAGACCGGCGCGCGC
This sequence comes from uncultured Victivallales bacterium, assembly GCA_964402115.1. GTDB lineage: Bacteria > Verrucomicrobiota > Kiritimatiellia > UBA8416 > CAYOBW01 > CAYOBW01. The sequence goes on from CAYOBW010000005.1 coordinate 59,750, forward strand.
AGCTCCATGGCGGAAGCGCCCGAGGTGGCGAGGCGCCGGACGCGGCTCGGCTTCAGATCGCCGTCGAGCGTGGCGCGGCCCTCGTTGTGCCAGACGGCGAAATCCGCATCGGCCTCGAAGTCGAACAGCACCACGCGCCCCGGCACTGCCACCGTCGGCGGCGCAGGGTCGGCGCCAAAAGCCGCCAGGCAACACCCCGCGATCAGCGCGGCCCCCGCGGGCCACGGCCAACGAAAACGGCGCATACGCATGGCGGCGATACTGCCGAAGGCCGCTGGGGAATACAAGGGGCGAGAATTCGTACTTGCGCATCCGGATGCGCTCCAGCATCTTCTCGCGCCATGAAATCACGCCTTCTGGTCGTTTTCATGGCAGTCCTTCCGTTCGCGGCGAGGGCCGGCGACTGGCCGCGCTTTCGGGGCCCCGCCGGCGATGGCGTCTCCACAGCCGCCGGCCTGCCGTTGACCTGGAGCCCGACGCAGAACGTCGCGTGGGCCGCCGCCGTACCCGGCCGCGGTTACTCGTCGCCCGTGATACTGGGCAACCGCCTCTGGCTGACCACCGCCACGGAGACGAACCTGCGGCACTTCGTGCTCGGCCCGGACAGCGTGCAGCAGCCGGACCGCGCGGGGTTCGGCGCCGTTTGCCTGGACCGGGCGACGGGCGGGATCCTGTGGCACACCGAGGTGTTCTCCCTTGATAAGCCGGACCCGGTGCACGACCTGAACAGCTACGCGACCCCCACCCCGGCCGTGGAGCCGGGCCGCCTCTACTGCGACTACGGGACCTTTGGCACCGCCTGCCTGGACGCGGAGACCGGCAAGGTGCTCTGGAACAAACGCCTGCCGCTGGACCACCAGGTCGGTCCCGGAAGCTCCGTCATCCTCTACAAGGATCTCCTCATGCTTGTACGCGACGGGCGGGATCAGCAGTACGTCACCGCGCTGGACAAGCGCACCGGCGAAACGGCGTGGAAGACCGAGCGGCCGCCCCTGGACGCGCCCGACGGGGCACAGCGCAAGTCCTTCTCCTCCCCGCTGCTGATCGACGGCGGCGGCCGCGCGCAGATGGTGGTCGTGGGGGCGCAGTGGGCGGTGTCCTACGAGCCGGATTCCGGGAAGGAGATCTGGCGCGTGCGCCACGGCAAGGGTTTCTCCATCGGCACCTGCCCGGTATACGGACGCGGGCTGCTGTTCTTCGGCTCGGGCGCCATGCACCCCGAGATGTGGGCGATGCGCGTGGACGGACAGGGCGACGTCACCGCGACGCACGTGGTCTGGCGGTCGGCGCACCAGGCGCCCGTCATGTCCTCGCCGCTCCTGGCCGGAGAAGATCTCTACTGGCTTTCCGATGGCGGGGTCGTGAGTTGCGCCGACGCGGGGAGCGGCGCGCTGAAGTGGAAGAAGAGCCTGGGGCGGAGGCACATGGCGTCGCCGCTGCTCGCCGAAGGCCGGCTCTATTTCGTCGACACCACGGGCCGCACGACGGTGATCAAGCCGGGGCCCGCGTACGAGGAACTGGCTCAGAACCTGTTGGAGGGCCACGTCGTCGCCTCGCCGGCCGCCGTCGATGGCGACCTCTACCTGCGCACCGACGACCGCCTCTATTGCATCCGGGCCGCGCGCTTCGCGGAACGTCGGTAGCCTGTCAGCGCCACCCATCCCCCGCTCACGCCCGTGACCCCATTTGTCCCCGATCTCGGACAACCTGCTGACGCTTGTCTATCGCCCCCTTATCCAACGCGTATCCAGGCCTTACCGCACCCGCGCCGCGCCGGCCAGCACGAATCAGGGGACTAAACAGTTACCACCGGTGATGGTGTACGCGAACGGCTGCGCCCTCGTGGCAGGGGAGGTCCGTTCCGCTCCCAGGCATCCGGCCGTCCATCTTGACGCATCCACTCCGCTTCAGCTACGGTGTTTCTCCAAGGAGGCGTAATGCAGGCTTACAACGAGGCCTTTGCCAAGATCTACAACATGCTCTGGCATGAGTTTGCTCGGAGCATCGCGCCGCGAATCCGCGAGTTCTATGAAAGCGCCTCTGGCGAGCGGGTGAACATATTCCTGCTGGATGTATGCTGCGGTGTGGGCCATCTGGCGCAGCACTTTCTCGAAAACGGCTATGACGTCACCGGCCTGGATGCGTCGCCCGCGATGCTGCACTATGCCCAAGAGAACACGCAATCCTACATCGATCAGGGCCGTGCGCGTTACGTGGAAGGGGATGCCGCGGACTTTACGCTGGACCGGCGATTTGGTCTGGCTGTCTCTACCTTTGATGCGCTCAACCATCTGCCGGATATGGACGCGCTGCGCGGCTGCTTCCGTTCCGTTTTCGCGGTGTTGTCCGGCGACGGATGGTTCATCTTCGATCTCAACACGCGCCGGGGTTTGGAGCACTGGGGCGGGATCAGCGTCGTGGAGCGTGACGACCTGGTGCTGATGACGCGCGGGGTGGTGATAGAGGGCCCATCGCGCGCCTACACGAGGATCTCAGGATTCCTCAAGCTCGCTGACAGTGGGTTGTACGAGCGATTCGAGCAGACGACGTACAACACGCTGTTTGATCTGGTCGAGGTGCGGGCTTCGTTGTTGGATGCGGGCTTCCGCAGTGTCCATTTCGCAAGCGCGAACAACCTGGTGGCCTCCCTCAACGCCCCGGAAGAGGAGCCGCGCGTCTTCATCGTCGCGCGGAAATAGTATGTAACGGGCCTACGGCCCGCACGCCCGCAAGCATCGGGAGTACAGCATGAAACAGACGCCTTGCACCAGGCGCCGGTTCCTGGCAACCGCCGGAGCAGGCCTGGCCGCTTTCCAGATCGTCCCCCGCCACGTGCTCGGCGGCCCCGGCTACACCCCTCCCAGCGAAAGCCTCGGCGGCGCGCTGATCGGCTGCGGCGGGCGCGGCCCCGGCACGTTCGGAGGCCTCGGCCCCAACGTCCGGCAGCTCGCGCGCTGCGACGTGCGTTTCGCCGACTCGGCGGACAACAAGACCACGTACACCGATTTCCGGCGCGTGCTCGACCGCGCGGACATCGACGTGGTGGCCATCGCCACGCCGCCCCACTGGCACGCGCTGATTTCGATCGCCGCCATGCAGGCCGGCAAGGACGTGCTCTGCGAAAAACCCCTCACCCGGTTCATCGCCGAGGGCCGCGCGGTCGTAGCGGCGGAGCAGCGCTACGGCCGCATTCTGCAGGTGGGCACGTTCGGCCGGTACAACGCCATCCGCGATGCGCGCTGCATCCTGATCAACAAGATCATGACCAGCGGACGCGTGAAGACCTGCCGCGGCGTGCACATCAAGGCCGGCGGCCTCAAGGTCAAGGAGTGGAGCGGCCTGATCAACGCCCGCCCGCAGCCCGTGCCCAAGTGGCTGGACTGGGATATGTACTGCGGCCCCGCCCCTCTGCGGCCGTTCCACCCCCACCGCTTCGGCGGCACACACCGGGGCTACTGGGACTACGAGGGCGGCGGCATGGCGGACATGGGCCAGCACCACTTCGATCCGCAGCAGTGGACCTACGGCAAGGACGCGACGAGCCCTGTCGCCATCGAGGCGCACGCGCCACCCGCCCATCCCGAGGCCTGCGGCATGTGGGGGTGGGTGGAACTCAAGTACGCCGATGGTTTTACATTCGTCATGGACAGCCAGGAGTGGGGCGAGCGGTACAACCGCCAACCCGGCCGGGAGGTCACCATGGAGGATCTCTCCCCCGAGGACCAGGCGTACGTCAAGACGCTGCCCGACGCACAGCCGTGGCCCTCCTTCGCGGAGGCCGTCAAGACCCGCCAGAAGACCGGCGGTTCGGCGGAACCCGCCCACCGCTGCGCGACCCTGCTGCACCTCGCGAACATCGCCATCCGGATGGGGCGCAAGATCGCTTACGACCCCGTGCGCGAGCAGATCGTCGGCGATCCCGCCGCCAACGCCCTCGTGAACCCGCCCATGCGCGCCCCCTGGCACATCTGAAACAGGAGACCGACATCATGCCGCACACACCCCCGTCCGCACGCCGCCGCCTCAGCCTGCCCGGCTTGCTGCTGCTCCTGTCCGCAACGGCGCTGGCGCCCCGCCCCGCCGGCGCGCAAGCCGCCCCGCCCCCGCCCGTCGTCACGAACAGCTTGAGGCAGCTGCCCGCGTGCGACCGCGACGGCAAGTACACCGGCCCCGCGCCGGCCGAGGCGCGCCGGCTCTGCGCCGACGTACTCGCCGGGGGCGTGCCCGCCGTGCGCGCGCTGGCCGACCTGCTCGACCGGCCGCCGACGCCGGAGCGCGACCAGGCCCGCTACCTGCTGCACGGCCTCGTCACGCAAGTCACGGCCCCCGACCAGGCCGCGGCCAGCCCGCCCGTAACCGACGCGCTCGCGGCGGCGCTCGGGCACGCCACCGGCACGGTCGCCCGCGCCTGGCTGATCGAGGAGCTGCAGGCGCTCGGCGATCCCGCGGCCTTGCCCGCGCTGGCGGACTGCCTGCGCGATCCCGCGCTGGCCGATCCCGCCGCGCGCGCGCTCGTGACGCTGGCCGGCGCACCGGCCGCCGCCGCCCTGCACCGCGCCCTGCGGACCGCTTCCGGGCGAGCGCAGTTGACCGTGATCCAGGCGCTGGGCGACCTGCGCGTCCGCGAGGCCGCCGGCGACCTGCGCGAACGGCTGGCGCGCGATCCCTCCCTGGATGTGCGCGCAGCGGCTGGCGCGGCCCTCGCCCGCTTGGGCGACGCACGGGCAGCCAAACCCCTGCTAGCCGCGCTGCGCCAGGCAGACGGCAGCAGCCGGCGCACGCTGACCGAAATCTGCTTTGTGCTCGCACGCAACCTCGGCGCGGCGGGCGAACAGCAGGACGCCCGCCGCCTCTATGCCGACGTCTGGGACACCCTCGGCACCAACGCGCCGCCCCAGGTCCGCGATGCCGTCGTGGCAGGCCTCGCGGAGGGCCTCGCGACGGAGCCGACCGCGGCCCTCGTCAAGTCCCTGCGCCGGGCCGATCCGGCGGAGCGGGCCGCCACGCTGAGCGTGCTCGGCCAGCGCGCGGACACCAACACCTTCGACGCCGTGGCCGCCGCCCTGCGGGATGACGACCCCGGCGTCCGGCGCGCCGCCGTTCCGGCCCTGGCCCGCGTGGGCGGCGCGCGCAGCGTGCCGCTGCTGACGGCCCTCCTGCCAGGCCGCACACCGGCCGAAACCCAGGCCGTGCGCGACGCGCTGCTCGCGCTGCCCGCGGCGCCGGGCAACCAGGCGCTCATCGCGGCGCTCACGAACGTGCGCGAGACGGCCGACGCCACGACCTTGCGCCTCGAACTGCTGGACCTGCTGGCCAAGCGCAAGGCCGCCGGCGCGGCCGACCCGGCCCTGGTGCTGGCCGCGCACGCGAACAGCGCTTTGCGCCTGGGCGCGCTGCGAACGTTGGGCAGCGTCGCGCCAGGGTCCTATGCGGCGCCGTTGATCGGCCTCCTCCCACGGCTCGGGCCGGCGGCGGAGTGGACGGCGGCGGAAGAGGCGCTGGTCGAGATCTGCCGGCGCCGCGGCGCGGCGGCGGAGCAGGTGGCGCCGCTGGCCGCCGCGCTCACGAACACCCCGGCCACGGTCCAGGCCGCGCTCCTGCGCACGGCGGGGCGCCTGGGCAGCCGCGAGGCCGCGGACCTTTTGCAGCGGGCCCTGGCCAGCCCCGAAGCGGCGGTGCGGGATGAGGCTCTGCGCAACCTCGCGGAGTTCCCCAACGATACGCCGGCGGAGCAACTGCTCGAGATCGCCCGCACCGGCACGGATGAGCGCCACCAGGTGCTGGCCCTGCGCGGCTTCGTGCGGATGGCCGAGAAGGTCGGCGACGAGCCCGCCCGCCTGCGCAGGCTCACCGACGCGCTGGCGGCCGCGAAACGCCCCGACGAGCAGCGCCTCGCACTGGCGGCGCTGGGCAAGTTGTCCCTCCCCGAAGCCCTGCCCCTCGCGCGGCAGCAGCTCGCCAACCCGGAGCTGGTCAACGAAGCCGGCAGTGCCATCCTGGAACTGGCGGAGCGTGTGAAGGGCCGCGCACCCGCGGCCGCCCGCGAAGCTCTGCAGCAGGTGGCGGACTCCGCTGCCAGCGAAGACTCCCGCCGGCGGGCGCGGGAAGCGCTGCCGCGCTGAAGCGGCTGTGAGGTGCCGACACTGCAGGTGGACGGCCGGCGTTCGCCCGCGGGGAGACAAAAGGCACTCAGGAACATGAGGGGCACCATTGAGGTCGTGAAGGGACGCATCGAGGAAGCGGCAGGCGCACTGACGGGGAACGACAGACTGCGCACGAAGGGCCAGGATGATCAGGTTGTGGGGCACGTCAAGCAAGCCGGCGAGAAGGGCATCCGGCAAGCCAGGAAGTCCGCCCGAAGGATCGTCGCCGGGGCGAAGGAGTTGGCGCAACAGGCCATCGCCAAGGCCCAGAGCAGGCATTAGCCGGGGATTTGCGCTCCGGCGTTGACACCCCGCCGCCGGACGATACCATGTCGGGCGTGAAGTACCGATTCCGACATGTCGTGGAGTATGTGCTGGTGCGGGCGCTTGCGTTCCTCCTGCGCGTGCTGCCTTACCGGGCCGCGCTGACCATCGGGTGGGGCGTGGCCCAACTGGCTTGGGTGCTCGCCCGCAGCCGCGTGCGCGAGGCCCGGCGGCGCATTCGCCTCGTGTTGGGCCCCGGCCTCTCCGAGCGCGAGGTGCGTCGCATTGCCTGGCTCTCGCTGCGCAACATCGCCTTCACGGCCGTGGACCTCGTGCGACTCGGCGGCGTCACGCGCCAATGGGTGAATGATCGCATGGACTCCGGCTCGACGGCCGCGTTCCTGAAAGCGCACCAGGCCACCGGCAAGGGCGCCATCCTCGCCGTCCCGCACATGGGCGCATGGGACATGGCCTGCGTGGTCGGCCTGCACCACGGCATCCCCATCTTCAGCGTGGCCGCGCAACAGAAGAACCCGCTCACCGATGCCTACATCAACCATCTGCGCGGCGCGCCGGGCGTGGAGACGCTGGCCCGCGGCAGCGGCGCCATGAAGCAGGTGCTCCGCCGCCTGCGCGCGGGCGGGTTCCTGGCGATCCTCCCCGACGTACGCATGCGGACCGAGGGCGTGCTCGTGCCGTTTCTCGGGGGCGAGGCCAACATCGGCTCGGGCATGGCCCTGTTCGCACGCATCGCCGATGTGCCTGTCATCCCCGGCTACGTCAGCCGCATCGGCTGGTCCTATCACCGCTTCGACCGGCTGGAACCCGTCTGGCCCGATGCGTCCGTGCCCAAGGATGCGGACGTGGTCCGCATGACCGCGCAGGTCATGGCGCAGATCGAAACCGTCATCCGCCGCCAGCCCGAACAGTGGTTCTGGTACAACAAACGGTGGGTGCTTGACCCCCTGACATGAGTACAACGCCCGCACAAGTCCGCCCGACGACGCCGTCCTGGACGGGCGACGTATGGGGCGGACTGGCCGCCATGCTGGTGGCTCTGCCATCCTCGGTGGCCTTCGGCATCGTCACCTACACCGCGTTGGGGCCGTCGTACGTGGCCGTGGGCGCCATGGCCGGCATGCTGGGGGCGGTCGCCCTCGGCCTGATCACCCCGCTGATCGGGCGCACGGGCGGGTTGATCTCTGCCCCCTGCGCCCCTTCTGCCGCGGTGCTTTCCGCGTTTATCGTGGGGCTGCTCGCGGGCGAGGGCGGAACCCGGCTGGAGCCGGCCGCCGTGCTGCCGCTGCTGGCGCTGACGGCGCTGCTGTCGGGGGGGCTGCAGGTGCTTTACGGCGCCGCGGGCGGCGGCCGCCTCATCAAGTTCATCCCCTACCCCGTCGTCAGCGGCTACCTCTCGGGCGTGGGCCTGCTCATCGCCCTGGGGCAGCTGCCGAAACTGCTTGGCCTGCCGGCGGACACACCGCTGCACCGCGGGCTGCTGAACCCGGCACTCTGGCGCAAGGAGGGGCTCATCGCGGGCCTGGTCACCATGCTGTGCATGCTCACGGCCCCACGCCTGACCCGCCGGGTCCCGGCCACGATCATCGGTCTGGGCGGCGGCATGGCAGCCTATTTCGCCCAGGCGTTGTTCCTGCCGGACCTCCTGCGTTTGGCGGGCAACCCGCTCGTGATCGGCCCCATTCTGCCGTCGGGCTCCCTGTCTGCCACCCTGACCGGACCGCTGAAGCACCTGCTGTCGGTTAACCTGGCGGACATCCGCCTGGTCCTCGTACCGGCGCTCACACTCTCCGTCCTGCTGTCCATCGACACCCTGAAGACGTGCGTCGGCCTGGACGCGCTGACGCGCAACCGCCACCGGTCCAACCGGGAACTCGTCGGCCAGGGGCTCGGCAACCTGGCCGCCTGCCTGCTGGGCGGCCTGCCGGGCGCCGGCACCATGGGGCCGACCCTTGTCAACCTTTCCAGCGGCGGTCGCACGTTCCGGGCGGGCCTGTGCGAGGGCGTTTTCGTGCTGCTCGCGCTGCTCTTCCTCGGGCGGTTGATCGCGTGGGTGCCCATCGGCGTCCTGGCGGGCATCCTGATCGTCGTGGCCAGCCGCATGTTCGACCGGACCATGTTCCGGCTGTTGCGCTACCACGACGGACGGTTCGATTTCGCCGTCATCGCCGGCGTCATTGTCGTGGCGCTCACCGTTGACCTGATTGCCGCAGCCGGCGTGGGCGTCGTGCTGGCCAGCGTGCTGTTTATCCGCGACCAGATCCGGGGGGCCGTGATCCGGCGCAAGCAGTGCCTGAACCAGGTGTCATCGAAGACGCGCCGGCCATCCGCGGAACGCGACGCGCTGAAGCAGCTGGGCAACCAGGCGGTCTATTGCGAGCTGCAGGGTAATCTCTTCTTCGGCACGGCGGATCAGGTCGTAACCAACCTGGAGCCTGACCTGCGCACCTGCCGGTTCATTCTGCTGGACCTGCGGCGCGTCCAGTCGCTCGATTACACGGCCGCCCATCTCTTCGAGCAGATGCACAGCCAGCTGGTGGAGCGCGGCGGCGAACTGCTGTTCAGCGGCATGCCGTCGGGCCTCCTCCACCAGCGGGCGTTCGAGAAGTACCTCGTACACCTGGGCGTCGTCCGGGCGGGCGGGGGCGTCCGGGTCTGCGACACGCTGGACGAGGCGTTGGAGTGGATGGAGAACCGGCTGCTGGAATCCGCCGGCGTGCGAACGCCGGACACCGCGCAGGCCCTCGGGCCGACCGACTTCGACCTGTTTCGCGGGTTTGACGCGCGGACGCTCGACATGCTGAGCGGCCGCCTGCGGGAGCGGACGCTGACGGCCGGGGAGCAGGCCTTCGCGCAGGGCGATCCGGGGGGCGAGTTGTTTCTGGTGCGGCGTGGCAGTGTGCGCATCCTGCTGCCGCTCGATGGCGGGAGGCAGCACCACGTCGCGACCATTGGACCCGGAGAGTTCTTCGGCGAGCTTTCCTTCCTGGACTGCGAGCGGCGGTCGGCCACGGCGGAAGCCAAGGAATCAACCGAGCTCTACGTGCTCACGCGCGCGTGTATCGACGGCACCGCCCCCGACGAAGCAGCCCTGGGGGCGCAGTTGTTCGCCCGCCTGGCCCTCGCCATCGCCCAGCGCCTCCGCCAGGCCGACGCGGAGCTGCGCGCCCTCCAGGACCGGTGAGCGCCGTGCCACCACGGTGCCTGGCACCCACTGGATTGGACATGGGCTGAGAACCGACAAGAACGAAATCAGGGTTGCCATGGAGACGTGTTGGTGTGTAGATTAAACGGAAATACATTTGTGTCCACCTGTTTCTCGAGCCTTACATGAGCGATGCAGACTGCGAAGGAGTGACAATTCATGGGTGAACTTGCACGAAAGACCACCGAAATCGAGGTCCTTTACAGGATCTCTCAAGCCATTGTCCATCAGCATGATGTATCGGCTTTGCTGAACGATGTGCTGGATATCCTGGAGAACGAGTTCGGGATGCAGCGAGGCACGCTGGCGTTGCGCCACCCCGGTTCCGACACCCTGCTCATCGAAGCCTCGCGCGGGTTGACCTCCGACGAGGAGAGACGGGGGCAGTACAAACTGGGCGAAGGCATCACCGGGCGCGTGGCGGCGACGGGCAAGCCCAGTGCAATCCGCAGCGTCCGCGAGGAGCCGAACTTCCTGAATCGCACCCGGTCGCGCGACGAGTCCGACACGGCGTTCATCTGCGTACCGATCATCCGCCAGGGTGAGGTGATCGGGACGTTGAGCATCGACCGTCCTGTCACGGACGAGGCGGCGCTGCAGCATGACACGACGTTCCTGCAGCTCGTGGCCAACCTGCTGGCCGAAGCCGTGGCCGCCATTCGCGAGCAGATCGCCGAGCACACCAGCCTGGTCGAGGAGAACCGGCGTCTGCGCCAGCAGCTGGGCGACCAATACCATCCCAACAACCTGATTGGCAACTGCAGCACGATGCGGCGCGTGTACCAGCAGATCGCCATGGTGGCGGACAGCCAGGCCACGGTGCTAATTCGCGGCGAATCGGGCACGGGGAAGGAGCTGGTGGCCTCGGCCATCCACTACGCGAGCCCGCGGCGCAGCGGCCCGTTCGTGGCGGTCAACTGCGCGGCGCTGCCGGAGCAGTTGATCGAAAGCGAGCTGTTCGGCCACGAGAAGGGCGCCTTCACCGGCGCGGCCAGCCAGCGCAAAGGCCGGTTCGAACTGGCCAACGGCGGCACGATCTTCCTCGACGAGATCGGCGACATCTCCCCCGCCGTGCAGGTGCGGCTCCTGCGGGTGCTGCAGGAGAAGAGCTTCGAGCGCGTGGGCGGTTCGACGACCCAGCAGGTGAACGTGCGCGTGCTGGCCGCCACCAGCCGCGATCTCGAGCAGGCGATGCAGGACAGCCGGTTTCGCGAAGACCTGTACTACCGGCTCAACGTCTTCCCCATCCACATCCCGCCGCTGCGCGAGCGCCGCTCGGACATCATGTTGCTGGCCGACCACTTCCTGCAGAAGTACGCCAGGGTCTACAACCGGGACATCAAGCGCATCTCGACCACCGCCATCAACATGATGAGCATCTACCACTGGCCGGGCAACGTGCGCGAGCTGGAGAACTGCATCGAGCGGGCGGTGCTGACGACCACGGACGGCGTCATCCACGGCTACACGTTGCCCCCCTCGCTGCAGACCAGCGACCAGACGCACACCCAGCTCATCCCGGAGAGCGGCGCCAGCCTCAAGACCCTCGTGGAATCGTACGAGAAGGAAATCCTCGTGGACGCGCTCAAGAAGCATCGCGGCAATGCCGCCGCGGCGGCGCGCAACCTCCAGACCACGCAGAGGATCATGAACTACCGCATCCACCAGCTCGGGGTGAACCCGAAGCTGTTCCGCGTCGGCAGCCTGCCTAGCGCACCTTGACGAGCAGGGCCAGCAACAGCGGCGTGAGGAACCCCTGCAGCAGGAGGAAGCGAACCAGCACCTGAGGATTGGACCAGTGCAGGTTCTTGCGGCAGTGGTCGTGCAACGGGAAACGGACGCTGTGCAGCAGCCGCACGGCCGGATGCTGGCGGGTCAGCTCGGCGGGATCGGAAACCTGGTGCGGCGGCCGGACATCCAGTCCCAGCCGACCGAACAGGCGCAGGAGCACGAGTTTGCCGAGCCCCGTCCCGCCGTTGACCAACACCACCGGAGCCACGACCAGCACCAGCAGCGGATTGCCGGAGGCCATGACCGCCACGCCGACCAACAGCCCGAGGAACCGCGAGCCTGCATCGCCCATCAGCACCTGGCTGGGCTCGGCGTTGTACCACAGGTAGGCCGCCACGCCACCCGCCACGGTGAACAGGAGGATGGCCCAGTTGGCGCCGGCCGGATCGTGGGGGACCAGCAAGTACTTCGCAACCTCCCTGTGACCGATAACCGCGTAGAGGAACCCGCCCAGGTTGAAGAGCGACAGCGTGGTCAGCGAACCGGCCAGCCCGTCCACGCCATCCGTGCAGTTCGTGGCGTTGAGCGTAAACCACAGGACCACGGTGGACAGCGCCACGTAGGCCAGCGGGCCGACGGTTACGGTCTGCTTCAGCACCGGCAGCCACAGGTGCGTGTCGTGACCCTGGCACAGGGCGAGGCTGGTGAGCACGGCCACCGCCAGGTCCAGCGTGGCTTTGCGCCACTGGCCCCACTCCTGCGCGCTACGGTCGTCGCCGTAGCCCGTCAGCATGGCCAGAACGAGGCAGCCCACAATCTCGAAGATCTTGACGCTGAACGGCAGGACCACGAACAGGACAGGCACGACGAGCAGCACGAGCAGCACGCCGGCGCCGGTCGGCTTGCCCTTGGCCGCGCCGCCCTGCTGGGCGTGCAGGCGGCCCCGGTCGCGCGGCAGGCGGTCCCAGAGCCGCGGCAGGATCAGCCACACCAGCAGGGCGCTGGAAACCGTGCCCAGCCCGAGCAGGAAGAGGTGCGAACCGAGCAACCGCAAAGGTCCCCACAGGGAGGAGAGCCAGGGAGCCAGCCAGGGTAACATGGGATCATCTCCTGCCGCGCGCGGCGCCGCGGGCGGGCGGGGCGTTCACGAACGCCCGCAAAGCTGCCGGAAGCGGCCAAACAGGTAGAACGGATCATGCGGCCCGGGGCACGCTTCCGGGTGGTACTGCACGCAGAACATCGGCGCCTTCCGGTGGCGCAGGCCTTCGACGGTCTGGTCGTTCAGGTTGATGTGCGTCACCTCGACCAGCGCCGGATCCAGCGATGCCGTGTCCACGGCGTAGTTGTGATTCTGCGACGTGATTTCCACCTTGCCCGTGGCGAGATCCTGCACGGGATGGTTGCAGCCGTGATGGCCGAACTTCAGCCGGTACGTGCGTCCGCCGCAGGCGAGGCCCAGAAGCTGGTGCCCGAGGCAGATGCCCATGATCGGCACCTTGCCCAGCAGCTCGGCGGCGGCCCGGACCGCGTAAGTCACGGCGGCCGGATCGGCCGGGCCGTTGGAGAGGAAGACGCCGTCGGGCTTGAGCGCGAGCACGTCGGCCGCCGGCGTCCGCGCCGGCACGACGGTCACGTCCATGCCGCTCAGGCGCAGGCTGCGCAGGATGTTCCACTTGATGCCGAAATCGTAGGCGACCACCCGCAGATCCGCCGGGGGCAGGGACTCCGCCACGCCCCAGGAGCAGGTCAGTGCGCCGGACTCGTCCCAGCGGTAGGGGGCGTCGCAGGAGACCTTCGCGGCGTAATCCTGCCCGTCGAGCCCCTCCCACGCCCGCGCCCGGGCCACGGCCGCCTCGTCGTCGCTGGCGGTATCCGCGCAGAGCAGGGCGGCGCGCAGCGTGCCGGTGTCGCGCAGCTTCGTGGTCAGCGCCCGCGTGTCCACGCCCGCGATGGCGGGGATGCCGTGCCGGACCAGCGCGGCCTGCAGCGACTCCTGCGCACGCCAGTTGCTGGGCGTGTTCAGGGCATGCAGGATGAAGCCGTTGGCGAAGAACCGGCGCGACTCCATGTCGGCCGTGTTGATGCCGGTGTTGCCGATCTCCGGGTAGGTCATGGTGACGAACTGACCGCTATAGGAGGGATCGCTCAGGATCTCCTGGTACCCGGTCATGCCTGTGTTGAACACGACCTCGCCCAGCGCGTCCACGGGCGCGCCCACGCTGTAGCCGCGCAGGACGGTTCCGTCCTGGAGGGCCAGCCGCGCCTGCCGCGCGCGCTGCGCCGCCCAGTTCCACCGCGCCGCGCTTCCGCCTGTGTCTGCCTGCACCACCGCACACTCCCCGCCGGCCCCGCGCCGGCCCGCGTCAAACTACCAGTTTCACCTTGTTGAGCTGCAGCCGCGGCGCATGGCGGTGGTACTCCTGCAGACTGCAGACCTCCAGCCGTTCCTGCAACCGCAGCGCCTCGAGCCCTGCCAGCGACCAGGCCAGGCCGCTGATCGTGGTCGTGATCGGCACGGCCCGGATCACCGCGTGCGCCCGCATCTTGATGCCGTCCACCATGGACGTCTCGCCGACGGACGGGGTGTTGACCACCCAGCCCAGGCGCTTGTCCTCGATCAGATCGATGGCATTCGGCCGCCCCTTCGAAATGCGGAAAACGGCCTCGCTCTTCACCCCGTTGTTGCGCAGCACGGTGCTCGTGCCCAGCGTGGCGTAGAGCGTGAACCCGAGGTCCACGAGCCGCCGCGCCAGGGGAATCAGCGCTTCCTTGTCCTCGTCGCGCACGCTGACGAAGACGTTGCCGCCGCGCGGCAGATCGCTGCCCGCCGCGATCTGGCTCTTGAGAAACGCCATCCCCGTGGAGGCGTCCAGGCCCATCACCTCGCCCGTGGACTTCATCTCGGGCGTCAGGATCACGTCGATGCCCGGGAAGCGGGCAAAGGGGAAAACGGCCTCCTTGACGGACTTGTGCCGCGGGATGATTTCGCGCGTGAACCCGAGGTCCTTGAGCTTCGCGCCGGCCATGCAGAGCGCCGCCAGCTTGGCCAGCGGGACGCCGATCGCCTTGCTCACGAACGGCACCGTGCGCGACGCGCGCGGGTTGACCTCCAGCACGTACACGTCCTCGCCCTGGATGGCGTACTGGATGTTCATCAGCCCGCACACCTTCAGGGCCCGGCTCAAGGCGAACGTGTTCTCGCGAATGGTCTTCTTGACCTTGTCGGAGAGGGTCGGCGCCGGAATGATGCAGGCGCTGTCGCCCGAGTGGATGCCCGCCAGTTCGACGTGCTCCATGATGGCGCCGATGACATGCGTTTCGCCGTCGGAGATGCAGTCCACGTCGACTTCGACGGCGTTGGCCAGGTAGTGATCCACGAGCACAGGCCGCTCCTCGGAGGCCTGCACGGCCTCGGCCATGTAGCGGTGCAGCATCTCGCGGTCGTGTACGATCACCATGGCCCGGCCGCCCAGCACGAAGGAGGGCCGCATGAGCACGGGGTAGCCGATCTGCTCGGCCAGCCGCTCCGCCTGCTCGACGTTGACGGCGATGCCGCCGGGGGGCTGCTTGATGCCCAGCCCGTTGACCAGCGCCTGGAAGTGCTTGCGGTCCTCGGCCTGCTCGATGCTGGAGGGCTTCGTGCCGATGATGTTGACGCCGTTCTGCTCAAGCGCCGCGGCCAGGTTCAGGGGCGTTTGCCCGCCAAACTGCACGATGGCGCCCCAGCAACCCTCGTTGTGGTAGATGCTCAGCACGTCCTCGAGC
>CAYOBW010000006.1:0-71277 GCA_964402115.1 uncultured Victivallales bacterium
GCAGCCGCGCGGCAGGTGCGGGAGGAGGAGGCCCGGCGGCAGGCCGCGGAAGCGGCGCGGCGCGCGGCCGAGGAAGCGGAAGCCCGCCGGCTCGCCGACGCGGAAAACGCCCGTCAAGCCGCGGAGGAGGCCGCCAGACGCGCAGCCGTCGAGGCCGCCGCGCGCGAGGTGCGGGAGGCGGAGGAGCGCCGCCAAGCCGCGGAAGCGGCCGCCCGTCGGGCCGAGGAACAAGAGCGCCGGCGAGTGGCGCGGGCGGAGGCTGCCCGCAAGGCCCGTCGTATCCTGCGCGCGGCCGCCCTCTGGCTTTCCATCCCGGCGCTGCTCGCGGGCGCCGTGTTCGGCTACAGCCTGTGGGATGGCGCCCGCCTGCGGCGCCTGGCGGTACCCGCCAGCGTGGGCGCGGAGCGCGCGGCCGTCGCGGCCCTTGACGCGAGCTGGCGGCAGGCCCGCCAGGGGGCCCGCACGAGCCTGACCCGGCGCGCAGCGTGGCGGGAGCGGGCGGCGCAGGCCGAGACCCTGGCGCGGTCCCTGCCGGAACGCTATGGCGAGCGGTTCGTCGTCGCGTTGACGGCTGGCGACTTCAAGACCGCCGAAAGCGTGCGGCAGGAGTGGCAGGCGTCAGTCGCGCTGGGCGTGGTCGCCGCGGCAGCCGGCGCGCCCGGGGCCGCTCTTGCGCAGCGCATGCAGGACGATCTCGCGTGGGAACGGGACTATGCCTCGCTACTGGCGTCTCCGCTCTGGAAACGGGTGCCCGCCCGCGGCGACCCTCCGCGCCGTGCGCCGCGCGCGGCTTGGCTGCGGGACGCCGAGCTTTGGGTGACGACCGTGCCGGCAGCGTGCAGCAACGCCTTCGTCGGAAGTATGGCGCGCTCGCTGGACGAGGCCGGAAACGTGCGGCGCGATTGGGCTGGCGTACAAACGAACCGCCTGCTGCGCGGCGGCGGCGATCTGGGTTCGTGGATGGATCGGCAAGTCAACCTGGCGCGCCAGACCCTGGACAAGGCCGAAGCCGCCAAACGCTGGTCCGCGGCGCTGGCGGAGCTTGCCAAAGTTGAACCGACGGTGAAGCAGCAGCAGGATTTCGATCTCGTGGACAAACGGGTCCTCGCGCTGGACGCGCTGGCCAAGGACGACGGCGGCGGGACGACTGACGAGCGGCAGCGGCTGGCGCAGCTCCGTGCCGGCTGGCTGCAGGCCAAGGCGGCCTACCAGGAACGTACCAAGCAGGTGCAGCAGGCCATCGGCGCCCTCGCGGCCATCGAGAACGAGCTGCGCCCCACGATGAAGACCGGCAATTGGCAGTCCGTTGACGCGCAGGTGAAGCGCTGGCAGCAGGCTGGCGCGCTCCCCGAGGCGGCTGCCGTGCGCGACCAGGCGGACGTGGCCGGGAAACGGCAGGCGGTGCAGGCCGCGACCACCAACGCCCTGCACGCCTTTGTCGGGGCCATCACCACGACGTCCAACGAGCTGGTCGCGGTGAAGCAACTCGTGGCCGGCTGGCCCGCCCCGTGGCGGGATGCGGGTGTCCTGGCCGCCATGGACGCGCACCTGGCCGAGCAGGTGCGGGATGCGGCCGAGGCCGAGCATCTCCGCAAGGTGCGCCTGGCCCTGGACGGACTCCAGGCGCTCGACGGCGAGGTCAACGCGCTGGCCTCGCCGGCCCAGGTCCAGGCCCTGGCCGAGCGATGGGTGCAACTCCGCGAAGGGACGGCGGCCGCCGTGCGGAACGCGGCGTCCGTCCAGGCGGCCGACCGCAAACTGGTCGAGCGGTTGAAGCTGCGGGTCACGACGCTGATCGAGACCGTGGAACCGCTCGACGAACGGCGCGGGCGGCTGCAGCAATACGAACGTGTGGTCGGGTTGCCTGGCGTGGGACAGGCCCTGGGCGACGCGCTGCCGTCGCTGCAGGCGGCGTTGAAGAAGGAGTTAGGCATCTGCCATGTCACGGTCGACAACCAATCCGGTCACGCCGTCGACTTCGTGCTCGGCGGCGGCGCCCCGTTGCGCATCGAGAACGGGGAGCGCAAGCAGCAGACGCAGGCCACGCAACCGCCGGAAAGCACGGTGCAGGCCAAGGCGTCGAGCGTGCGTCCCGGGTACGATCCCCGGGAGTGGCCGGTCAAGCTGCCGGCCGGGGGCGCCGTCGTGCTGAAGCTTGAGCCGTTCAGTGCTTCGGCCATCGAGTTGCGCGTGGATGCCGCGGGCTTTACGCCGCCGGTGAGCGTCGCCTGCACGTCTGCCGGCCAGGCGTCCCGCCCCGTGCCGGACAAGGGGCTGAAGCTGCCGCCGGGCAGCTACACACTGCAGTTCACGCGGCCGGATCACGAGCCGCTCGACGTGGCCGTGACGCTCAAGGCCGGCGATGAGCCCCACGAGGAGAAGGCGCCGGGCGAGACGAAGTGGAAGCCTGGCCCGGCCCTGGCGGATCTGTTGTTGACCGAGCAGGAGGAGAAGGCCGGCGGAGGGAAGGCCACGCCGCAGTTCGACGCCGCCCTGGCGAAACTGCAGCAGAGCCGGAAGAACCTCGCCACGCCCGCTTACGCCGAGCGGGCCGACAAGGTGATCGCCCGGTGGGTGAAACTCCGGCAGAGCGAATTGGCGGGCCGGTTGGAGCGGGCGGACGCGGCCATCGCGGCCCTGCTGCCCTACTTCTACGAACTGGCGGACCCCGTCAAGGGCGCCTTCCGGCGCGACCAGGCGCCGCCCCCCGTTCAGCTGCAGCCCGTTGCCCTGCCGCCCAGCCTGCGGGGGGAGTTGAGCCGGATCGAGCAGGGGTTGCTGGTGCGCGTCGACCGCTGGTGTGCCGCGGCCGACAAGCTGGGAACGCAGGCGGCCCATGACGCGCTGGCCAAAGAACTGGAACTCGTATCCCTCTCGTTGAAGGGCGACGAGCAGAAATGGCTGGCCGTGGGGCTGGAGGCCAAATTGGTGGCCAACGCCCGGGACTCCCTGATGCGGGACGAGACGCGTGCCGAGCAGGGGGTGGCTGGCCAGGAAAGCCCGCGCGTGAAGGCCCTGCGCAAGCGCTGGAAGGCGCACCAGTTGGGGTATCCGAACGACTGCGCGGGCACGCTCAAGTGGCTGGGCGAAGCCGCGGTGCTGGATCGGGGCGGTACCAGCGATTATGATCGCCGGCTGGCCGTCCAGGCAGCGCTGGAGGTGTTCAGGAAGGACTTGGAGTACCTGATCAATACGCCGTCCAAGCCGCGGGAGGCCGGGGGGTGGGCGTCGCTGCGCAAGTACAGCGCGGAGAGCCAGGCCGCGGCGGAGAGCGTTGCTGGCGTGTGCCAGGACGGGCCGCCGTTCGCTGCCTGTGTGGCCGCCGCGAAAGCCTTTGCCGGCGCGTACAAAGCCCAGCTTGACCGCTGGCAGCAGGCTGACGCGATCGACAAGGATATCGTGAAAAAACTGCAGGCCGACTACCGCCAGGCTGTCGCGGACCTGCCGGCTGCGAAGTGAGGCCGCCGGCGGCTGCTCAGCGCGATTCGGCGGCTGCGTCGGCAGCCAGGTAAAGGCGGGTCTGGGACACCACGATGCCGCTCAACCCGATCAGCCCGATCAGGTTGGGAATCGCCATCAGGGCGTTCATCACATCGGAGAAGTTCCAGACCAGCTCGAGCTTGGCCACGGATCCGGCTGCGACGGCGACCACCCAGAGCCAGCGGTAAGGCAGAACGGCTCGCAGGCCCCAGAGGTACTCGACGCACTTCTCGCCGTAGTAGGCCCAGCCGAGGATCGTGGAGTAGGCGAACAGGACGATTCCGGCGGTAACGACGAAACCGCCTCCCCGGCCGGGCAGGCCGATTTGAAAAGCCGCGCGGGTGATGCTGGTCACGTCGCCCCCCTGGCGCCAAACACCGGTCACAATCAGCACGAGGCCGGTCAGCGTGCAAATGACGATGGTATCGATGAACGTGCCCGTCATTGAGACCAACGCCTGTGCCGCGGGTTGGTTGGTCCGGGCCGCGGCCGCCGCGATGGGGGCGCTGCCGAGGCCGGACTCATTGGAGAAGAGTCCGCGCGACACGCCCTTCTGCACCGCCAGCAGCCAGGTGGACCCGAGGAAGCCGCCCATCGCGGCCGTTCCGGTGAAGGCGTCGTGCAACACGAGGGCCAGCGCGCCGGGCACGGCCGGCGCATGGCGCAGCAGGATCAGCACGCAGCCCCCGATATAGACGAGCGCCATGATGGGCACCAGCCAGGCCGAGGTCCGGCCGATGCGCCGGATGCCGCCGAGGATCACCAGGGCGGTCAGCACGGCCATGACCGCGCCGCTGGCGGGCAGGGGGATGGCAAGGCTTTCGCGCAGGCAGGAGGCCACGGCATTGGCCTGGACCATGTTGCCGATGCCGAACGCGGCGCAGGCGCCGAAGAAGGCAAAAGCCACGCCGAGCCATTTTTGCTTCAGGCCGCGCTCGAGGTAGTACATGGGGCCGCCGCACATCTCTCCCTTTGCGTCCTGGACGCGGTAGGTGACCGCCAGGATGGCTTCGGCGTACTTCGTAGCCATGCCGAAGAGGGCGGTCACCCACATCCAGAAGAGCGCGCCGGGGCCGCCGACCGTGACGGCGGTGGCCACGCCGATGATGTTGCCGGTGCCGACGGTTGCCGCCAGGGCGGTCATCAGCGCCTGGAAGTGGCTGATATCGCCGGGTTGGGAGGGATCGCGGCTGGGGCGGAAGGCGAGCGCCAGGGCGTGGGGCAGGCGCCACACCTGCAGCCCGCGCAGGCGGATCGTCAGCAGGACCCCGGTCCCGACCAGCAGCACAAGCATGGGCACGCCCCACACGCAGGCGCTGGCTGTCGCCAGCCAGCCATTCAGGAGGGACGGCCATGTTCCGGGCGAAACGAGGACGGTTGCGTTCATGGCCGCGGGAAGATAAAGCAATGGAATCCGGTGTGCAAGGCGGGATTGGCGATGCCATCGGAGTGGGACAATATAACACATTCTTTGCAATTCCATGACAACCCCCCTGGCGGGCTTCTGCTATATTCATAACCGGATGAAGGGCTAGCGGCTGGCTCGTGCGGCCAGGCAAGAGGAAGGGAAAGGCTATGAACCGACAGATTGAGCGACAGGCGGTTCGTTTTGCGGTGGCGGCTGCAGCCGGCTTGTGGCTGGCGCAGGTCCGTGCGGACATTACCAACCGGTGGGATTTCGGCAATCCCGCCGACTACGAAGTCTCGAACCCCGTCGATATCGAGGTCGCGAACGGCGTTGCCAAGCTCAAGCTGCAGGCCGACCGCAAGATCGATTCCGAAATCGGCACGTACTATACGAACGGCACGGAGCGGAGCCAGGTAAGCATTGGCTCGGACGTCAGCATCGTGCGTGCGCTGCCGTACAACAACCCCGCGATCTTCACGTCGCGCGTGCTCGATCACGGCGGCGGCGCCAACCTGTGGGAGCGTTTCCAGGCTAAGTGCCAGCCGAAGGCCGGCCTGAACGCCGGCGGCGAGATCCCGAAGAACATGAACGGGCTTGTCTGCCTGATGCACCTCAACAACACCTATCTCGACGTTGTCTCGAACAGCAACGGCGTGCCCGCCGCGACCGTGAAGTTCGTCGCGGACGCCCGCCTGGGTTCGCGCGCCGCCGATTTCCGCGTTGCAGCCGATACGATCCAAACGCCGACCTATCAACTGCTGAACGACGGCGACCAATTCACAATCAGTTTCTGGATGAAACCGCGCGAGCAGAAGGCGCAGGGTTTCGTGTCTTCCTACGGCACATGGTACATCGGCGTTCACAACTATGTGGGTGACGTGAGGAAGCTGAGCTTGATGGTCCATAACACGGCTGTGGCCAGCACGAGCATCTATCCCTTGAACGAGTGGACGCACGTGGCCGCCACGTGGCGCTCCTCGGACGGACTGGGCAAGATCTTCATCAATGGCAAGCTCGATGCGTCGGGGATCATCCAGAAGGGGACCCGTCTCTCGCAGACGGACTACTTCCACATTTCAGGTACGCGCCTCGGTTACCGGGCTAATGCCACGATCGACGAGGTGGCGATTTTCAGCCGCTGTTTGACGGACAGCGAGGCGGCGACGTTGTACCTGATGCCGAGGTCGGCGCTTTTCCAGGTGCGTTCGTCCGACAGTCTCGACACGCTGGGAAGCAAAACGTTCTGCGGGCCAGACGGGACGCTGAACTCCTTCTACACCGGCAACTACGACGTGCTAGGGTCGCTGGGCGATTTCAAGATCTGGGATCGCTACGCCCAGTACAAGGCCTATCTCTATGGACCGGCCTACCCCTCGGCGGATGACCCCTTTCTGGATGCGGTGGGGCTGACGGGTAACTTCAGCACGTTCATCGACAACACGGAGGGCGATTTCAAGGGCGGGCAATTCACGGACAGCGTGGCCATGAACCCGACCGGCCGGGATTCCCCCTACCTGGGCCTCGCCAAGACCCCGAACGGCGGCTACCAGCGTGCAGGCCAGTTCACGTCGGCCGTCATCGAGACCGGTAAGCCGGAAGTCTGGTACAAGCTGGCGTGGGGTGTGCAGGAGGAGGTGGATGCCTCTCTCGACGGCAACATCGTCGGCTGCTACCACATGAACGGCGGCTTTGCGGATGCCAGTCCGAAAGGAAACAACGGCGCCGGATCGGGCGTGGACTACACCGCCAACGCCAAGCTGGGTTCGCGCAGCGCCGTTTTCAATGGCACGTCGTCTTACGCCGACATTGGCGGGACGATCGTGTCCGGCAGCGTGAAGAGCGTTGAGTTCTGGATCAAGGACGAGTACCTGGACGATGGCATTCTGCAGCTCTGTAACGACACCACCAACCATATCTACCTGGCGATCGAAGGCGGCATGATTGTCGCGAAAGGCGTGCCGAACCGCGAGTACACGGCCTACGTCAACGGCAGCGCAACTTCGCGCCGGCTGCTGGCGGGGTGGAACCATGTGGCGGTGGTCTCGTCCGTTGCGATGCCCAGCCGGAAGCCCGTCATTGGTCGGGCCAATGGCGATTACCTCGACGGGATGCTGGACGAGCTTGTGCTCTACTCGCGGGCCCTGGACGCAGCCGAGGTGAACGCACACTACATGGCGCAGATGCGGCAGGTGGCCGGCCGGGCACGGCTGCAGGTTCGTTCGGGCGACGCGCTGCCGCTAACCGGCGCCTTCATCGGGCCCGACGGTTCGGCGCTCTCCTACTTCGATGTGGCGCAGCACAGTGGCGCCATCATGCACGGCAGCATTTTCAACAAGAGCTATCTCCAGTACCGGGTCATCCTGGACGGCGATGGCGATGCGACGCCGGTCGTGAGGTTCGTCCGGGTGGACAACGTGACGGGGCAGGTGATCTTCAAACACCAGTCGCACGTCGATTTCGATACGGGTGATTTTGACGGTGGCAAGCTCAAATGGGTGGGCGATGAGATCAAACTGCAGAACGTGTCGTTGATGCCAGGCCTCGTGAATCTCAAGTCCCCGACGGCCGGTTTGGCCGGGTTGTGGCACTTGGACGAGGCGGAGTGGCTGCCCGGCGCCACCGTCAAGGATTCGGCCAGCGGCAACGACGGCAGCCCGCAGAACGGCACGGCTCCCAGCATGTTTGCGAAAGTGGGCACGTACTGCGGGAAGTTCGACGGCGCGGATGACTACATCATTGTACCCGGCACGCAGTTGGACGGCGATTTCACCGTCAGTGCCTGGTTCAAGTCGGCCAGCTCGATGCGCGCCGGCCTGGTTTGCCGCACCGACACCCGGTACACGCTGGAGCTCAACAGCGACGGCTTGGGCGGTGCGCTGGCCGGTGCGGTGGCGTTCACCGTCTACAACGGTTCCACGCGCCGCGTGGCCGTCAGCAGCGTGCGCAATATGAACGACGGCAACTGGCACCACGTCGCCGCCGTGCGCAACGGGGATGCGATTTACCTTTACGTGGACGGCACGCCGTGCGCCTCGACTGCGCTGGCGACGGGGTTTGGCAGCTTGATCATGGGCGATACCTGGCTGGGGGCGGCCCCCGGCACAACGGTTGGCTACCTGAACGGCTATCTGGACGAAGTCGCCCTGCACACGCGGGCGCTTTCCGATGCTGACATAGACGGCCTGATGGCGGTTGGCGACAACCAGGCGACCGTCGCCACCTACCTGGGTCGCACGCTGGATGCCGGGCAGCCGGCCATCTGGGAGGCCATAGACTGGCGCGAAGGATCTCCTTACGGCGACGCGCTGAACGCCTCGCAGAGCGATGTGGTGGGCCTCTGGCACATGGACGAAACAAGCGGAACGCGCGTTGACGATGCGACAGCTGGCTTGAACCACGGCACCATCAATGGCGTCGTCGGACGGACTACCGGGCGGTTCGGCCGTGGGTTGAACTTTGACGGCGGCGGCGGCTACGTGGGAGTCCCTGCCAACGTCCTCCTGGAGCCGAATACGGTGACCGTAAAAGCCTGGTTCAAACCCGCTGCCGTGAACAGTCGCACGCTTGTCGACAAGCGCAGCGGCGGCCGCGGCTACGCGCTGGCCACCGATGCGGACGGAAAACCGTATTTCTGGCTGGCCGGCACCACGTGCAAGGCTCCCGGCGGTCTGCAGCGAGGCTTCTGGTACGACATCGTCGGCACCTACGACGGAAGCAAGGTGCGGCTCTTCGTCAACGGTTTCCCTGTCGCCACCCAGCCGTTGAGTGGCGGTAACACGAGCGGGGGGGGGCTGCGCATCGGTTTGGCCAATGACGGCACCGGCGCGGCGGCCGGCGTGATAGACGAGGTGGCTGTCTTCAATCGGGCGCTAGGCGCCGAGGATGTCATGGATCAAGCCAAGGCCGGCTTTGCGGACCTGCGCTTCCAGGTGCGCGTGGCCAATGACACGAACACGCTGCTGCGGACACCTTTCTACGGACCGAACACGAACAGCGCCAGCTACTTCACCCTGACGAGTGAATCCATGGTCGGGCGGATTCCGCTCGGACGCTACTTCCAATACAAGGCCTACCTGTCGACCACCAGCGCTCGTACGGACCTGCGTCTGCAGGGGTTGGTGGTGAACCAGTCGCACTACCCGACGCAGTACCCGTGGGTCATGCCGGCCGCCGGCAAAGGGATGCCCTTCGTCGGGCGCGTTCTGAAGTTCAGCCATGTCATGGCGACCAACACGGACGCCTCCGTGCGGTACCAGCTCAGCGGCGACGATGGCGCGAACTGGTACTGGTGGAATGGCATGCAGTGGGCGGGGGTCCCTGTTTCCTCCAACCTCTGGCCGTACGCCAACACGTGGGATGTCGTGAACACGCACATCGGGTCAGTATACGACGAGCTGTATCCGAAAGTGGGTGGCACGTTCCGGTTCAAGGCGTTTCTGTCCTCCCCCGGCGACCTGCAGGTGGCCATCAACGAGGTGAAGGCCGTGAAGGCCGAGGGCGCGGTGATCGTCGTGGCGCCCAACGGCAAGGAGACCGGGGACAAGGCCTGGGTCGTGGGCGTGCCCTACGATATCCGCTGGCTGACGTCCGGGCGCGTCAGCAAGAACCTGGCGATAGACCTCTACCGCAAGAGCGGCGCGGAGTTCGTCAAGCGTCTAGCCAGCGGTGTCAGCGTCGGAGCGACGAACTTCTATCGCACCGTGATCTCGGACGATGCGCGCGCGGACTACCGCATACGCCTGCGGGATCTGAACGACGTTGCCGTGGACGATTGGTCGGACGGCGATTTCCAGCTGGTGCACAATCTGCACCTCAGCGCCCCAGACGGCGGGGAGCACTGGTACCTGAACACCAACAACATCGTGCGGTGGGAGTCGCCCGGCCCCGCCGTTTCGGCCCTGGGACCCAATGTGCTCCTCTGGTTCAGCGCGGATGCGGGCGCCACCTGGGTGCAGGTGGCAAGCGTTACAACCAACATGATCGGTTACAACGCGTTCAATTGGCAGGCGTCTTTGCAGGACGCGCGGCTCGTTTCGGAAACGGCCAAGATGGCCGTTTCGACGCCGACCACGGACCCGCTCGACCCGCTGACCTATCGCGTCGACTACTCCGACACAACCTTCACGAACGCGGGCATCGTGGTCACCTATCCCTCGACCGGCGATGGCGTGAAGATGGGCAACACGATTACCATCCGGTGGAAAGCCGCTGGCGCGGGCACGGCGGGCGCGAACATCGACTTCTTCAATGGGCAGAGTTGGACCAATGTGGCTCAGAACGTGCTGTGCTTGCCGGGAACGAATTCGTATACGACGCAATTGACAGCCAAGAATCCGACCCAGAGTGCCAAAGTTCGCGTCACGGCGGTCAGCGATCCCCGTGTGACCGGCACGTCGCTGGAGTTTACGCTGGCCGATATCAACGTCGTAGCGCCGCTCGGCGGCACTGTGGCCCGCGACCGCTGGCAGATCGGCTCCGACAAGGTCATCAAATGGACCGCCGGCGGAGCGGGTGGCAAGGTGAACGTAGAGTACGCGGCGGACCCGGCGCACACGAACTGGCAACCGATCGTCATGGACTACACGAACGTCAACAGCTCCGGCACGGGTATCTACACGAACTCCGCGCCGCCTTGGCGTCTGCTGGGGCCTCCCACCTCCAACGCCGTGGTCCGCGTCAAATCCGTCAGCCAGGAGGATCTGTACGATATCACGGAACCGTTCGACATCTCCGGCGTGCAAGTGACGCAACCGAACGGCGGTGAGATCTGGGAGTTCACGGCTACGAACACACTGATGTGGCTGCACCAGGCCGCCGGTTCGGCGGTGGGCCTGAGCATTGCCTATGAAAACAACCCGGCAAGCAACGAATTCGAGACAATCGCCAGCCAGTACTTCATCTTCGGCGGTCGCTTCACGCTGCTGCCGAGCAATGTGCGCCGGCCCTCGAACTTCGCCTGGATCAAGATCACCGCGCTGGACCCTCCGGACGCCGAGATCCTGCCCATGTTCGATGTGTCGGACAAGCGGTTCGCCATTCACGGCATGTCCATGGTCTACCCGACGAACCGGGCCGTGTACACCATGGGCACCATCGTCACGGATGGCCTGCAATGGTACTCGGCGGGCGCCGATGATTCCAGTGCGGATGTCTATTACGCCCCGGACGGGGTTCGGTTTGACCCCGCGCCCCTGTCCACCGTGCTGAATTCGGACGATGGCCCCGGCGCCGGGCTCAACAAGCAGAACTTCACCGTGCCCCGGAGCCTGGTGCCATCCACCCGCGCCCGGATGAAGGTTGCAGCCGGGCCTTACCAGAGCATCTCGCCTGAGTTCACCCTGCGCGGGGTGCGCTTCACGCGACCTGCCCGCGGCGAAATGTTCGACATTGGCGCGCGCAACGTGGTTGTGCAGTGGGTCGCCGCCGGCATCTCGCCGTCCGCGTATGCATCCAACTCGCTGTCGGTTGCGGGGCAGAAGGGTCCCTTCCTGTCTGCCGGGTTGCCGTCGAATGCCTTTGTGCCTGGCTTTGCCATGTTCTGGGACATCGATAAGAATCTCGATCCGTCGACGAACGCGGTCATACGCATGACCGTCACCACTCCCGCCGTGGATACGGATGTCGTCATGTACTCGGATCCCTTCACGCTGCGCGGGCTGAAGGTGAAGTCGCCGGCTACCGGCGACGTTTGGCCCCTGGGTACGACGCGCGACATCAAGTTCCTGGCGGCGGGCATGGGTTCCGGCGCGCGCGCCAACCTCTATTATGCCGCGGACGGGCGCACGTTCGACCGTGTCAAGCCGATTGCCCTCAATCTGTCTGTCGGCACGGGCACGAACACTTACAGCTGGCTCATCGAGTCCAGCGCCGACTTGACCCGCTTGCCATCAACGAACGCCACCGTCATGGTCGTGTCCGGCGCTTACACGAACGTCTCGACGCGGTTCACGGTGAAGGGGATCAAAGTAACGTCCCCCAACGGCAGCGACATCTGGGCCGTCTCGGATGTAACCAACCGCATCCGGTGGACAAGCATAGGCACGGCTGACTCCTACACCATCGCCTTCCACAAATGGAATGACACCAACATCGTGGAGAGCACCACGCTGGCGACGGGCGTGAGGGGGAACTTCTACGACTGGCTCATGCCGGCCAGCTCGGTGGGCAAACCCGTCAGCATCACCGTGACGGGCAGCGGGTTCACGGGCAACTCGGAGCGGTTCGAAATCGTACCGCAGCCCTCGATCCGCATCATCAGTCCGGCCGCCGGCGATTTCTGGAAGGTGGGCGAGACGAATACGATCCGGTGGAGCAAGGGCGGCCAGATGGACAACGCATTTGTCGTGCGCTACGCCACCGATCCGTTTGCCGTGACCAACGAGTTGATTCGAGGCGCCTGCGATTTCGCCGACGGTGTCTACAGCCTGAACTGGGTCGTGCCCTTCCAGCTGGGACGGACCCGCCTGATCATCACGAACCAGACGGAAGCACTGGTCAAGGACACGTTCGAGGGTTTTGATATCGCCGCGAAGTTCGATATCCAACCGTTTACAAAAGACATATACGCCTTGGAAACCGTTGGTGTGGAATGGATTACCAGAGGCGATGTGCAGGCGGTCGATCTTTACTACTCGACGGACTTCGACCGCAGTCCGGCCAGCTGGGTCAAGATCAATACGGAAGGGCCCTATTCGGAGAACGTCGGACACAACCGCCCCGCCACGCCTTATCCCTGGACGGCGGCCAATGCCAAGTCCGATTCCGTCTGGCTGCGCATTCAGGATCACGACTACCCGACACAGCGCTTCAATGCCTCCCTCAAGGGTCCCTTCGACGATTACGGACCTTTCCAGATCCACTACTATAACGTGACCTGGTGGGTGTTCGACGATTTCGAGCGCGCTTTGCACGGAACGTCGAACCACCTTGGACAGCTCAGCGTTACCGACAACTCCGGTTGGTCGGCTTCGGGGCTCAATTCGCCCGTCACGCACGAGTATCCTTACGGACGGTGGAACACGGTCTGGTATCGCGAGTTCTTCAGCGACAAGGTCGTGTTCAACTGGGCGTCGGATCACAATATGACCAACATCGTCTTCCTGGAGCGCTCGAAGGCGTCGCCCGACTACCGCGTGCTCTCGGCCTTCACGTTCGAACCTGTGACAACCAACTTCACCGTCCAGTCGTGGATCGAGCGCGGCGGCACCATCCTGGGTACGCCGGAGACCTGCAAGGTCGAAATCTACGACAGCGCAGGCAAGAAGATCGAGTCCATGGAGTCGAACACGCCCGTGAACGGTGTGTTCTGGCAGCGGTGGGATGTCGCTGCGACGGGGCAGCGCGAAGGGAAGGTCTTCGACGAGAAGGACGTCTTCTTTGCGCGAGTCGAGATCCGCTTCTCCGGCGTCTGGTACTCTTCGGGTGTTACCTTCACCCTGCGCGTTTCAGCGAGCAAAGCCACCATGGCCAAGCTGGAGAGCAGCACCGATCGGCTGCTGGAGCAACTGGGCGCGGTCGGCACGAACCTGAACGATGCCATCGTCGGCATCCGGGGGGTGCGCAGCGCCGTCGAAGGAGGGATGTCGAACCTGTCCACGCAGATTCGCTCCGTCCAGTCCGGCCTCAGCAATTCGGTTCTGCCAGCCCTCTCGGCGCTGACCAACGATGTCACGGGCGTGATCAAGCCCGCGATCACGAACATGCAGGCCAAGTTGACGAATATGGAGGAGACGGTCGAGGGCAACCTGGCGCGCATCCTGACGCGTCCGGTGACGGTTGTCAAAGACAAGCCGATCACGATCCTGTACAAGAGCCGCCGCAACTACACGGCCAGCGAGGTGCGTATCGCGGTCGAGCCCGTGGGCTACAGCGGCCAGATGACCGAAGTGGTCGGCGGCATGGGCATCTACGAGCATGAACTGCCCATGAACTGGAACGTCGGCACGTATACCATTGCCTGCACGGATCCTCGCGCCACGGACCGCCTGATCATCGAGGTCGTGGACCAGGCGAGTCTCACCACCGTGCCGTCCATGCTGGTGGCGCTCAGCAATCGCATGGATGCGGTGTTCATGCACCTCACCAACATCACGGCCATGGTGGATAGCGTCGGCAGTATCGAGCCCTTCATGCGTTCCGTCACCGGCGACCTTGGCCGGATCGAATACGCGGTTACCAACACCCTGGCCGGCATGCAGGGGTTGAAGGATCTGGCTGACAACATCGCGAATCTCACCAACGCCGTCAACAGCGTGCGGAGCATCACGAACGTGGCGGACATGGTCATCAGTCTCACCAACGCCCTGCGGGGTGTGGACTGGAGCGACGTGCGGGCTATCCGCGGGGACGTCGAGAAGTTGACCAACACGATCGACACCATCAATGAACTGCCGAACCTGGTCTCGCAACTCGCGCAGATCACCAACTCCATAGCGCAGCTGCGCGGGGTCACGAATATCAGCAGCCAGTTGACTGAGCTCACGAACCGGCTGTTCGGCGTGCAATGGAACGACATTACCCGGTTGCGGCAGGACGTGACCTTCGCCACGAACGCGTTGAAGGGGCTCAGCGGCCTGGATCAGATTTCGACGAAACTGACCGCGGTCACCAACTCGCTGCGCGATCTCGATTGGGAGGACGTGCTGACCATTCAGAAAGACCTCAAGGGCATGACGAACCTGGTCACGGCCGTCAAGCAGCTGAGCGGCCTGAACGAGAACGTGTCGAACGTCGTACGTTCCATAGGCAACCTGAGCTCCCTGACGAACTTGCAGGCGAGTGTCGACCAGTTGAACGGCCTGACCAACCGGCTGTCCGGCATCGATTGGAACGACATCGGACTGCTGCGCAACGACATGATTGCCACGACCAATGCGCTCGGCAGGTTGACGGACCTGAAGGACGTTGCCAGCCAGATCGGCAAGGTGACGAACATGATCACGCAGTTGAACTTCCTGACGAACACGCTGGCCAAGGTGGATTGGGGAGACATCGACCGCCTCATGGCGGACGTGACCGCGGCCACGAATGCGCTTTACGAAATGCGCGACCTCGCCTCCGTGGGAGACAAGGTGGGTGTTCTGACGAACATCCTGCCGAAGCTCTCGGCCCTGACCAATCAGCTGGCCAATGTCAACTGGAACGACATACTGGCCATTCAGACCACCGTCAATCAGATGACGAACACGCTGAAGGGGTTGGGAGCCATGGGAGACATCGCCAAGAGTGTGGACCAACTCACCAACGTGATGCCGCAGTTGACAACCCTTTCTGAGCAGATTGGCAATGTCAATCTGGGTGGTATGGCCGGAGGCGTGTCCGTGGTGTCCAACCTGCTGAGCGGGTTCAACTGGCGCACGATGATCACCTCGACGGTGGCCAGCTCGAACATGTGGTCCTCGCTGGAGCAGCGCTTGGGCAGCGCATCGGACAGCGACTCCACGGCGACGTTCTTCGGCCGTCTGGCCCGGGTAGACACGCAGCTCCGCGGGCTGGACGGGAACGTCAGCAGCGCCCGGCGCAAAGCCCAGACGGCCAGCACAGCTGCCAACGGGGCCAAGAACGGCATTCGGAAGGTCAGGGAGGCTGTGGACAAGGGCGACCTGGAGGGAGCGTTGAGCACGTTACGGTCCGTGCGGTCGGAACTGGACTCCGCCACAGCCCGGCTGCACGCGATTCCCGACCTTGTGCCGGCCAGGGAGTTGCGGGGTAACATCGATGAGATCATCCAGCGCATCGAGGAGATGGCCCTCCAAAGCGGCATCCAGGGCAATATCCTCACGGATCTCAAGTCAGGCATGGCTGGCGGTCCAGGGGGGAGTGTCGCAAAAGACACCGTCGAGAGCCTCAACAAGAACATGCAAGAGGTCAAGTCCACGCTCGATTTCATGCAGAAAGTCGTGGATGAGATGCAGCATGAGCCGCTTGTCGAATCCACCTTGCTGGGCGGTGAATAGCGGCCCTTGTCACTTGCGCAGACCTTGTGCTTGCGTCTGAGTTAGCGGTTTTTCGGTTTGCCAGACACAGGGGTTGCTGATAACGTTCGAGCATTGTCATGCATAAGACGCCAGTCAGGTTTACCGTGGCGGTCAAGGGCGCCGTTTTCGTTCTTGCCTTTGGCCTGTTCGGCTCGACGCTTCGGGCTGCCGACACGATTGTGCTGCAGATTCGAGCGGGCAACCCCCAAACCAACACGCAGCCTGTCCTGATAAAAGCCAATCTGCCGCAACGGATTACAACAAACGATATCGTCAGCCTGGGCGGGTTGGAGTTGGGGTACGACGTCAAGAGCAGTACCTATTACGTGCACAAGCAAGTGGATTTGGCGCCTAGGGAGATACAGGTCTACCGTGTCGAGATCAAGGACATCTGGGAGATTCCCGAGGCGACGCTCGCGGACATGCTGAAGCACAGTGACGCCCTCGTCGCCAAGCTGAAGGGCACGGAGTACCTGCCCTCAGCCGAGGGGTTGCGCAAGCAAATCAGCGACGTGATCTTGGGCATCCGGACGCTGCAAGGGGGTACAGCTGTACGCTCCGGCGATGAGGCGATTCAGCACGTTCGCGCGTTTGAGGCCAACCTGCGCGACTTGGACTTGGTCAGGAAGTTCGTGGGTCGCTTGGAGAACCTCGTGCTGGGAAGCGGTCAGGATGTGGACAAGCTGATTGGCGGGTACAGCACGACCGAACCGCCACGGCGGCGCGATGCCCCTCGGCCTGACGACGACCGCTACCAGACGGCGTTGGTGCGAATTACGGTACAGAACACGTCGCCGACCCTGCCGCGCAAGATTCCCGTCAAGCGGGACCTGCCGCCCGAAATTCATCCAGAAGACGTGCTAGACCCCGGCGACCTGGAAGTAGTGTCTGACATAAAAAGCGGTCAGTGCTATGTTTACAAGGAAAACGTTGAGATTCCTCCCGGTGCTTCGGTAACGTTCGAGGTCAAGATCCGTGACAAGTGGAACATCAACAAGCCGCGCTTCAAAGTCCTGCGCGAGGCTGGTCAGGACTTGCTCAAACTCGTGGCGGCCGAGGGCACGTACAAGGTCGTGGCGCAAACTCTGGAGGGACTGCTTAAGGAGTTGGGCGAGGTCGAGAAGACCCCCTCGCCGGAGACTCTGGATGATCGTTATGTGGCCTTCTTTCGGCAGCAATCCGAGCGCTTGGATCTCATCGAGCAGAAGCTGAACCGGGTCGAAACCGCGCTCAGGCCGATGAAGCCAAAGAAGTACGGATTCGTGATCCAGCCGCCCAGCATGAGGACAACTTGGCTGATCATCTACGTCATTCTGATATTCCTGGCGGTTACCAGCCTGCTGTTCTTCCTGCGGTGGTACGGGCGCGCCAAGTCTGAGCGATTCGATGCGGAGCAGTAGTCCGGCGCAGACGGGTGCATCTTAAGCAAGCAGGGACAGCACTGATGCAAATGGGTGGCAAAGCATGGCCGGGGGGAGCATTCGATGGCACTGAAGGTTGACCTGCTGAAACTGAAGGAATCTGGCACCGTTGCGGAAGTGCGTCAGGACGTGGTCAGCGTAACCGGTTTACAGAACTGCATGAACGGCCAATTGGTTCGGCTGGGCAAGTCCTCTCAGGGTGTGATCGTCGGCTTCGATCCCGGCTACGTGCTGGTTCTGCAGGTCAAACATGGCGAGCCCATCAAGCCTGGCGACCGGGTGGAAACCACGATCGACCAATTCAAGGTTCCTGTCGGCGAGCGTTTCATCGGGCGTCGGCTCAACGCGCTGGCCGAACCGTTCGACGGGTTGGGACCCATTCGTGAAAGCGCGGAGTATCCGATTTTCGGGCAGGCGCCCTCCGTGTTGGAGCGGGTGCCGCTGGCGGACGTCCTGCAGACAGGCACGAAGATCGTGGACATGACGCTGCCGATCGGCAAAGGGCAGCGCATGCTGATCATCGGTGACCGGATGACAGGCAAGACCACGCTGGGCATCGATGCGATCATCAACCAGCGCGGCAAGAACGTCATCTGCATCTACTGTTGCATCGGGAAGTCGGAAGTCTCGATCAGTCGCGTGGCGGAGCTGTTCGATCGGGAGCACGTCTGGGACTACGGCATGATCGTGGCTGCCACGGCCTCGGACCCTATGGGGCAGCAGTATCTGTGCCCGTACATCGCCACCAGCCTGGGCGAGTACTTCATGTACGACAAACATGCGGATGTGCTGGTGGTGTTCGACGACTTCACCAAGCACGCCTGGGCGTATCGGCAGATTTCGCTGCTGTTGGAGCGGGCGCCCGGACGGGACGCCTATCCCGGTGACATTTTCTACATCCACTCGCAGCTCGTCGAGCGGGCCGGGAAGCTGCGCCCGGAGCGGGGCGGCGGGTCGATGACGCATATGCCGATCGTCGAAACGCTGCAGGGCGACGTAGCCGGTTACATCCCCTCGAACATCATTTCGATGACGGATGGGCAGATCTACTTCAACGCCTCCCTTTTTGGCGAAGGGTTCAAGCCCGCCATCGATATGGGGCTGTCCGTTTCCCGTATCGGCAGCAAGGTCCAGTGGCCCGCCATGAAGGGGCCGACGGGGATGCTGAAGCTGGACTTCGTGCGCTACAAGGAACTGGAGCGGTTGACGCGTATCAAGGCGGGCGTTTCGACGGAGGTGGAAGCGCGCCTGCGCAAAGGCAAAGTTTTGGAGGAAGTGCTCAAGCAGGACCAGAACTTGCCCGTTCCGATGGAAGATCAGGTCATCAGCCTTTTCGCACTGCAGCACGGCAACCTGGGCGAGTGCGAACCGGTGGACGTGCGCCCCCGCCTGGATCGCATTCTCAAGTTCATCAGGTCCAAAGCGCCGGAGTTGGTCCAGGAGTTAGTGGACAGCCGAACCATGACGGACAAGATCAAGGAGGGCCTGCATGAGCAGCTCGCCCGGTTCGCCAATACCGCTGTTTAAGATCAAGTACGAAGAACGCGGCACGATCAAGGACATCAAGGAGATCATCGTTCGGATCGACGGGTTGCCCGGATGTCTGAACGGTGAGATTGTGGACTTGGGCGATGGGGTTCGCGGGATCGTGATGGGATTCACGGCCACCGACGTGCTGGCGCTCGTGCTGGGCGACCCAGCGCGTCTGCGGATGGGGCGCGGGGTCAAGGGGTCTGGCGAGCCGTTTCAGATTCCGGTCGGCCATGCTTTCCTCGGGCGCATGGTGTCGGCCATGGGTGAGCCGTGCGATCAGGGCCGCCCCATCGAGCCCTCCGCGCATCTGCCCGTCTTTCGCGATTCCCCGCCGATCACGGCGCGCGCGCCGCTGGAGTCATTCCTGTGCTCCGGCACGAAAGTGATCGACATGCTCATACCGCTGGCCAAGGGGCAGCGGGAACTCATCCTGGGAGACAGGATTACCGGCAAGACCGCGATTGCGCTGGACGCCGTTCTCAGCCAGAAGGGGCGGCAGTGCATCTGCATCTACTGCTGCATCGGGAAATCCATTTCCAGCGTTGGCAAGCTCATGTCCGTCCTGCACAGTAACGGGGCGCTGGAGTACTCCGTGGTCATGATTGCGGCCGACAATGCGCCCGTCGGCGAGCAGTACCTGGCCCCTTTCGCGGCTGCTTCCATGGGGGAGTTCTTCGCCAGCAAAGGGCGCGATGTGTTGATCGTGTTCGATGATCTTACGAAACATGCCTGGGCCTACCGGCAGCTGTCGTTGCTGCTTGAGCGTCCGCCGGGGCGGGAAGCCTACCCGGGCGACATCTTTTACGTGCAGACACAGCTCATGGAGCGGGCTGGCCGTTTCGGGGACCGCCACGGCGGGGGCTCGATCTCCTACCTTGCCATCGCCGAGACCCTGCAGGGGGATCTGACCGGCTATATCCCGTCGAATCTGGCGTCCATGTGCGATGGACAGATCGTGCTGAGCAGTTCCATCTTCTCCGAGGGGTTTCGTCCGGCGATTGACATCGGCCTCTCCCTGTCGATCGTGGGCGGCAAGGCGCAGCCCCCACTGCTGCGCGCGCTCACGGGTAACATGCGGGCCGACTTCGCCCGTTACGAAGAGGTTCAGAATCTGCGCAAGTTGTCGTCCGGGTTGTCGGGGGAGGCTGAACGCGTTATCCGGCACGGCGAGGCCATCCAGACGGTTCTGCAGCAGGGGCAGAATCGGCCAGTGTCTCTTGCGGAAGAAGTGGTCTTGCTGTATGCTCTCGAAACGGGCGTGATTGTCGGGCTTTCGCCGCATATGCGCAAGCGCTTCTGCGATGACATTTTCGCCTTTGTGTTGCGCAAGAACGGTGAACTGGCGCTGCAGTTGGAGAGGGCGACGGCTTTAACCGACGACCAGCGCCGGGTGCTTGACGAGCTGATGAGAAAGTGCCTGTCAGGGCTGGGATCTGAGATGCAAGGCGCGGAGCACGCTTGAAAGTAACCATACTCAGTCCGCGGAAAGTCATCTTTGAAGGAGAGGCCAAAAGCGTTTTCGTTCCGGGGGACGAGGCTGAATTCGAGTTGCTGGACTACCACGCGCCCATTCTGAGCCTCCTGGTGCCGGGCATGATAACGCTGGACTGGGAACGACAGATTCCCGTCGAAAGAGGGATCGTCAAGTGCGAGAACAACGAGTGCGTGATTCTGGTGGAGGAATCATTACCGCACCGGGAGCGTTAGTGGGCCCCGGCGGGGAGTGTGCGACGGTGAGATGCTCAGAGGGGGAACGTCGTTGAGGAGTTTCTTCATATTCCTGGTCATGTTCGTGACCATTATTGGGCCTTCCGGGGTCATCGCGGCGATCGGCTTCGCCAGCATACGCGCCCTCGGGCGGAATCCCTCTGCCGCAGGCAAGATTCTTCAGGCGATGATTGTAGCCCTCGTCTTTGCCGAGGCTATCGCTGTGATTGCCTTACTGATTCTTTTCCAGTTGTTTGGCAGATCGTAGGCGGTTGCGGGACGGGTTGACGGCGAGGGGCAGCCTGTGCCGTTGGTAACAGTGGGGTGAAACCAGGCGGATAGAGCCAGAACCGGGAAACGAGCTTATGGGCGAAATTCTTAAATTGTTGGTGCCGATCATTGCGGCGCACGTCGTGGTGCTGGGCGTTCTGATTCTCGTCATCAAGCGGTTGCTTGTGAGCGATACGCGCAAGGCCGAGGCGCGCATCAAGCAGGTCGAGGTTGAGCTCCGGAAGAAGGAAGAGGCTGTTCGGCGTGAGATCGAGGAGCACGAGAAGGAACTCACGCGGCGCAAGACCGACATGGAGGAGGAACTGCAGCGTCGTCGCGATGACAGCGAGCGGGAAGCCGTCCGGCTGCGCGAACAGGTTGTGTCCGAAGCCAAGCGCGACGGGGACCGCATCATCACGGCGGCCAAGAAGAACGAACAGCGCATGCGCGAGCAACTGGAGCAAGGCGTTGCCGAGAGAGCCGTCGAGTTCGGCGGCGAGGTCTTCCGCATGGTTATGAGCGAGCAGGCCACCGCGCAATTGAACCGCCAGTTGGTGGGGGAAGTGCTGGACGAACTTGAACAAATCGATGCGGGCAGCATTTCGGTGGACGGGACCGAGGCGGAAATCAGCTCCAGTCGACCGCTGGATGCGGATCAGCGCGAACGCCTGCGGGGGTTCATCGTCGATAAACTGCATGTGCACGCCCAGTTCAAGGAGCTTGTGGTCCCTGAAATGATCGCGGGCCTGAAACTCAAACTCGGCAGCTTGGAAATCGACGCGAGTCTGCTGAACCGCTATCGCGAAGCGATTCTGGAAGTCAAGAAAACGGCCGGCTTGTAATCCTTCGCTTTCGGCCGACGCCTCCCGTGTGCTGGTTGAAACACAGGGTTTGGAGTTGGCGACAGGCGTGGAGGGAAGTGCATGCAGCTTAACAGGTTGCGTCGTGATCTTCGCTTTAACAAGGAGTTGCTCTCCCTAGTGGAGACGTTGAAGAACGTCGCTGGATCCCAGTACCACCTGATGGAGAGGGAAAAGGAGCGGTTCGATCGGTTCATGCATGCCTTCGCGGGTTTCTTCCGCGTGATCAACCTGGTGGATGTCGTCAATCCGCTTGTGCGGCAGGCGTCCGAGACGACAGGCGTCGTCATCGTCACGTCAGACTCTGGTTTCATGGGCGGGCTCAATCAGAGCGTCATACGGTCAGGCTTGGAGGCGGCGAGCCCGTTCATGCCGGGGAAAGTGGCTTTCGTGGTGGTTGGCGAGAAGGGGTCGGGACTTGTCAATGACATGAAGATCCCGTTCAAGTTCTTTCAGGGGATAGCCCAGGACACGATTCTCGATCAGGCCGGCGTGATTCGCGATTACCTCGTGGGCGAGGTCCTTGCAGGTCGCATGGGTCGGGTCCTCGTGGCGCGTCCGCGCGCCCTGTCGTTTTCAGCTCAGACCATTGACGTCATTCAACTGCTGCCCTGCGGGGATTTGTTCGACAAGGATGCCGAGAGCGAAGTGTCGAGGCTGCTGGGGCGTACGCGGCTCGTGTCCGATGCACGGCGTGTGATCGTCGAATCGTCATTCGACGGCATCGTATCGTATCTCGCATCGGTCTGGGTTACCGCCAAGCTGTACGAAGTGTTCGAGGACAGCAAGCTGGCTGAATTCTCGGCGCGCGCCATGCATCTCGAGGGCAGTTGTCAGAAGGTCGAAAAGCAGCACAAGAAATTGCGGCAGATTACGTTCAAAGCCTCGCATGAACGCATTGACAAGGGCATGCGCGAGAGTTTCGCCGCCACGAAAGCCAACAAGAAGAAGCAGTAAGCCGGGATCGTGGACGGCGCAGTGTCAGGACGGAGGATGAGCATGAGCGAAGTAACCCAGTCCAAGGTGCGGCGGGGAGTCGTGGTGGCCGTTCAGGGGCCGGTCGTGGATGTCAAGTTCCTGGCGGTCAACGATGTTCCCGATATCCACGAGTTGGTGGTGACGCGCACATTCGACAAACGTGACGTGAAGCTGCTTGTTGCCGAGCATCTTGAGGGCAACATCGTGCGCTGCGTGGCGCTGGCTTCCACGCTCAACCTGCAGCGCAACGCCGCGGCCACGGCGACTGGAAGCACCCTGACGGTGCCCGTCGGAGACGCTTTGTTTGGCCGGATCATCAATGTCATGGGCGAACCGATTGACGGGAAAGGACCGATCGAAACGGCGGAGCGTTGGCCGATACATCGCGATCTCTCGCGCCTGGCCTTCAGCGTGGACGACATGGCCCGGTCCAAGACGGAAACCGTTGAAACCGGCATCAAGATCGTGGACCTGCTGTTCCCCGTCGTGCGCGGCAGCAAGACGGGAATCATTGGTGGCGCCGGCTGCGGCAAGACGGTGCTCATTTCGGAACTCATCCACAACATCGTGGAGGAACACCAGGGCGCATGCGTATTCACGGGCATTGGCGAGCGCATCCGGGAGGGCAACGAGCTTTACTACGAATTCGAAGCTGTCGGCATCCTGGACAAGGTCATGATGGCCTTTGGGCAGATGGATGAACCCCCCGGGGCGCGCTTCAACGTGATCCTGACGGGGATTACGCTTGCCGAGTACCTGCAGTCCACCGGAAGGGAAGTCCTGCTCTTCATGGACAATGTCTTCCGGTTCGTACAGGCGGGCGCCGAAATCTCGACCCTGCTGGGGCGTACGCCTTCCGAAACCGGCTACCAGCCCACCCTGAGTTCCGAGGTCGGCGACGTGCATGAGCGCATCAAGGGTGCGGTGTCCGCGTTCGAAGCTGTGTACGTGCCAGCCGACGACTTGACCGACCAGGCCGTGGTTGCCATTTTCAGTTACCTAGACGCCGTCATGGTGCTCTCGCGTGAACGCACGCAACTGGGGCTGTATCCCGGCATTGACGTACTGGCTTCATCCTGCTCGAACCTGGACGCCGGCGTTGTGGGGCAGCGTCACTTTGACCTGTCCCAGGAGCTCCTCAGGATCTTCACGAAGTACGATGAATTGCGTCGCATCGTGGCCGTTATCGGCGTTGACGAACTCTCGAAGGCGGATCGAATCCTGTACGAGCGGGCGCGCAAGCTTGAGAACTTCATGACTCAACCCATGTTCGTCGCCGCAGCGTTCACCGGTCGCAAGGGTCAGTTCGTGCCCCTGAAGGACACGTTGGACGACGTGGAGCGGATTATCGACGGCAAGATGGACAGCCGTTTGGAGACGGAGTTCTACATGATCGGCAAGATCGAGTGAACCGTTCGGCCTGGCGCCTCCTGCACCGGCGGGCTTTCTGGAATGCACGGGGGTGAGAGATCGCATGCGACGCTTGGAAGACCTGCTCATGGAGAAAGGGTTCGTGTCCGCCGACTCGCTTGAGAGAGCTTCGGAGCTGGCGCGGCAGACCTATCAGCCTCTACCCAAAGTGCTCCTGGACAATGGGTTGATAAGCGAGGAGCGTCTTCTTCAGACCCAGGCGGAACAACACGGCCTGTCCTACCGCTTGCTGAGTGATGTGCAGGTGGACGCCTCCGTGATACGCGCCGTGCCCGCCAAACTGGCGGCGCATTACGCCATCATGCCGCTACGACTTGAGCGGGGGGTCCTGACGGTGGCCGTCTCCAATCCCCTCGATATGGCTGCCGTCGAGGATATCGAGACCAATCTGGGCCACAGCGTGGAACGTGTGCTGGCCAGTCGCAGCGACATCCTCAAGGTCCTGCGGCGTTACTACGGCGTGGGAGCCGACACGGTGGAACGTATTCTGGCGGTGTCGCCGGACCGGACCGAAGTCGAGGATCAGGAGGAATCCCACGATCTCGAGAAGCTCGCCGAGGACGCGTCCGTGGTGCGGTTGGTCAACCAACTGCTGCAGGAAGCCATCACGGAGCGGGCCACGGACATTCACTTCGAAGTCAACCGCGAGGAGGTCATCGCCCGACGGCGCATCGATGGCGTGCTCTACGACACCAGTCTGCCCCGGAATATGCGGGGACTCTTCCCCGCCATCGTCTCGCGGGTCAAGCTGATGTCCGGGTTGGACATTGTCGAGCGCCGGCTGCCGCAGGATGGTCGCGCGCGCGTGCGGGTGGGACGCGACGACTACGATCTGCGTATCTCCATCGTGCCAGCCATTCATGGCGAGGACGTCGTGATTCGCATTCTGCCGTCCACGATGCTGTTCGATTTGGCGCAGCTCGGGTTTTACGAGGCGCATCGCCATGCCTTGGAGGAACTGCTGGCGCAGCCCCATGGGATTCTTTTTGTCACGGGGCCGACCGGCAGCGGCAAGAGCACGACGCTCTACGCGTGTTTGAGCCGTTTGAACACCCGTGACCGGAAGATCATCACGATCGAAGACCCGGTCGAATACGAGCTGAAGGGCATCACCCAGACCCAGATCAACCCCGTGATCGGCCTGACTTTTGCCCGGGCTCTGCGCAGCATGCTCCGGCATGATCCGGACGTCATGATGGTGGGTGAGGTACGGGACCGCGAAACGGCGGAAATCGCCATCCAGACAGCCATGACCGGCCACCTGGTGCTCAGCACGCTGCATACCAACGATGCGGCAAGCGGAGCGGTCCGGCTGATTGACATGGGGATCGATCCGTACCTGATCACCTCCACGGTGCGCGTTTTCATGGCGCAGCGCCTGGTGCGTGTTCTGTGCCCCGCCTGCAAGGAGAAGATCGAGCAGGAGGGGAACGTGGTCTACCGCGCGCGCGGATGCCGGCAGTGCAATGCGTCGGGGTTCCGCGGCCGGCTGGCCATCGCCGAGATCCTGCCGCTCACCGGGGAGATTCAAGCGCTCATTCTCGACCGCAGTTCAGCGCGGGCTATTCGCGAGCGCGCCAGTCAGCTCGGGGCGCGGACGCTGGCCCAGGACGGGTGGGAGAAAGTGGCGGCCGGCGCGACAACCGCCGAGGAAATCCTGCGTGTCACCACGCTCTAGCCCAACTCCGTTCGTGGTGACGTCAGGCGGCAAAGAGACATGCATACGTACGCGTACAAAGCCAAGAACGGGCCGGGACAAACGGTCGACGGGACCTTGGACGCGCCGTCGGACAAGGCCGCCGTGGCGGCGTTGGACGCCATGGGGTACAGCCCCATCTGGGTGCGGCAGACCGGCGAGGCCGGCTCGCAGGCGGGGCGGCGGCGGGGCCGGGTGCGCCGCCGCGTGCGGCCGGCCGATGTCACCCTTTTCACCGGGCAGCTGGCCACATTACTCCGCTCGGGCGTGCCCATCCTGCGCACCTTGCGCACCATCGGCGAGCAGGCTGAGAACCCCGCGCTGGGGGGCGTGGTGCGCGATCTTGAGCAAACGATTCGCGACGGCAGCATGCTTTCCGCGGCCTTGGCCAAGCACCCCCGCCTTTTCGACGAGCTGTACATCAGCATGGTGCGGGCCGGTGAATCCGGCGGCGTTCTCGATGCCGTTCTGGCCCGGATGACCGAGGTGCGCGAAGAGGAGGAGGAGACGCGCCGGCGGGTTCAGGCGGCACTCGCCTACCCCCTCCTGATCTTCGTCGTGGGCGTGGCGACCGTGTTTGTCCTATTGACCTTCTTCCTGCCGAAGGTGCTGGACCTGTTCGACAGCTACGACAAGTTGCCGCTGCCGACCCGCCTGCTGATCGGCGCGAGTTCCTTCCTCGACCTCAACTGGCACTGGCTGCTTCTCGGGGTGGGGCTGTGCGGGTTGCTGTTCCAGCGCCTGCGGGCATCGGCGGGTGGCCGGCTGGCGCTGGATCGGTTCAAGTTGCGGTTGCCGCTGGTCGGTCGCATGCTCCAGGAGCTTGACGTGGCCCGCTTCGCGCGGACGCTGGCGGTTCTGCTCGATGCGGGCGTCGCCATCGATCGCGCCTTGACGCTGGCGCGCGAGACCCTGCGCAACGCCGTCCTGCGGATGGAAATGGAGAGTGTGCGCGACCAGACCATTCGACAGGGATCCCCGTTGTCGGCGGGCCTGCGGCGTGCCGAGCACTTCCCGCTCTTCGCCTCGAACATGGCCGCTGTGGGTGAAGAAGGCGGCAAACTCGATGAGGCGCTGCTGGAAATTGCGCGGTACTACGAGAAGAGCGTGGCGCAGCGCCTGCGTCTGGCCACGACCCTGCTTGAGCCGCTGTTGATCCTGGTGGTGGGAGCGCTCGTGGGCTTCATCGTCAGCGCCATGCTGTTGCCCATCTTCGAACTGGGCACGACGCTGCGCTGAGTGCGGCCCGCGGGCATGGCTTACCGGAAGGAGTGTCACGTGCGCGGCGTTGCGGCGAATGCTGGTGTCCCCCTGCTGGCCATGCTGGTGTTGCTGCGGGGGGCGGCGTTGGCCGGGACGGCGGCCTGGCGGAGCGTCAAGAGCTTGCATTTTGTGGTCTATCATCAGGACGTGCCGGCCGTGGCCGCGCGCGTGGTGGAGCAGGCGGAGCAGTTCTATGCCCGCTTGGCCGACGGGTTGGACATGGCTCGCCACCGGGATTTCTGGACCTGGGAGCGCCGGGTCACAATTCGCGTCTACGGTACGCGTGCCGCCTTCACGTCCGCCACCGGCGCCCCCGTCTGGGCGTCCGGCAAGGCGGACTACGCCGCCCGGACGATCAGCACCTGCGCCGAAAGCGTCGACTTCAAGTCCGATCTGCTGCCGCACGAGATTGCGCACCTTGCGTTTCGCGATTTTGCCGGCTTCAAGGGCGCCATTCCGCTGTGGCTGGACGAGGGGGTCGCGGAGTGGGCGGCGCAAGGGTGCGACGGGCGTGTCGCGCGGCTGGCGGCTGGACTGCTGGCAACGGGGCGGCTGTCTGCCGTTGAAAGCCTGACGGCGACGGACGTCCGCGGAGTGGCTGACCCGTCGTCCGCGCGCGCCTTCTACATTCAAGCGGCTTCCCTGGTGAGTTTCCTGATCCAGTCGCAGGGGGCCGGTTCGTTCCGGCGCTTTTGCGGCCACTTGCGCGACGGCAAACCCCTGGACGATGCTTTGCGGTTTACTTATCCCGATTCGCTGCGTAGTATCGAGGCTCTGGATAAGGCATGGCGCGCGCGGCTGCGGGAGGAACTGGGACATGAGTAGTCAACGGTCGGGGTTCACGCTGATAGAGTTGATGGTCGTTGTCATTATCATTGCCGCGCTGGCTGGCATGGTTCTGCCCAAGGTGTTGCCCGCATCCGATGAGGCCAAGGCGAAAATCGCGCAAGGCAGCATAGCCGGGATCGAGACCGGCCTGGATCTGTATCGCCTGCACAACGACCGCTATCCGGGACAGGACGAGGGGCTCAACGCTTTGTTGGTGCGCACGGCTTCGGCGCGCAACTGGAATGGTCCCTACCTCAAGAAGAAACCCATGGATCCATGGAAACGGCCCTTTCAGTATCGTTACCCCGGCGTGCGCAATGCTTCCGGTCCGGACGTGTGGGCGCTTGGTCCGGATGGGCAGAACGGGACCGAAGATGATGTCTGGGCCGAGGAGTAGTACGTGTTCCGGCAAGGAGCGGCCTGGCTGCGGGACACCTGACACAGGGGCGACGCCCCTGTCGTGTGTGGCTTCAAGAGGCGGTCGTGACGCCGGCGCGAGCCGTGGCTTCACGCTGATTGAAGTCCTGGTCTCCCTGTTCATCCTTTCGATCGGATTGGTGGCCGTGCTGCGCGCCCTCGACACCTCGGTCATCGCTGTCGGAGAGGCTCGGGATGCCGTTGTCGCCGCTTCCGACATGCAAACCCGCCTGGCGGGGGCCGTGGACGCAGCCCGCGAGGGTGAAAGCCGGCTACTGGGATGTGCGGGTGACTGGCGGCTGTCCGGCGGGTTGGTGGGGGTGCTGGCGGTTGAAAAGATGCGTCTCCAGTCGGGCGCTCCGGACACGGCAGGTGGACTCTATGCCGTTACGGTGACGGTAGGCCGGGATGGCCGTGCGCGTCACCGTGCCGCCACCCTTGTGCGCGTAGCTTCCGAAGAACCGAAACAGCCCTGACGGCAGGAGCGATAGGCGGCGTGAAACGCGGCTTCACCTTGATCGAGTTGCTTGTCTCTACCGCCTTGCTTACGGCGATCATGGTTGCCGTGGGAGCGTGCCTGGCCGCCGGTTTGCGGGTGCTGGATGGCACGCGCGAGTTTGGCGCCACGGAGGCGAAGGCCCAGGCAGGGCTGATACTGCTCGGACGCGACCTGAT
Organism: uncultured Victivallales bacterium; assembly: GCA_964402115.1. Taxonomy (GTDB): domain Bacteria; phylum Verrucomicrobiota; class Kiritimatiellia; order UBA8416; family CAYOBW01; genus CAYOBW01. The sequence continues at coordinate 28,944 of CAYOBW010000006.1, forward strand.
GAACACGTTCCCTTTCCGCGGAGCGGTCTTCAAGGGTAGCGCAGACCAGGTTAGCATGGCGGGGATGGTATTGCCCGCATCCGGGGAGTCCGGCAAGGCTGAGGTTCGCGAGGTATCCTATCGTTTCGACCCCCGCCACAGAACGATCCGTCGCAGTGTGCGGGGCGGGGTGCATACACCGCTTGACGCCGATCCGTCCGACGAGGCCATTATCGAGCATGCTCGCGAATTCACGGTGCTCTACCGTTCGGCAAGGATTCCCCGCGGTGGAGAGCCCCCCTGGCAGGAGCAGTGGAACAACGCTTCGAATTTGCCGGAGCAGGTCAAGGTTGAGCTGTTGGTCGAGACGCGTCACGGTCCGGTTCCCTATGTTCGGTCGTTCCGTCTCGCCGCGGCTGCGCCTCCTCAGTGAGGCAGGATGGATGGTTTCGTGCGCGGAAGACGTGCCAGCGTGCTCATTGTGTGCCTTTGGGCGTTGTTCCTGCTGGGAGCGCTGACGCTGGCCGTTGGCGCACATGTGTCAGCCGGTCTTCGTATGGCACATGCTCTGTCTCAGCAGGTCCGGGCGTACTACCTCGCCCAGGGGGCGATTGCCTGGTCCGTGGAGGCGATTCGCGCGAACACGAATGCCTGGGACGGGTGCAGCCCGACAGCCTGGAACAACAGCACGGCACTCTTCGGCACGAACGCCTGCCTTGAGACGGGAGCATTTGCGGTCGAATGCGCAGTCCCGCTTTCGCCTGAGCGGTCGGTTCGACTGGCGGGGGTCATCGGCGCGGAGCGGAAACTGCATCTGAACAAGATGCCCGTGGCCACGCTGGAGGCCCTTCTGCACGATGTCGGTCGCCTTGACGCGGTGCGGGCCAAGCGCCTGGCTGCTGTCCTGCAAGGCTGGAGATCGGGAGGGGAACAAGAGTTGACACAACGCAAGGAGGATGGCTACTATCCCGTCGTAAGTGGATCGGGAGCCGCACATACGGGACCCTTTGCGTCGGTTCAGGAGTTGCTGCTCGTGCCTGGATTTGACGGCGACCTGTTTGCGCGTGTTGAGCAGTACGTAACGGTCATTGGCAATGGCAAGGTTAACGTTAACGTGGCGTCCGAAACCGTGATGCAGGTGGTTGCCATGTCGCGCGGGATCGATGCAATCTCTGCGCGGCGCGTGGCGCAGGAGATTAGTCAGGCGCGGCCCCGGAAGAGCCTCGACGATTTCCAGGCGGTACTGAGCGAGCGCAGTCGGGCGCCGTTTTCGGCCATGCGCAACCTTGTGACCGTGCGCTCGACTGTATTTGAGGGAACAGCGCTGGGAATCATCCACGATTCCCGGACGAGAAGGCAGGCGCGTGAGGGCGACGAGGCGCCGCGAAGTCGCATAGATTTCGCGGTTGATGCGGACGGAACGGTACGGTATTGGCATGAGTACTAAATCAGCTCCGGGTGACGGGAAGCCTGTGGTTGTGGTCGAAATCGGCAACGACTGGCTGAAGATCCTGCATGCACGAGCGGACCGTCGTGGGCTGATAGCCGAGCATCTCTTCCTTGAAAGAATCGTCCCGGGAGACCTGGAACTGCCAGGGCGTATAGCCGCCCTTTTCGAGAAGCACCGCCTGCCCAAGAACAACGTGGTCGCCTGCCTGCCTCGGCAGGTTGTGAATGTCAGGTTGCTCGATCTGCCGTCCACGGACCGCGATGAAATCGCCGACATGGTCGAGTTGCAGTCCGCACGGCAAACGCCGTATACGAAAGACGAGATTGTTTTCGACTATCGTGTACTGAGCACGGCCCGTGAAGGCTACACGAAGGTCATGCTGGCGATCGTCCAGCGCAACGTGCTGCGCGAGCGTTTCCTGCTGCTGGAGGAAGCCGGCCTGTCACCCGTGCGCATGACCGTAACGTCCGAGGGGTTGCTCAACTGGTTCAATCTCTGCGCGGCTGTCCCGGCCGATCAGGGCGCTGCGATCCTCGACGTGGACTCGTTCTACAGCGACTTCGCGGTGATTGCAGCCCGGCAGCTCGTCTTTACCCGTAGCATGCTCATGGGGGCGAACGAACTCATTGGCGGTGACCCGGCTGCGCTCCAAAGGCTGGTGGGCGAGGTCAAACGTTCTCTGGACATGTTCCGCAGCGAGCACGGGCGGGCGGAAATGGGCAAGTTGATCGTGACCGGAGCAGGCCTGCATGTGACCGCTCTGGCGGGCGCCCTGCGCGCGGCGCTGGACCTGCCCGTGGAGAACGCTGACGTTCGGGGGAACATGACGCGGCAGCCGAAGGGGGCGGTGCTGGACGATCCGGCGAACCTCTCCGCGTCCCTCACCTCGATCGTGGGCATGGCGCTGGCGCCTCAGGAGTTGTCGTTCAATCTGGTGCCCGAGACGGTTCGCTTCCGAAGAAATCTGCTGGAGCGTGCGCGGCGGATGTCGTGGCTGACGATCCTGGTGATGGGTTTCATGCTGTCCCTGTCTACGTATGCCTGCGTGCGCTACGGCCTCGCGTGGTCCGCATTGAGGACGCGTCAGCACGGCATTGCAGCCACCGAGAAGCAAGCGCAGGCGGTGCGCTGGATGCAGGGCATCGTCAAGGTCATCCGCGAACGCGAACGGAACGAAGCCAGCGTTCTGCGGCAGCTGGATGTCATTCACGCGGCTACGCCGCGCGGCATTTACCTGGACCAACTCGATCTCGATGTCTCCAAACGGCAGGCCACCATGGAGGGGGCTGGGCAGTCCATCAAGGAGATTCGCGACTTCGCCGCCAGCTTGGAGAATGGTCCCTTTTTCAAGAACGTCAAGGATGGCGGTTACCAGTTGGATCCGGCAAAGGGCATGTACAAGTTCCGCATGGTTTGCGCCTTGGAGGTTCCGGAATGATCACCGCCAAACTCGACAAGCTCAGCGGACGCGAGCAGGCGCTCATTGCGGCGGCTGCCCTCAGTGTGCTCGGCTATCTCATGGATCTTTTCGTTGTCGGGCGCGTGGCGGGTGCGCTCAAGACTGTGTCTCAGGAGATTGAGCAGGCCGATCTGCGGCTCGATGTCAACAAGCGGGTTCTGCTGATGGAGCGGGACGCCAAAGACGAGTTCGAGAAAGAAAAGGGTAAGTTCACAGTAGCCGGCGCGGCCGCCCGCGCAAGCGAGGAGACCAGGGGACAAATTCACGACCTTGCCGTACGTACAGGCGTCGTGGTGGTCTCCAGCGAGCAGAGGGAACCCGTCAAGGGTGAATTTGCGGACGAGTATGCCGTTGAGATCAAGCAGTTCAAAGCGGATATCGACAAGTTGATCGATTTCCTTTACGAATTGCAGGCAGCACCCGGTATGCTGCGGGTCGTGAGATTGACGGTCAGCCCCCCTCCTCGGGGAGAAGGTGGGCTGGAGGGGGCCATGCTCATAACCAAGCGCATGGTACCAGGTGATAGGGCTCCGATTGCCCCGTAACGACAAAGATGGGTTAATCTGGCGACAAAACCTATGTCAGAGCGCGATCACAACCTGCAAGACAACGGATCATACACCACCGGTGCTGTGTTGACACGGCATACCGAGGCGGTGCCGGCGGCCATGGGCCCCGTGATCACCATGGAGTTGGTACAGCGCTACGTCGAGTCCGAACGCAATCGTCACCGGCGTATCCTGCTTTGGACGAGCGCCCTTTCTGTCTTTGTCATCCTCCTCGTGCTCGTGCTGTTCGTCTCGATCGGCATTTTTGTCCTGTCGAACGCACGGCGTGCTGCCGAAATCGCCGAGGGCGTGGAAGACCGGACTGAGGCCGTGGCCACGGAAGTCACTGGCGTCTCCAGCAAGGTCGGGGAATTGGTGTCGACTCAGCAACACGTTAAGCAGAAACTGGAGGCCGATGATACCCAGCGTAAGGAGGATCGCGTTATGCTGCAAAGCGACCTGCGCCGCTTCAGCCAGTGGGTATCGACGTCGCAGAGTCGCGATGAGGAGGCTTTCAAAGCCATGGAGTATCGGTTGCGGCAGATGGAGTCAAGCCTTGCCACGCGGGACCGCGAACTCGTCGCACTGCAGGAGCGATACACAGCCCTCCAAACTGCCACGGTGAGCCTCGGTCGCGCTGCCGCGCCAACAAATCTTGAGCTTGCGGTCACGGCTCCCAGCCTGCCATCCGCGAGCCAGAGTACCGGCACCAACCTGCTTCCGATTACGGTACCCACTGTGCCCGCGCCCGCACAAGACCGGGAAACCAACACCGTGTCTTTCCCGAATGGCGACCGCTACGAAGGCGAATTCGAAGACGGGCTGTTCAACGGTTACGGCGTGTACGCCTTCGGGAATGGCGATCGCTACGAAGGCTACTTCGAGCAGGACGTCATGCACGGCAAGGGTGCCATGGTCTACGCCAATGGGAATCGCTACACGGGTGAATGGCGCATGGGCAAGCGTAACGGCATCGGCGAACTGCGCTTGGCCAATGGCGATGTCTACACGGGAACATTCGCTGATGACCAGCGAACCGGTCAGGGTACGTATGCGTTCAAAGGCGGCGCTCGCTATGTTGGGGAGTTCCTGAACGGCGTTCGGCATGGTAACGGCTGTTACCGCTACCCCGCGGGCGACGAATACAGAGGATATTTCAAGGATGGCAAGCGCGATGGCGCCGGTGTATGCACTTTCGCTAACGGTCAGCAGGTAAAGGGTTTATGGAAAGACGATCAGTTGGCTGAACGCGTTGAAGGTGAGTGATTGGCAACGTACACGGTTTTTCATGTTGACGTCGAATGGTGTTTTGGCTGAGAATAGGGCACGTAAATAGGAGTAAGCACTATGACAAACGCACAAAAGCTTCATGAATCCTCGCGCGGGTTAGTCTTCATGGCGGCACTGGTTGCGGCAGGGGCGCTGGTGCTTCCCTCGCGGGCGGCAAACAGTCTGCCATGGACGGACGACTTCGAGACGGGATACATCGAGAACACGCCCCTGAACGGAGGAGCAAAGGGCTGGACCGCGTCCGACACGGGCGTGAAAGCGCAGTCCGGCGTCAAGCACCTAGGGGCCTTTGCGGCCTTTATCCCCAGCGAGGCGGGAGTCACCAACCTCTTCTCCGGAGCACCGCAAAAGGTGTGGATCGACATGTACGTGCGGCCCACCCTTCAGTCGCTGTACGCGCCTGGAGACCCCACTGTCGATGCGACAGCTACCGCCTTCTTCTTCTTCCAATCAAACGGATTCGCGCGCGTGCGCAACGGTAGTCTCTGGGAGAACAAGACGGGGAATCCCGTTAACGGTAGCCAGTTCTACCGCGTGACTGTTTTCGAAAACCACACGACTGACAAGTGGGCTCTCTTCATCAACGGGGTGATGGTGGCTGACCAGTTGGTCTTCGCCAACCCCGGTGCCGGCTTTACCTCGCTGGCCGTGCGCAATGGCGCCTACCTGGACAACGTCTTCGTCAGCACCTACTTCCCACAGGCAGGCGATCTGAACGGAGTACTGAGCACCGACGACGCGGATGCCGACAGTTCGGCAGACGTCTGGGAACTCCACTACTTCGGCAACAAGCTTACCTACGGCGCCGGGGCAGACCCTGATGGAGACGGTCGCTTCAATGAAGAAGAGTGGGCAACCTCGACAGATCCGACCTCGGCTAGCTCGGTCGCGTGGACGATCCCCTATCTGCAGACGTTCGAAACGGCCGTCCAAGGGATTTCGAGCTCTTGGCACGGCATCACCAAGTCTGGAGCCGGGCAAGCGAGCATCGTTGCCTCAACCGAAATGCAGGGCTCCCGCGTGCTGAACATCAGCACCGCGACAGTCAGCTTTGCGCTGTCGACACTCAACGCAAACAATACGAACGTCTGGTGCCAGATCTACGCGAAGCCGGGCGTCTATTACGATGGCGGCGGTTCGCCGACCCTCGGTGCTGATACGGTTTGCGGTTTCTACGTCCGCCGCTCCGATGGTGCCCTGATGGTCTACAGCAACACGATCTGGCAGCAGGCCACCCTACTGCCCACAGTCCCAACCAACAAGTGGCTGGGGTTTGCCGTTCACTTGGACTATTCACCCAATCCTACAACCGGTCGGAAATGGGAGCTATATGTCTCTACCAATGGCACTTATGGCGCATTGATGAAGCGCGTACATACTGGTTCACTCGCATTCAACAGCAGTGCCGTCAACACAAGCTTCTCAGGAATCCAGATCGAAACCGAGCTGCCAGCCTATCTGGACGCGCTCGCCGTGTCTCCTGGATTTGACGGTACGGCAGATTCCTTAGACGCCAACCTCGTTGTACATGAGCGCTTTGCCAATGCGACGAAGTATATCTCGCGCCCGCCGTATGCTTACTCGGATGCCGACTCCAAACTGAACGGCCTTGTGGGAACGCACTTGAAGCGCGGTCTGAAAACCGGAGGCAATGCCGCTCCCTTGCCATTAGCTGACAACCTTAAGGTGCTAACTGATGAATGGCAGTCGTACTACGTGAATACGCTGTCGACTTGGAACGTCGCGACGGTCGGCTCGGCGCCGACGTCGGAAATGGTCATCACAAACACAGCAGGACTTTCCCTGGCTCGCCGCCCGGGTACCGACTTCGTCGTGTTCTATCCTCACACGAACACGGACACCAATCAGGCCTTCTCGGGCAACATTCATGGTTCAGGCACCGTGAACGGCTGGAACGTGTTGTCTCTACCGCCCAGCTTCCGTCCACGTCTCGTGAACGGAGCTCCCGATGGCGGCCCAGGATTCCCCGGCGGAACGAACTACACGGATTATGTTCAAGCGGCGGCTGGTGATGAGATCCGCATTTTCGAGGGTGGGCGCCGGCTCTACTTCAACGTCCTCAGCAAGAAATGGATGGAGAAGGGATCGGTGGCGGATGCAACCCTTCATCCCGGCATAGGTTTCCTCCTGCGTCGCAAGGATGGAACGGATGTTACATGGGCGCCGACAGACAATTAACCTTTGAACGAAAAGAGGTGACGTCATGAAGCAAGTCGTTAGGAAAGTTGCAGTAGGAATGGCGACGGTGGCGTTGGCGTGCGGATCAACGATGGCCGCCAAGCCTGGCGTGTATGCCAGACCGATTCTGCCTGGGATCGTAGATGGCAGCCCCGTCTTCATCTCCGGCAGCGGGGGTGACCTAACGGTCAACTTCGATGCGGTTCCCACCGTATCGATCCCGCCGTCCGACACCGGCACGTGCGGTGCCGAAGTCAAAACATCGTTCGGCAATTTGGCGGGCGACTATGATGCCGGGAAGGTTCAGGGGATCATTTTCAAGATCCGCCGCAACGTGGGTTCTGGCCCTGTTCGCGTCGGTCTTACCGTGACATCGAGGGACGTCGGCATGTGGCGCTTCGAGCGCGTGCTGGTGCCGGACGCGACGGGGACGTGGGTGACCAACACGGTGTCCATTGACAGACGTGCGGGATGGATGATGGAAGTGCCACCGGGGTACACGGAAGAGCAGAAGGACGACCTCTGGAAGCAAACCCTACGCTCCGTTTGCAGCGTTTCAGTTATGGTCACGCGACGAGGGTACGAGGCGGAAAGCTACAGTGTCGATGACTTGGTGCTCTTTGGGGACGGGTTCATGACCAAGGAAGCCAAGCTGACCGCGAGCCTGATGGACGCATTCGGCGTGCAGAGCACCGCAGACTTGGCACCGGGTCAGTTGATGGCGGACTCCGACCGGGATGGCGTAAGCGACGTCGATGCCGTGCAGGCTGGCAAGGATCCCGGCTTGGCGGTATCAATTCTGGATGTGACCGCTGTTGGCGTGCGCTTGGAGTGGCCGTGTGTCGCCAAGAAGACATATACACTCTACCGTTCGGAAACGATGAGTGGGGAGTTTCTCCCCATCGCCGTTGTGCCTGCATCCGAGAGTGGTTACATGACGTACATGGATGCTGAAGCGACCGGGGCGGGGCCGTTCTTCTACAAAGTAAAGAAGCAGTAACCGAGTGTCTGCTGCGAGGATGGAAGGAGAAAGCAAATGAATAAGTTCATTGTGGGAATCTCGACCTTGGCCTGGGTGGCCATCTGTAGTCAGGCTGGTATCATTGTTACGGAAGACTTTGATTCGTATTCCAGTTTTGCGGCGACCCCGTCCTTTGATTCGAACGCAACATGGGGACCGGGTACCGTTCCGGGGTGGGGTGGAGGAAGCACGTTCACATCCACGGATGGGGATGCGCTGGGCATGTACTTCGTAGGGGCGCAGCTCGGTTCTGGCTTCGAAGGAAATTGGAATGGCCTTTTACCGGTAAAGACCATCTCATCCTATTTCTATGCGAATTCCGGGTCGCCGAGTGGTAAGCCAAATTCCCTGGAAATGTATTTCATAGGAATGGGAGAAAAATGGTACTACCCCTTGGCGCCAGTGGGTGGGTGGGGTTACTATTCGGTTAGCGTTGGGGAGTACTACGTAGGCCCGGGAAATTGGTACAATTTTGATGGCCGGACCCCAACGCAATTCCTTGCTGACATGGGCAATGTTACCGAGGTTGGCTTCTATCTGACCTACGATCCCGGCTACAATGATCAAATTTACGCCATGGATGACTTGACGCTCTTGGATGACTTCAACGTTCCGGAGCCGGGAACCATGATGTTCCTCGGGGCTGCGTTTGTTTCGCTAGGGCTGACGTTCCGCCGGCGCCTTGGAGAGAGCTTGGCGATGGTCAAGACAGCGATTAAGGGTTAGGAAATCTGGCTAGGCATCTGAGGGGGGCAATCTTCAAGATTGCCCCCCTTCGCTTTTCTGACAGGTCGCATCGTTCGAATGGCAGCCTGCGGTACTCAACTACATGGCTAACTCAATTCATTTTTGTGCGCTTCGAATCGAAGTCCCTGTCTTTCTGGCGCCCATGGCCGGCTATACCGATTCCGCGATGCGGACGCTTGCGCTGGAACACGGTGCTGGACTGGCTTTCACGGAGGTCACAAACGCTGAGGGCTTGGTCCGTGGGTCGCGGCAGACCTTGCACTTGCTGGAAACATCTCCTTCTGAGCGCCCCGTCTATGCGCATTTGTATGGATGCTCGCCGGCAATCATGGGTGACGCCGCTCGGTTGGTGTACGAACTGGGGCGCTTCGAGGGCATCGATGTGAATGCCGGCTGTCCAGTTCGCAAGATCGTCAACAAGGGCTCAGGCGTAGCCCTGATGCGGTCCCCAGCGTTGATTGAGAAGATCGTCAGGGCCGTTTGTTCGGCCTCGCCACTGCCCGTGACGCTCAAGACCAGGCTGGGGTTACGACCTGACGCGATGCTGGCTGAGGACGTTTTGCTGGCGGCCCAGGCAGGCGGAGCTGCAGCCGTGACCGTTCACGCCCGATTCGCCTCCGACCAGCATAAGGGTCCACCAGCGCTTGATGTGCTTGCTCGGCTCAAAAGCGTTCTGTCCATACCTGTCATCGGTAACGGAGGCGTTGAGTCGGCTGATGGCGTACTGGCTATGATGCGTGAGACAAATGTGGACGGGGTCATGATTGGCCGCGGTGCTGTTGGCAACCCCTGGGTATTCTCGTCCATCAGGGCACGACTGTGCGGAGGCACTCCGGTTGTTCGTACGCCTGAGACGCTTCGCGAAGTCATAGCGACACACCTGAAGCGCTTGACGGATTTGAAGTGCAAGGAGCGAAAAGTGCGGCGGCGCTGCAGGCTTCCCGACGAGGAAGCCGCAGTGCTCGCCTTTCGGCCTCACCTCGTCCAGTACCTGAAGGGTTTTCGCCGCTGGGTGGATGTTCGGCGGGACTTGACGCGGATTCGCACACCTGCCGATGTATTCACGGCTGTCGATCTGGTATTGGCTCGCAACGCAGGCGACGCGGCAGCGCGCGAGCTGTGTTGATCTGCATGGCTTGGATGGCGCGAGGCCGAACCTGGGCGCGGATTGGTGAGTGGCGCCGAACGAAGGTACGCGCTCTTCACAATAGGGCGATCAGGCTCTATTTCGGTTGCGTGCAGCCTGTGCGTGTCTGTCAGGATGCTCGGGCTGACAGCGAGGGCAGATATGGGTGCTCCGCTGGGCTACGAGGATACGTGTGATTGGGGTTGCGCAAGTTGGGCAGGGCTCGCCCGTTCGACGGAACACCTGCAACGCGTCCTGGTTGCGGCCGCGCCGGCCGGCGACGCTGTAAAAATTCGCACGGCCTCCTCCGAGTGACGTGCCCTGGGAACTGATGCCTCGCCGTAGTACCGTGCGGATCGCCATATGCAGGCGGGCGATATCGTCAGGCGTCAGTGACGAGACGCTGCGTCGAGGGTGCAGCCGGGCCGCGAACAAGGCTTCGTCGGCGTAGATGTTGCCGACGCCAGCCACGACGCTTTGATCGAGCAGCGCAGGCTTCAGCCGACCTGACCTCCCGACAAAGCACTGCTGAAGCGCGGCAGGTGTGAAGGACCTGGCAAGGGGCTCCGGTCCCAGTCGCCCGACGATTGAGTTTGGATTGTCCGTAACCGTCCAGCGGCCAAACTTGCGCACGTCTCGAAATCGTAGCTCCCGCCCGTCGTCCAGCGCGAGTGAAACGCGGTCGTGCTTATCCAATGGTGCGCCAGCCGGCTCAAAGCGCAGATTACCGGTCATGCGAAGGTGGACGAACAGATTCAACCCGCCGGACAGGCTCAAGACAATGTACTTGGCTCGCCGCGAGATTTCTTCGACGCGTTGGTTCTTGAGCCGGATCGCGAAGGCTTGAGGAGTAATCCCCGAAAGTGTTCGGGGCCACATAATTGAAACATGCAAGATGCGACGCGCCGGTAAGCCGGCTGCTCGCAGCCCGCGCACAACGGTTTCTACCTCGGGTAATTCCGGCACTACGAACCTCCTTGCTTGGTCGACGCTGCCCGTGCTTGCTCACAATGCGACCGGGAACGGTCCTGACGCCAGACGATCGAGCCCGCCCGACGCCAGCAACACATCCAGCGCGGCGACCAGCCTCGGTTGATCCTTCGGCAGTCTCCCCTCCAACGGCACCAGGTTCGATGTGTGATTGGCACGGAACACGGTGTGGCACAGTGCGAGGTTGGCAAGCAATAGGCGAAGTTCAGCCACAGCGGCATGCTCTGTCAGCATGGTGAAGCGTCCCGCGCGCCATGCCCCATGCAAGGCGGTGCCCGGAACCGGGATGACGCGCAGGACGGAGACGAGCCGCGGTTGCATGGCGTTCAGTGCTCGTGCGGTTGCGGCCGCGTGGTCGGCGCTTGCCGCGAACCCCGCCAACCCAGTCAGAACCATGACAGACATGCGCAAGCCGCAAGCCTGTGCCTGCTTACCTGCTGCCACCATCTCAGCGGCCGTTTCACGTTTCTTTACGTTCCTCAGCACGCTGTCAGCACCGCTCTCCAGTCCCATGTAAAGCGTGTGTAGCTTCAGGGTGCGTAGGATGGCAAGTTCGGACGCCGTGCGGGCGAGAATAGACGCCCCGTTGGCATAGATGCTCACCCGCGTCAGCCGCGGAAGACAGGCATTGAGGCAATCGAGGATGTCGCGCAGTTGTTCAAATGGCAAGGCCAACGCATCGCCGTCGGCCAGGAATACACGTTCGGTTTCCGGGGCTTGCGCTGCTGCGGCAGAGATCCGGCCGAGAACCTCTGCCAGTGGAACAGCTTGGTAGCACACGCCCTTGTACATGCCGCAGAAGGTGCAGTTGTTCCAAGGACAACCCTCAGCAACGCGCAGGATAAGACTTGCTGCCTCTGCCGGTGGACGGAAGAGCGCGTTCTCGCGTCGCCTGGTCATTCCGTTCCGCCGCCGCGGCCGTTGTAGATGATACCCCCTCTTCCTGCGTAATCCTGCAGGACCGAGGTGGCTTCGTCGCGGCAGATGTCGACATGCACCTCGATGCCGCGCGACATCAGGGCTCTTGCCCAGTCCGGCGGCTTTGATCCCTCGTCCATGCCGATGGCGCGGGCATCCTCATCGCGCGCCCCGCACGCTACGCCGCGCACTCCTGACCAAGGTATGGCCCCCAGGCACATGGCGCAGGGCTCCGTGCTGGTCAGGAGCTCCATGGCCGGCAGTCCCGCCGCTCCCAAGTCGTGGGTGCCGCATACCCGCTGCGCCACGCCCAGCGCGACGATCTCGGCATGGGCGATCGAACAGCAGCCGGGTACGACCAGATTGACGCCGGGCGCCACAAGCCTGCCAGTGTCCCGCTCGAAAACGGCCGCGCCAAAAGGACCGCCTGTACCGTGGCGGACATTCCGACGCGCCAGTTCGATGACGAGGCGCATCCGGCTTTCACGGTCCCGTCTGCAGTGCGCCAGTTCCGCCAGGCAGGCATCCATCCACGACGGCAGGGCCAGGACGACGGAAGGATACTGCATGCAGAACACCTCGGCTAGGTCCGTTCCTGCAGGTAGCTGACCTGCACGTCTTTGTTGAGCGGGATGACCCAGCGTTCGTAGATGGCGACAACGCATTCCGGATCCAACGAGTGCACCCCCTCGGTGCTGTTCAAATCGGCAGCGTACATGCGGGCTTTGCGGCGGACGCGCGACAATACCTGTTTCTCCATGGATGTGTCGGTAATACATACCCGCAGCGCGTTCGTGTCTCGGGCATCGATGAGGGGCTGGAACCGTGCGGGGTCCGCGCGGTACTTGCTCTCTGCCACGAACTTACCATAGTGCACGCGCTTGGAAAGCGCTTGCAGGCAGTTCACGTCGCACACGGCACTTGACCCATACTGTCCATCGTCGCCATCGCGACAAATGTAGGGGACGATCTCGCGTTCGTATGCGGCGAGCAAGCGGTCGTTGATGTTGACCGCTGTGGGGCGCAGCGGATTCTCGTCGTAACGCAGGGCCGGCAAAATCGGGGGAGGCAGATCGCCGAAGAACGGGTGCTCGTCGGGACTCGTGTAGCGCCTCACGTGCGCATGGATTTCTTCGGTCGCCTTCAAAAGGTACCTGACAATGCTGAGGCGTTCCTGTCCGGCGTCCAGCTTCTCCGCTTCATAAACGACCGAATTCGAGCAGTACTGCGCCCGTTCGATGAGTCCGAAGATGATCGTCTCCTCCAAGCGGGCCAATACATTCCGCACGTTTTCGAGTCGCAGCTGTTCGTTCACGGCTTCACTCTCAGATCCCGCAGCGCAAAGAGCCGGGCAGACCCGGCAGCGAGTCCCCACGGCCGCAGCATAACCAGTGGCAGGTCAGATGGTCAAAGGCAATAGCACCAGATGCCGCTCCTGCTTATAGGCAAGAAAAGCATCTGCCTGCGCAAGCCGAATGTCGGTAAGCTGACAAGGAACCCGGCGTCTCGGCGCCGGGTTCCCTTATCCTCAAGACGGTCGCCTCAACCCGCTTTGCTGAGCACTTGCTTCTCCGCTGTCACCCAGTAGTGATGCGGGCTGCCCCTGAAGCCGTCCTTCTCAGCCAGAAAGTAGGCGGTCTCCTCGATCTTCTTGAGCAGGCTCTTGCCGGTCTCCTTGGGCTCCGCTTTCGGAGCAGGCGTAGGGACGGCAGAGGTCTGCGGCTTGATGCTGTTCGCAATGACCGACGCCTGGGGGGCCGGCTTAGCCGTCCGCTTTGTCGTCGCTTGCGGTGTCTTGGCACTGGTGCTCGTCTTCGTTGCCACGGGTGTCTTCTTCGTTGCCATGGTGTTAACCTCCTGTTGTTGTTATCACTCGTCGGCTCTCCGCGGGGGGCACCACGTGCTCGCCGTTGCGGGAAGCCGCATCTTCGCCACCGCGCTCCTGTCAACCCGCAACCCCTGCGGGAATGGCAGCGCGATAAATCCAACCCATTGAAAATCAGGCGCCGATAAGCTCTACATCGCGCGTCAGCCCCCGAAGGGCTCCTGCACCGGCTTGTGACGCGTCGATCCGGCCTAAAGGGCTCTCCCGGATAACGAAGGGCGGTTACTGTGCCACAATCGCCGTTGAGTCGTCAAGGGACATTTGCTATCCTGACCCGATTGGCAGGAAGGACGATGACAACACCGCGAATGAGAAGATCACGGGCGAAGCTCGCCCGCATGCGGACGGTATGGGCGGGAAAACCCTCCTTGCTGATCGTTCTGCAGGACTTTCCCGATCCGGATGCGATCGCCGCAGCCGCGTCTTTGCGCGAGTTGGCCTATGCGGATGGCATTGCGACCTGCTCCATCGGTTGCTCCGGATTCGTGGGTCGTGCCGAGAACCGCGCCTTGGTGGGCTACCTGGGACTGCGTCTGCATCCCCTGGCGGAATTGGATCTCTCGGCATTTTCAGTGCTGGCCATGGTGGACACGCAACCGGAGACCGGCAACAACTCCCTCCAGGCCGGGGTTGTACCCCAGATCGTTATCGATCACCACCCCATGCGCAAGGCTACGCGGCGCGTGGATTTCTACGATATCCGCAGTCGATATGGCGCCACAGCAACTATTCTGTTTGAGTATCTCAAGGCCGCGGATCTCAAGCCGGACATTCAATTAGCCACGGCGCTGGCCTACGGCATCCGGTCGGACACGAATGACCTCGGCCGGGAAACCTCGGATGCCGACATCGAGGCCTTTCTGGAGTTGTATCCGCTATCCAACAAGCGCAAACTCGGACGCATTGAAACCGAACGCCTGCCGCGGGACTACTTTGCCATTCTGGCTGCGGCGTTGCGCAATGCGGCGACGTACGGTCGGTGTATCGTGTCCGCGCTCGGAACCATCAACAACCCCGACATGATCGGAGAAGTGGCGGATCTCTTGCTGCGCAACGAGGAGAGCGCGTGGGCGCTTTGTCACGGGCACTACCAGGACGAGTTGCTGGTTTCGCTGCGCACGTCCGAGCCTGGAGCCAATGCCGGCAAGGTCATGCACCGGATCGTAGGGCGCGACGGCAGCGGCGGTGGGCATAACGCCATGGCTGGCGGACAGATTCCCCTCAAGCTGCGCCCATCTGCCAGCATGCATCGCCTTGAACGGACGTTGGTGCGCCGTTTCCTGCGCGTAGTGGGTGAATCGTCGGCTGAGGGCGTCTGGCTCGTGCCCTCGCCTGGCCGCAAGCGTGGCGCGCCGCGCATCCGACGCAGTCGGAAGGCGCGGGCGTCATGGACACTCGACGCCCAGCGGAACGAGTCCCTGTAGTCATGCACGGGCCATGACAGCGAGAGGCGCGCGGAAACTGGCTTGTAAGCAGGCGCGAACGTTGCGCGAGACGCGTGACGTGGCGCGCCAGGAGGCGTGGACCATGGGTGACAGGAAGACGTTGTGCAGTTGGAAGCGTGGCAAGTACGAGGAAAAGCTCGACAAGCTGTCGGCCTTGGTCCGCAACCCCCGCTATGTGTGCGTGCGTTGTGGTCGGGCAGCCGCAGATAAAGACCAACTCTGTAAACCGGCTCGTCTCGAGAACGGCTAGGAGGAGACCGCCTGACACCAGGACCGGAGGATGCAAATGCCCCCGCAGACAGAGCGCTTGATCTTGCCGCGCGCGGACGATTTTCACGTGCATCTGCGACAGGGTGACATGCTTCGCATGCTCGCTCCGCTGGTGGCCGTCGGGGGGGTTGGGCGCTGTCTGGTCATGCCCAATACCCAGCCTCCGCTTGCACTGCCCGCCGCTGCCCTGGCCTATCGCGATACCCTCAGGCAGGCGGCGCCTGGCACCGATTTTCTGCTGTCACTCTACCTTACGCCGGAGTTGACGCCTGCGCGGGTGCAGGAGGCTGCCGCCGCGGGCATCACGGCTGTGAAGTGCTACCCGCGCGGTGTCACCACGCATTCCGATCAGGGCGTCGAAGATCTTGGGCGCTATGCGGACGTTTTCGCCGCCATGGCGGACCTTCGCCTGGTGTTGTCATTGCACGGCGAAATGCCGGCAAACCCGGCCCGCGACATCTGCGCCTTGAATGCGGAAGCTGCCTTTCTGGGTGAGCTTGAGCGTTTGCATCGTACATTTCCCCGCCTGCGCATCGTCCTGGAGCATGTGACCACAGCGGAAGGGGTCGCCTGCGTGCGAGCCTTAGGCCCCACCGTGGCGGCGACCATCACGGCTCATCACTTGGATTTGACCGTGGATGATTGGGCGGGTCGCAATCACAACTTCTGCAAGCCGGTTGCCAAGTACCCGCACGACCGCGAAGCGCTTCGGGCGGTCGTTGGCGAAGGTCACTCCCGGTTCTTCCTGGGTTCTGATTCGGCGCCTCACACGCGCGACCGCAAGGAGTGCGCCTGCGGCTGTGCCGGGGTGTTCACCGCGCCGCTGCTTCTGCCGTACCTGGCGGACACCTTCGACCGCCTGGGCTGCCTGGATCGTCTTCCGGATTTCATCGGACGCTTCGGGCACGAGTTCTACGAACTCCCGCCGCTGAATGGTTCCACGATCCTCCAGCGGCGCGACACCCGGGTGCCCGAAGTGTTCGGCTCGGTGGTGCCATATCGTGCCGGCGAGACGCTGCGCTGGGGCGTGGTCTGACCCCTCAGTGGTCGACGAGGTTGGATGGTTGCCGCCGACCCTCCTGCAGAATCAGTCCCCCCAGAATGCGCGCGCGCCCTCCGCCGGTTGTCACGTCCGCCCACTCGTCGCGCGTATGCCACTCCACGGCGCCGTTCAGACGCAGCACATTACCACCCTTGCCGGCATGATTCAGCCCGAACGACTGCGCGTCGCCATTCCAGATCAACTCCTTGCCGTTCTTGTCGGACAGGAGCAGCGCCAGGCCGTTCGTGAAGGCCTCCGACAACCTGCCGGAGACGAGGCAGTTGCCGGCCGTTCAGCCATACGACCGTTCGTGCGTGGCCATGTTGTAGCTGCACGACAGGCTGGACAAGGGGTCTCCTCCCGGTGCGCGCGGTAGCCGTCCGGCGCTGGGACAGACGAACGTCTGCGGCGGTAGCGTGCCCAGCAATTCCCCGAGCTTCAGCGGGAATTCGCCGCCGTGGTCGGCGGCGTGACTGTGGATAGCCAGGCCAATCTGGCGGATGTTCTGCGCGCAGGAGGCCCGTCGTGCGCGTTCCCGTGCCGCACTGACGGCCGGTAAGAGCAAGCCGGCCAGCAGGCTGACGATCATAATCACGGCCAGTAGTTCAATCAGAGTGAAGGCCGTAGGCAGGTGTTTGCTCATGGCGCGCTCCTCCTTCCGTCAACGCGGGCAGCTTCTTTCGTGGCGGTTTCCGGTACGTTCCAGTCAACGACCACATCGTTCACCAGCAGGCGCGGTCCGTCGCGGCGCGTGTGCCCGCCAGCGGGTGTGCGCACCGTCACGGCGGCGGTCTTGCCGGCCAGCGAGAGAGGGGCCGTTCCATGGATGTCACGCACAAGGAAGCGGTGGGTTACGGCGTCGTACAGGTCCACCGGTTGATCGCCAACCGCCACGCTGACCTTGCGCTGCGTCGCGTGGGGATTGTAGTAAAGGTGCGTCGGATAGGCGGGCGCATGGAAGAAATCCGTCGCCAGGCAATCCACCTGCAAGATGCCCTCCTGGTCCGTTGTCGTTACGCAACCACCCAGCCAGCCGACGTGAGAAGATCCGTACAACGCAAGGTTCATGGGCCCCCACTGCCAGCCCACGGGATCACCCGTGGCAAACGGCCGCGTGGCAGTGTCAACCACGTGTACGCGTAAGCGGTTGATCTGCAGGCGCGCGTGCACGCCTGCAGGTGTGGTTGGGGTATCGATGGAGGCTCTCACGTACACGACGTTGTTGGTGCCGGTTAGCAGCTGGCCGTGAGCCTGCTCCTGGCCAGTAGCTGGCAGCGTGAACAGCGGCAGCCAAGGTCCCTCCACGCTGCAGCCTTGGGACAACAGGCAACTCGTGGCGTCGGGTGCGCCCGGCACGATGCGTCCTTGAAGCCAGATCGTGCGACGGTTTCCCGGCGACAAGGGTATCTCCCAGACGTGCTCCAAACGCTCCCTGTCGCCAACCGTGGCCGACTCCAACTCCTCCCGCGCGTGATCGATTCCGCCCAGGCTCTGCCAGGAACCAGTCACGATGCGTCCCGGCGTGGTGCGAACGTCGCGGGTCGGCGCGTCGTAGCGCAGTGCCATGTGCCGCAGTCCCTCGTAGGCCAGGCAGGACTCCGGGTCATGTTGGTCAGCCCACGTGCGGTGATCCTGGTGGTTGGCGGGCAGGGCGGCGGCGTAGAACAGTCGCGCGGCATTGGTCAGATTGAGCAGCCACTTGCCCAGGTCGCTGGCGTAACTGGAATCGTAGCGGGCCAGCGGGGCGAGTGTGCCGGCCCACTGGAACGTGTTCATGGAAAAGGCATAGCCATCTGTATCGGTGACGCTGCCAACCAAACCATGGCAGTCATAGTCGCCGAACCGCATTGCCAACACGCCCCAATGGGGGCGGGCTTGGGGCCGGTCGCGCGGCTCAAAACACCAGTTGAGCAGTTTCGGTAGATCGTACCGGCTGCCTGTCTCGGCATTCATGCGCACTGCTGCCATGGCGCCATAGGGTAACAGCACCTCGTACAAGGGGTTTGCCTCGGCGGGCCGTCGCTCGAGAGCGCCCAGAGCCCACTTCGCCGCTTGAAGCATGCGCGGGTCGCGGAAGCGCTGCCAGGCCATGAACTCCAGCCAGGCGATACCTGCGGCGCCCTCGGGTTCGATCCGATCGCCATGATCGTTCGGTGTCAGGGTCTGGCAGTTGAACCCCGTGTGGTTGAAATCGGGCCACGCGGGCGGATTCGTGGCCGCGCCCAGGGCCACGCAGGCCGCCTGCCAGCGCAGGGCCGCAGCGCGGAGCAACTCGTCGCGGGCCGGGTTATGCGGGTAGAGCGCGCCCAGTTGAAACGCCAGCACGTTGGGCAGTACGTCGTACCAGAACGAGCCCCCCGTGCCGCCGCGCACGCTGTTGGCGTAGACCCCGTGCGAGGAACTGAAGAAATTCGTGCTCAGCCTAACCCAGTCCTGGCCGCGGTACTGGCGCATATCCAGCCCGACCAGGCTCCCGCTGACAAGTGCCGCCAGGAACTGAATGGCTTCGGTGTCTCCTCTGGCGCCCACGTACGAGGGCATGCGCAACAGGGTTCGTTGATCGTCCTGCCAACTGAGCAGCGGGAGATGTGTGCCGCACTTGCCCGTGTCAAAAGCCAAACCCATGTAGTCGAGAGTGACCTTGTGCCAGTCGCGCACCGACAGGGGTTGCGGCAGGTCGGGCATGAGCGCCACACGAGCGATACGACCGCGGGGCAGACCCGTGTCGCTCGCGCTCGCAGACGCCCCGACGAGTGTCAGGGCCAACAGACAACCCAACGAACCTGCGCACCGGGATTGCATGACGCGGAGATCGCCTTTTCGCCTGCCAGCCGTCGGGTATGTGCAGGCTGCTATGGGGTCTTGAAGTCCGGCGTGGGTACGCAAACCAGGCGCAACCCCGTCCATTCGGCATCCACGAACCACCAGATGCTCTTGGGTTCGTTGGGGTAGTTCATATTCCAGGCCGGCACTTCCACGAGGCGGCACACATAGCCGAGCTGCTTGCGCGTGCTGGTGTAGTTGCCGCCAAGGACGACCCGCTCTTCGCCCGTGCCTGTCACCCACTCGCAAACGTTGCCAGCCATGTCGTGCAGGCCAAGCGTGTTGGGGGCCTTCGATCCGCACTTGCGCGGCTTGTACTTACCGTCGAAGTCGTCGAAGGAGTTGCCCTCGAACGTTGCCACTTGCGCCGCAGCATCGTCCGAGACCGGTGGTTCGGTCAAGCTGCCACCCCCCAGAACCCAGGCGTGTTTCCATTCGGCTTCCGTCGGCAGGCGGTACTTGTGTCCGGTTTGCTTGCCCAGCCACTTGCAGTACAACTCCGCGCTCAGGCGTGACATGCTCAGCGCCGGATAGCCGCTGGTGCCGTAGCCGCGCGTGACGTCGATGTACGACATGCTCGGTCGCAGCTTCTTGGCGCGCAGCACGCCGTGCTGTTCCTTCTCCTTCACGTCCTCGCAGGTCATCCATGGCATGAATTCATCCCACGTCACCTCGCGCTTGCCCAGGTAGAAGGGCTTGATGCCAGCGGCTGGATCGCCCGGCATTAGCACCATGTCGAATTTCACCTGTGTCGCCGCGATGATTTCAGCAAAGGCGGGCGGCAGTTTGCTCGCATCCACCGCGCCGCTGACCTCCTGCTCGTCTGTGTCTACGTCCGCCATGCTGGCTGCCGCCTTCCCGTCGGCAAGCGCCTCGACCTTGACCTTGATGGCAACCTCGTGGGAGATGTTGTCATCTGTCAGCAGGCCGAAACCGATGCTGTCGACGAAGTTCGCGTTGAATGCCTTACGGTCGAGACTGAACGCGCTCTTCAGCGTCAGGCGGTCTGCCTTGGCGTCCAGGATGGCCGGGAAGGAAATCGATTTCTCGATGCCATTCAGCTTGAAGTTACCCTCTATGCTGTGCGTGGCATTCGAGAAAGTGCTTCCGGTTGCACCAAGGGGCTTGATTGACGTGCTGGTGAACGTGGCCTTGGGATGCTGGTTGACCAGGAAGAAACCCCGCTTGAGCAGTGCGTCGGTCAGGATGTCGTGCTCGGACCAGACTGAAGCCATGTCGATTTCGACCGAAATCTGCTTCAGTGTGCCATCCGCCCCAACCACCGCCTGACCGGTGAGCCGGCTGTTGAAATCGCCGCTCCAGCCGCCCTGCACGCTTAGCGTCTTGCCCGCAAGCGTCTTCGCGCAGGAGAAGTCTATGACCGTGTTCGTGCTGTTGAGCAGAAAAGCTCGATCATCCGTAGCCTTTTGCACGGCGATCACCTGGCGGGCCGCACCCGCGCCGGCTTTGTCCAGCTTCTTGGCCTCCTCCTCCGTGCTGGGAATGAGCAGCACAGCCACAACGCCCACTACGATCAACGCCACAGCCACCCACAGCAGTTTCTTCTTCATATGCCTTCCCTTTTCTGCCCGCGGAGATGCGTCTTGCATGCACGGCGGGTACGGCTAACATCTCGACAAGCGCATATGGGTAAGCGAGACCGATGAAAAAATCCATGCTCAAATGCATTTATTTCTGCCTGGTGCTCACGGCGGTTCGTGCGCGTGCCGTGGAAGAGGGTCTGGTACGGGTGGAAGTGCGACAGCTGCAGCTGGGTGTCATGGCGGTGCTGACGGTCTATGCTCCCGACGAGCAGGCGGGGCGGCGAGCCTGCGCTCTCGCCTTCGACCGCGTGCGGGCGCTGTCCGCCGTTTGCTCGACTCTCGATCCCGACAGCGAGGTAAGCGCCTTGCAGGCACGGGCCGGCGTCGGTCCTGTGCCGGTGAGCGCGGAGTTGTTTGCGGTTCTGAGTCTGGCCCACACGCTGGCCGCACAGACCGACGGGCGCCTTGACCCCACTGTCGGGCCGCTTGTGCGGCTCTGGCGCCGGGCTCGATTGGATCGGGCACTGCCCGATCCGGCTGCGCTCGCCACGGCTGGCCGCCTGACGGGCTACCGCCACATGCAATTCGATGCCGCCGCCGGGACGGTTGCGCTCGCTTTGCCTGGCATGCGTCTGGATCTGGGCGCCTTTGCCAAGGGTTTGGCCGGCGACCTTGCGTTGGCCGTCCTGCGCTCCAACGGCCTGCACCGCGCCATGATCGAAGCCGGCGGGGATATGGTTTTTGGCGCCGCTCCCCCGGGCCGCCCCGGTTGGCCAGTTGCCACCCCGCACCCGGGGCTCCCGGTTCTCGAACTGGCTGACACCGCCCTGTCCGTGTCGGGCGATACGGTTCAGTATGTGGAAGTGGCGGGGCGTAGGTACAGCCACGTGGTGGACCCCGCCACCGGCATAGGGTTGACGAACCGCCTCATGTGCGTCGTGCAGGCCCCTTGCGGCGCGTTGTCCGATCCTCTGGCGACAGCGGGCACCTTGATGCCGGAACCGGCTTTTCGCGCCCTGCTGGCGCGCCACCATCCCACCGCCCGGACGTGGGTCTTTCCCTCTCCAGAACCACCGGCTACGACACCTTGACGGGAAACGAAACGGGGAAGGCTGCCAGAGCCTTCCCCGTTTCGTTCTATCGTCGCCTGGTACGACGTTTACCCGCGGCCGGGAATGGGCGCCTTTTCGTCGGCCGGCGCCTTGACCGTGCCTTTCTCGAAGTCTTGCCACGAGGGGCTGGCAGCCTGGTTGTACAGCGGCGAGTCCTTGTTGACCAGCAGGTCGTCCAGCTTGATCAATTCGCCCGTGTAGGCGGCCATGCGGCCCATGATGGCGCAGGCGGTCGATTCGGCCACGTTCTTCGCCTCGTTCAGGGCTTCGCTCTTCATAATGCTGTTGAGCAAATCCACGTGTTCCTGCACATAGGGCCCCTCGAACTCCTCGAAGTCCGGCACGTCGACTTTCTTGCTGCTTGTGATACGCCCGCCGCCCCACAAGTTGCCTTCACTGCCGTTGAGGAATTCGCTCACCCGGCCGTAGGTGCCGTTGATCTGCCGGCACATGCTGTGAATGTGCACCCCGTCGCCGTAGTCGAAGTCGATGCTGAAGTTGTCGAACTGGTTGCCCGTCAGGCGGCGTGCACGACCGCCAAAGCCGATCGCCGCGATCGGCGTCCGGCCAATGTACCAGTTGGCGACGTCGATGTTGTGGACATGCTGTTCGACGATATGGTCGCCGCTGACTTCCATGAAGCTCGTCCAGTTGCGGACCATGTACTCCGCGTCGCTCCAATTCTGCTCGCGCGTCTTGTACCACAGCGCGCCGCCGCACCAGTAAATAGCCCCTCCGCAGATCTTGCCGATGACACCCTGCTTGACGGCCTCGTAGCCCTTGCGGTAGGCGTTCTGGTGGCGGCGTTGCGTGCCGGCCACGACCGACAGTTTCTTGGTCTTGGCGTCTTCGCCTGCGGCGATAACCATGCGGATGCCGAGGGGGTCGACGGCAACCGGCTTCTCCATGAACACATGCTTGCCCGCCGCAATGGAGGCGGCGAAGTGCGGCGGCCGGAAGGCCGGCGGCGTAGCCATCAGGATGATGTCCGCGTCGGAGGCGCACACCTGCTTGTACGCGTCGAACCCGCCGAAGCACTTGTCCTCGGCCAGGCCGTACTTCTTGCCAGTACCGACGGCCTTATCCTTGAAGGCATCAGCTGCCGCAACCAGTTTCATCTCGATGCCCAGGTAGTCGCACGCGTGCTTGTGGTTGTCCAGGGCGCCGCTGCCGCGGCCGCCGCAACCGATGAGACCCACCTTGACGCTCTTCCCCGCCCACGGCTTGGCCGCGGCCTGGGCCCGGACCACGTAGGGCGCGGCTGTGAGGATGGCACCGGCCACAGTGGCGGTGCCCAGGAAATCCCTGCGAGTGAGTTGCGACTGACTGGTCATGGATGCTCCTCCCTATGCGTTTATTGCCTCGTACTGAACTCCCCGCTCCGGTTGTTGGACGGGGGGATCCGAACACCATCCGAATCGTCGCGTTATGTAGCCTCCGCACGCTTCTGTCAAGGGCCGATTCGGCTTTTCCTTATTACGTGCGGTTCGCCGAAAACGAACGGGCCGGTCACTCGCATGACCGGCCCGCATATTCGCCTATGTCCGCTGCGCTTAGTAGACGATGAGATCGCCTTCCTGAATGTCCGTCTGCTGCCAGCCGGTCAACACATCCGCGACGCCCACGTTCTCGTTGTCGCGGAGGTGGTCCAGTTTGACCTTCGTCACGAAGACATCCTTGCCGTCAACCTTGCGGTTGATGATGAGGTCAACCTTCGGCAGCGACCCCTTGCGACGTTCGGCTTCTTTCCGCATCTGCTCGATGAAGGCGTCGCTGAAGCGCAGGACCACGAAGTTCCAGTCCTTGTTGACCGAGACCACCTGACCCACCGTGCCGCGCGCCAGATTGGGGAAGTACTGTGCCACGCCGCCCGGCACGGTGCCCTCCATCAACTCGGCGATGCGCTTCTCCAGAACCTTGATCTCGTTCTTCTGGTCTTCGATCTTCTCGTTGCGCTCCGTGATCGTCTGTTTCTGCTCGGCGATCGTGTCGTTGAGGCGGCGGATTTCGCCATCCAGTTCCTCGATCTTCGTTTCGAGCGTCTTGATCTTCTCTTCCAGTTGGACGATGGCTCGGTCGCGTTCGGTGATCGTGAACAAAGCCTCGCGCAGGCTCTTCTTCTTCCCGTTCAACTCGGTGATCGTATCCACCAGCTCCTCGCGGAGCTTGCGGAGTTGGTGACGGGTTTCGTTCAGGCGATTGAGCTGGTCTTCCGATTTCTTAAGGATCTCGTCCAGCACCTCCTGCATGGTGCCTTCGCCCTTAATGATCTTCATCCCGGTGGCGAGATCGACGGCCGGCTTCTGCGTCACGGGATCGAGCTTGTAATACTGCTTGAGCTGATCCTTGCGCTTGGCCACGTCGAGCGTGGGCTGATCGGCGAGTTCGAGTTGATGCTGATAGGTCTCCCAGAACGCGGACTTCTTGGGGGTCTCGTTCGGCTCGGCCGTGGTCTCGTCCACGTCGCGCGCGACATAGTCCGGCTTGGTGTCCACCTTGGCCCCTTCAACCTCGAGGGTAGGGCCGAGAGATATCAGGGTTTGCTCCAGCTTCTGGGTGCGCCCCTTCAACACCTCGCGCTTGCCGAACAACAGGATGCCCAGCGTAAGTGCACCAATCGAAAGAATCGTTAGAATGATAACCAAAACACGCAGGAACTTGCCCATAGTTCGTACCTCAGAAGACCCCTTTTGACGTTCGTCAAACCACCGTCAGCGTGGACAGGACTATGTCGGAAACGCAGGGGGATGTCAAAAGGAAACTTGGCTGAATTCGGACGGCTTATCCGCTGGCGGGCTCAAGGGGTCGGAAAGTCCCCCGAGAAGGCGTGCCGCAGGTTGCCGAAGATGTGCCGCTTGGTCTTCGCCGTCCCGGTCTGCGGCTCCAAGAAGCGAGCGGCGGGAAACGTCTATAGTGGTGTCAGCTTACATCGCATGCAGACAGACGCAAAAAGCGGTTGACCCGTTGCCGGTCACTTCAGTATAGGTATGCCGCCATGAACAGACGCAGATTCCCTTCGCTGTTTTGTCACGCAGTCGCACTAGCGCTGATCGCTGTTTTCGGCTGCTGGCGCACCTCCGCGCACGCGCAGGGCGTCAGTGGCGAACTGCCCGAGAAAGCGCGCATCGAGATCGAGTACATCAAGGAACTTCAGGAACTGGGCCTGCCGGACTATGCGGACATCGTCATCGCCAAGGTCGAGGCGGAGTTCGGCAAGGAGGTCAAGTACGCGATCGAAGTCCTGAAGATGAGCGGCTTGCTCCAACTTGGGAAATTCGAGGAGGTCAAGAAAGTCATCGCCTCCAAGCCGGACCAGAACGGCGAACTCGTTTGGGCGCTGAAACTCGCGCTGGCGGACGGGCACTACGCGTGGGGGCAATATAAGGAAGCGCAGGAGCTCTACAACGCGTTCTTTGCCGCTTTCCCGAATGGGCCGCCAGCCGCCCTCAAGCGGTTCTATATAGATGCCGCGTTCAAGTACGCCCAGATGTTGCTGCTCATGGGGAACCCCGCGGGGGCGCTCACGGCTTTCGACAACGTGTTGAAGGCCAAGCCAGCCAAGAATGTGGCTCGGCAGATCCAAGGCGAAACGGCCGAGTTGCTTGTGAAACTGGCCGAAGACTCGCAGGGCGCCGAACGCAAGCAGTACATGGAGCGGGCCGAGAAACTCTGCACAGAGATCCTCTGGGTACAGGATCTCTGGTTTGGCAAGGCCATCGTCTACCTGGCCCACATCAAGCAGCTGCGGGGCGATATCAAGGGGGCGAAAGCGCTTATCGACGAGTACACGCCGCAACTGAGGCAGATAGACGAATCCCTCAAGCAACAGTCCGAGGAGACCGGCGATGACCTGACGCGTCTCAATCCCATGGCCGAGTGTCGCTACCTGATCGCCGTCATGATGGACGAGGAAGCGGTCCGCTTACTTAAGGAAGGCAAGAAACAGGAGGCGCTGGACCTTTGGATCGGTGAGAAACTCGCCTCCGGAGAGCGCGCCACGGGCGCGTACCAGCACTTCATCAATGTCTTCATCCGGTACCCGGCCACCAAGTGGGCGCCGGACGCCGGCGTGCGCGGCAGTCGTATTGAGGAATCGCTGGCGAAGGACTTCGGCGTCAAGATCGAGAAGAAGGTCACGCCCAAGATGATGGCGGACGTCGAACGCTACCAGTTCCAGTCCGCCCGCGTGCTCTACAACCAGAAGAACTGGCAGGAGGCAGCGGATTCGTATGTGACCGTCCTGAATCTCTTCGGGCAATCCACCGCCGCCATCTCGGCGCTGGGTGACCTGGCTCACTGCTACCTGGAGTTAAAGGAAGAGCTTTATGCGGAAATGGTTGTGCGGTTCATTGGCGAGCGTTTCGGACGACGGCGGGAGTTGATGGGCGATGCGGGCAACCAGATGCTCCGACTGGCCGACGAAGCGGCAGACGATTTCAATCTCCCGCTCCTGCGTGACCGTATTCACAACGCCTACTTCGATCTGGTGAAGGGTCACTCCCGCGCGCCGGACCTGCTGTACCGTTTCGGCGAGAAGAAAGTCGAGGCGGGCGATCTGCCGGCGGCTCGCAGCTACTTCGATCGCATCATCAAGAACTATACCAACGCGCTGGTCTACCTGCCGGCACACAGCATGTTGGCGGCGACTTGGGAGAAGGCCAACGACCAGACCAACGCGCTGGCGGTTCTGGAGCAGTACCTTCAGAAACTGGAGAAGACCACCAACCCCGGCGCCCCCGGCATCCTCACGCGCCTACGTATTGCGGGCACGCATAAAGCCTTTGGCGGCAATGATATGCTGCAAAATGCGATCAAGGTCTACAGCGAGGTCGTGCAGCTGGTCAAGTCGGATGACAAGCGCTACTTCAAGAACCAGGAGGAGCGGGCACACAATCGTGTCAACATGGAAGCCGCGATCTTCTTCAAGGCGCTGTGCCTCACGATGTTGACCGAACCAGCCGATCAGGCCAACGCTTTCAAGGAGAAGGCCATCGGCGATTATCGCATGCTCCTGCAGGAGTTTCCCAAGTCCCAGTATGCCGCCGCAGCGTTGAGCCGGGTTGGCGTGTTGTGGACCCTGCTCGGAAATGCGCAGGAGGCCGAGAAGGCGCTGCGCGAGCTGGAGGAGAAGTATCCCGACACGGAAGAGGCCAAGAACTCCAAGTTCATGCTGGCCAAGAGTTTGCTGGAGCTCAAGAAGCGCGATCAGGCGATTGCCGTCTTCAAGGAGATGTTTGGCGCCGGCAGTGGGAAGTTTTCGGGTAGTCAGATGCTGACGGCCGGCCGTGAACTTCTGATCGCCAACGAGTACGAGATCGCCATGCAGGCGTTTGACCAGGCCCTCGTCAAGGCGAATGGCGTTCGCAATGTCGAAGAGCCGGCCCTGCTGGGCAAGGGCAAGTGCCTCACGGAACTGAAGCGCTATGCCGAAGGGGGTAAGATCCTGACGCAGATGCTGGCCAAGTTCGAGAAGTCCGGATACACCGTGGAAGCCTGCCTGAATCTCAGCCGCTGTACCGCTGAACTTGCCAGCGAGGAGAAGGATGCGGCCAAGCGGCGCGCCATGTTCGACGACTCGGTCAAGGCAATGCAGCGCGTCCTCAAGTACGACTCCACGCCGGCTCGTCGGACAGAAGTGGCCGTCGCCGTCGGCAAGATCAATGAACGCAAGGCCAAGGCCGAGGCCGCCAACAATCAAACCGATGCCGGCAAGGCCAAGGCGCGTGAGTACCTGAACGACGCCATTGCATCCTATCTGACCATGCTGCAGATGACCGACGCCAACGCCCCGGGCGTGACGCCGCACCTGCAGGATGCCTATGCCGCATGTGTTCCGTTGCTGCTGGAGACGGTCGACCAGGGTAAGGAGCGGGTCGAGATGGCGATCGAGGAGTGCGACGCCTACATCCAGCGTTACCCTGAAGGCAAGTACATTACGGAAATCAGGCGGTGGCGCAGTCAGGCCATGATCAAGGCCACCCAGCTGGGGATAGTCGGAGCCGGTCAGGTCAAGGAGAAGGAAGCGGCGCCAGCCGCCGGGACGGCGCCCGTGGCGACGCCTGCGCCGGCCGTGGCGCCTGCAGCCGCGGGAACCAATCCCCCCGCGGCCAAGCCTTGACCCGTCACGTGTGACATGCGATATAGCAACCGATTGCGAAAGAGAGGCTATGGAATGACGACGACACAAAGCAGACAAGTCAGGGGCATGATCCGCGCGGCCTGTTGGGTGCTCTTCATGGCTGCCACGGTGGCGCAGGCCGCCGTTGAAGGCGCTATCTTCAAGACGGGCGACGAGCAGCGTCCGATAGAAGGCTCGATCCGTTGGCGGGCAGCCAGTAAGGAGTATGCCGTAACGACAAAGGATAACAGCGTCATGCTCAGCATTCCGCTGGATGAAGTCGGCGGTATGCGCATCAAGCGTCCCGCCAATCTCGACGGCCTGATCAACCAGGTTCGGCAGGGGCAGTTCTCCCCCGCCATCCCCGGGCTTGAGGCCATTGTCGAGGAATACACGATGCTGCAGTACGATATGGACGCTGGCGCGGCGCTGGCGCGCGCCTACATGGGCAACAAGGACCCAAAGAAGGCCGCGGCTACTTGCGAGAAGGTGTTGGCCGACAAGCCGGAGCAGACAATCAGCCGTGAACTCGTGGACGCCTATTGGGATGCCTTGCTCGATACCGAACAATATGCCCGGCTGCGCGAGCAGCTCTCGAAGGCGATCGAGACGGGCAACCGGGAAGTTGCCGCCCAGGCCCACAACAAGCGGGGCGACATTGATTTCAAGCGGGGCGACCCGAAGACGGCGCTTATGGACGGCTACCTGCGCACGGTGACGCTATTCCGCGACGTCAAAGCCGTGCAGCCCGAGGCGCTCTACAAGGCGTATCTCTGTTTCGACAAGCTGGGGCAGAACAGCCACAAGGACAAGATGCGCAAGCGGCTGATGCAGGAATTCGCGAGCAGCCCGCAGGCGCAGCAGGTGCGCTAGGCCCCGAGTTCGCGGGGAGCGGTTTCCGATGTCGTGATGGGAGCAGAGCGGGAGACCGCTCCGGGGGGGGGATGGACCGGTCCCGACCGGTCGGGTTTACAGGTTAAGTGGGGCAGCTCAGATCCGTGAGGACAAAAGGAGAAGGTGACGCATGAAGAGGATGATGAGGGTGGCGGTATTGGTCGGTACGTTGGCCTTGTGCACGCCTGCGATGCGTGTTTCGGCCCAGGATGCAGCCCCGGCGGCTGATGCCGGCGCGCTGGTAACGGCAGCCGGAGGCGACGCTGCCGAAACCAAGCCGGCCGCCAACATGGGTCTGTGGGCCGTTATCATGAGTTCCGGCGCCCTCGGCGTGCTCCTGTGGATCGGTTTGTTCGGCGCGGGCGCCGCGGGCATCTACTTCGTGGTGGACTGTTCCATCACCATCCGCACGAAGCGCATCATGCCGCAGTCGCTGATTGACAACGTCAACCAGGCGATGACCGAGGGCGACGTGCTCAAGGCCCTCAAGTCCTGCGAGAACGAGCCGGGGCCGCTGGCGAACGTGCTGACCGCCGGCTTCAGCCACGTGGAAGAAGGCTTCGATATCATCCAGGAATCCATCGCCACGGCCGCCAATCTCGAGACGGAGAAGCTGATGCAGAAGATCACCTGGCTGTCTGTCTGCGCCAACCTGGCGCCGATGCTGGGGTTGCTCGGAACCGTGCAGGGCATGATCTACTGCTTCGCCAACCTCGGCAGCGGAGCCCCCGACGTCGCGGTGCTGGCCGTCAACATCGCCCAGGCCCTGTACACGACCGCCGCCGGTCTGCTGACCGCCGTGCCGTGCGTGACCGTTTACTACGTTTTCCGGAATGCGGCGAACAGGATCGTCCTGCGCA
This sequence comes from uncultured Victivallales bacterium, assembly GCA_964402115.1. Classification (GTDB taxonomy): domain Bacteria; phylum Verrucomicrobiota; class Kiritimatiellia; order UBA8416; family CAYOBW01; genus CAYOBW01. Next base: position 58,664 of record CAYOBW010000006.1, read on the forward strand.
TGGAAGCCATGACCATGGAACTGATCAAGGACCTGCGCAATGTCGAGGTCGTGACCGAGTAATGTGCGCTTGCGAACAGGAAAGGGGGACACGATATGGCTAAGCGCGATTGCCCTCCCTGTGAGATCGACATGACGCCGATGATCGACGTCACGTTCCAGCTCATCATCTTCTTCATCGTCACGTTCAAGATCAACGAGAGTTTCAAGCAGGATATCGAGTTGGAGGATGCCAAGCACGGCATGCTGCTCAAGGAAACCCGTGGCGCCATGATCGTGGAGGTTGACCGCAAAGGGGCGATTTCCATGTACAACTGCGGCATGTCGGAAGCCTACTTCAAGCATATCGTGACGCAACGGTTCAAGAACTCGGGGGATTTCCCCGTCATGATCCGTGCGGACAAGCGCACGAAGCACTCTGACGTGCGCAAAGTGATGGATATCTGCTCCAGCATCGGCATCTGGAAGATCAACTTCCTCGGCATCCAGGAGTCGAAGGAATCGAAAGCACAGAGAAGCAAGTAATCATCGACAACTTGTTCTCGGGGGGGACGTCGCCATGGCCACAGCCAAACGCAAGATGATGGTCGAGGGAGTCAAGCTGGAGATGACGCCGATGATCGACGTCGTCTTCCAGTTGCTGATCTTCTTCCTGGTGACGCTGAAACAGGAGGACATTCTGGGGCGGTTGGAGATCTCCCGGCCGGCACCGGGCGCCAGCAAGCCCGAGGAACAGGTCAAACTGTTCGAGGTTATTGTCTACGACAATCGTGAACTGGGCGGCGAAGGGGTTGCCCTTCAGGGGCGGCAGATATCCTTCCGGGAGCTGGACCGGCAGGTGGCCCGGCTCTCCTCCGTCAGCAAGAGCGTCTCCGTCATCATCAAGTGTCACGGCAAGTCGCCACACTCCAACCTGATGAAGGTGCTGGATGTGTGTGCCAAGTACGACCTCAAGAACCTCGCCGTGTTCAGCTTGTAAAAAGCTTGGGCCTAAGACGCGGCGCGGCCCGGACGTTATAGCGAGTGACAGGGCGCAGTGGGCGCCCGCGGATGATCGTAACGGGAGCATGAAGACATGAGCGACGATCTGGTTCAACCCCCGGTGGAAGGTGTGCCGACCGGTCCCCAGGACATGGACGAGCTGAAGGCGCATTTTCACGACATGATGGAGCTCTTTGACGAGCTCTCCTTCAAAGAGAAATGGCAGCGCGTTTTCGCGGGGTTGAAACAGCCTATGGACACGGGCGAGCACAAGTGGGCTCGCCTGCAGATGATTCGCCTGTCGGCGCCCATTTCGGCCGTGGTCGTGCCGGCCCTCCTGTTGCTCATCATGGCTCTGGTGCCGGCGGGGAGCGGACCCGCGCGCAATGTGACCGTACAGATCGTGGACCCGGAAAAGATCGAGGAACTCGACAAGATCGAGGAGATCAAGCAGGACATACCCGAACCCGAGACAGAAATCACGTACGACGCCGAGGTGACCGTGGATCAGCCGGTCGTCAACGCGCCACCGACGGACTTCAGTCCGCAGCCGACCCCCGTCGATGCCGTGGCGATCGTGAAGAGCCCCGTCATCATGCGCGGCATCTACGGGAGTCGCACACCCGGCATGCGCGGCTCGTTGATGGGCCGGCACGGCGCCCCTGCCGGCACGGAGGAGGCGGTTCTCCGCGCCCTGCGCTGGCTGAAGAAGTACCAGGAATACGACGGGAAGTGGATGGCGGGCGCGGGTGGCGGCGTCAACTACTCCTCGGGCGTGCCCGCCGCCATGACCGGACTCGGACTGCTGACCTTCCTGGCCCATGGCGAGACGCCGACCTCCGAGGAGTTCGGCGAAACCGTCGAGAAAGCGATCCGTTGGCTGGCGACGAACCAGAAGGGGAACGGGCATTTCGAGGGAGCTGACGCACACGAGTACGGGCACCCGATTGCGGCTTACGCGCTCTGCGAAGCGTATGGCATGACGAAGATACCCATGCTGAAAAACGTGGCCGAGAAGGCCATCGATGTGATCATCGAGGGACAGCAGGCGGGCGGAGGCTGGAACTACAACTGCAGCAAGCCCAATCCCAAGCGCAACGACACATCCTACTCTGCCTGGTGCGGGCAGGCGCTCAAGGCCGCCAAGATGGCCGGCCTGCAGAACAAGGACCTGAAGAAGAGCATTGAAGACGGTGTGCGCGGCTACAAGGAGAACGCCGCCCAGTACGGCGGCTTCGGCTACACGGATAAAGGTTCCACGCGATTGACCGGCGCCGGCGTTCTCTGCATGCAGCTGCTTGGCCACCAGAAGGACTCCGAGGTCCAGAGCGGCATGGGCTGGATGCGCGAGCACTCCACCTGCAAATGGGACAAGGGCGGCAACCAGGGCGCCCGGCCGATCTACTACTGGTACTACGAAACCCAGGCATTCTTTCACCACGGTGGCGAGGACTGGAAGAAATGGAACCGGCTGTTCGCCACCGAACTGTGTCGCAACCAGAAGGTCGTGCCCAAGGCCATCGCCGGCCCGAAGGGCAGCATGGTGGATATCGGCTACTGGGAGTCGCTGACGGCCGACGAGAACTACGGCTTTACCTACAACACGACGCTGTGCGCGCTGATGCTGCAGGTCTACTACCGCTTCCTGCCGACGTACCAGACGATCAAGGAAGATGACGCGCCTGTGCTCGAGGATAAGACAGGCGACATCAAGATCGACATCAAGGCTTGAGCTGAACGTCGTCCTCTCGCAAAACCCCCGCGCCGCCGAGCGTCGCGGGGGTTTTGCTTTTGTTCAGCCTCGCGCCCCCCTCCAGTCTCTAATAAACCGGGCCGACCGGGCGTTGCGTCATGTAAAGGGACCGACGCAGCGTGCGCCGGTCCGCCAGCCTGGAGGTGTGCCGATGAAGCTGCTCAACCGCCGCACAGGGCGCCGCGCAACGGACCCGCGACTCGACATGACGCCGATGATCGACGTCGTCTTCCAACTCCTGATCTTCTTCCTGGTGACGCTCAAGCAGGAGGACCTGTACGCCATGCTCGCGGCCGCCAGGCCGCAGGCGGGCGGCGGACCCGCGGTGGAGCTGGTCGAAATCGCGATCAGGGGCACGGCGGATGGCCGCGAAGCGCTGACGCTGCTCGGGCGGTCCGTCACGCTGGAGGAGCTCGACGCGCACCTGCGCGCGCTGGGGCGGATCAGCACGCGCGTGCCCGTCGTCATTCGGTGCGAGGGCGGTTCGCGCCACGGCTCGCTGATGCAGGTGCTGGATGCCTGCCGCGCCAATCGTTTCGAGCGCCTGTCCGTGTTCAGCCAGTAAGCCCGCCGCCCTAATAAAAACATATACGCAGGCGTGTACCCTGGTGAAGGCGGGGAACACAGGGAGGCCTTACTTGAAGGGGAGGCCGACATGCAGACGGACGCGCCGCACAACGAGCCGGCAACAACGGCGATCGACGAGTTGGAAGCGCACTTCCACACGCTGGACGAGCTGTTCGTGGAACCGGGCGTGATGGAGAAGTGGCGGCGCGTCTGGCTGGGGCTGCAGCGGCCCGCGGACACGGGGGACCACAAGTGGGCGCGCCTGCAGGTGCAGCGGCTGGCGGCGCCGCTGCTGGCGGTTGCCGTGCCGCTTCTCTTGCTGCTGTTGCTTTGCCTTGTACCAACTGAACGGGCAGCGCCTGTTGGCGGGTTCATGGATGTGACACGCGACGCCTCTTCGTTGCCCGAGCCGTTGGATCCGGTGGCTCCGCCCGAGCCCCTGCCCGTGCCGGAGCTGCCGGATGTGACCACGGCGGGGGCAGACGTTCCTGCGGGGGATATCGGTGGTACGGCGTCCGATCCCACGCCGCTGCCGGCGCAAGCCCCGCGGGGGCCGATTCTGGGGGGCAGCACGACGATTCGCAGCCTGCCCAGGCTGCGGGGGCCCTACAGCAGCCGCCCGGGTCCCGATGGCCCGGGCCCTGTGGGCGCGGGCGGGGACGACGCCGTGCTGCGCGCCCTGCGCTGGCTCAAGCTGCACCAGGAACCGGACGGCTGCTGGCGCAGCGGCTCCGGCGGCGGGGAAGCCTACGGCGGCGGAGTGCCGGCGGCGATGACGGCGTTTGCGGTGCTCGCGTACCTGGGGCATGGGGAGACCCCGGTCTCCGCGGAGTTTGGCGGGACGGTTGAACAGGCGCTGCGGTGGCTGGTCGTGCATCAGCAGCCCGACGGGCGGTTCGAGGGTAGCGACCCTCACGCCTACGCGCAGCCGATTGCGGCCTATGCACTGTGCGAGGCGTTCACGATGACCCGCATTCCGCTGCTGAAGGATGCAGCCGGGCGGGCTGTGCAGGTGCTTCTGGATGGCCAGCAGGCCAGCGGAGGGTGGACCTACAACTGCGCTCGCCCTGCTGACCCCCGCAACGACCTTTCGTATGGCGGCTGGTGTGTCCAGGCGCTGAAGGCCGCCCTGATGGCGGGATTGGATCGGTCCGGCGTGGACGATGCGCTGAAGCGAGCCGTCCGCGGCGTGCAGGCCAATGCCTCACCGGCGGGCGGCTTCGGGTACACGGCGCCCGGGGAGGGGCGGCTCACGGGCGTAGGTGTCCTGTGCCTGCAGATACTGGGCCAGGGACGCGACCCGACCGTGCGCAACGGCCTGCGCTGGCTGCGCGGTCATGCGGCCTGCCGCTGGGAGCCACAGCCTGGCCGGCCGCTTTACTACTGGTACTACGAGACCCAGGCGTTCTTCCAGGAGGGCGGGGAGGCGTGGAAGCAGTGGGACCGGCAGTTCGCCGCGCAGCTGTGCCGGAACCAGCAGGTGCTGCCGGACGCCCTGCCCGGACCGCGGGGACGGGCCGTGGCAGTGGGCTACTGGGAAACGATCGGCGCCGACGAGTCCTACGGCCGCGTATACAACACCGCGCTCTGCGCGTTGATGCTCGAAGTCTACTACCGCATCCTGCCCAGCTACAAGGATACGCAGGAAGCCCAGGATCCGGATTGGCACCGCCGCCGCGACCTGCCTGTCACGTTCAGCGTGGGCAGTGTGGATGCCTGAGGCGGCGGCTACTTCGCGGCCGGAGCGGGCTTGAGAATCACGCCCTTGACGATCCAGATGAAGATTGCCAGCATGAAGAAGCCGCCGGGCGCCATGATCATGATGGCCCAGTTCTCCCACCAGGCGCCGAGTACGGTATGTCCCCAGATCGTTCCGGCGCCAAGGAGTTCGCGGAAGAAGGCGATAATCAGCAGCACGTACGCGTAACCCACGCCCGACGTGACACCGTCCACCAGGGAAGGCCAGGGCGGATTCGTCAGGGCGTAGGCTTCCGCCCGGCCCATGACGATGCAGTTCGTGATAATCAGTCCGACGTACGGCCCGAGCTGGCGCGAGATGTCGGGCGCCGTGGCGCGCAGGACGATGTCCACCACGATCACGTAGCAGGCGATGATCAGCACCTCGACCATCATCCGCACGCGGCCCGGAATCCACCGGCGCAGGAGGGATACGGTCCAGCTCGACAGGCCCGTGGCGAAAATGAGTCCCAGGCACATGACCAGCGTATTCTTGAGCACGTTGGTTACGGCCAGGGTCGAGCAGATGCCCAGGATCTGCGCGAACACAGGGTTGTTGGCCCCCAGGTTGCTCAGCGTGATCTTCTTGACGGAGTCTGCCATGGTCGTGTCACTTTCCCCCTGCGGCGATCAGTCCCGGCGCGTCTTTGAGAGTCTGGTTCAGCATGTCGCGCACGCCCTTGGTCGTGATCGTGGCGCCGGTGATGCCATCGAACTCGGTGGCGGCGGTGGAACGGGTGCCCTCCTTGACGAATGCGAAGGGGCCGGTCTTGCCCTTGAACTGTTCCTGGAACCAGGGCTCGACGATGCGGGCCCCGAGCCCCGGCGTTTCCTGTTGTTCCACGAACGCGACGCCGGTGCAGGCGGCCAGTTTCGCATCCAGCCCGACGACGGCCGTGATGCGGCCCCAAAGCCCGATGCCGGCTCGCAGGAAGGCGAAGCCGCGCGGCTGGCCGTTCTCCGCATCCTTGATGATCCAGTAACCCTGCCCAGCGGCAACCCGATTCGTGTCCACGGTGGCGGCGAATCGGGTCAGGACCTCCGCCCGCCCGGCTGGCACCGCCTGACCGCCGGCGGCCAGCACGGCCCGCATCATGAAGAGCGCCTCGTTCTGGCGGACCGTCTCCTTCGTCAACTGATGCAGGGCCGCCATGATGGAAATGGAAACAAGGGTGACGGCGAACATGAAGAACACGGTCCAGAGTCGCTCCTTGAGGGGGGACTTGCGGGTTGCGCTCATGCCTCAGCCGCCTCCGGCGCCGCCCGCTTCTTCTCGATTTCCCGGATGACGTGGTCCGTGATGGGGGCGAACAGGTTGGCCAGCAGGATGGCGAACATCGTCCCCGCCGGCCAGGAGGAGTACTTGCCGATCAGCGCCGACATGATCCCGATGAAGGCCCCATACCACCAGCGCCCCGCGTTGGTCATGCAGGCGGACACGGGGTCGGTTGCGAAGAAAAGAAAACCGAAGAGCGTGCTGGCGGAGAGCAGGGCGGGCAGGGGCGCTGCCCCCTGGGACGTCTTCCAGATCACGGCCTGGGCCAGCAGGAAGCCCGCCGTCGCCGCCGCCACGATGCGGTAGTTGGCCGTCTGCTTCCAGAGGAGATAGGCCCCCCCCAGCAGGGCCAGCAGGGCGCTGGTGCCGCCCAGGATGCCCGGCACCCGGCCCACCAGCAACTGCAGCAGCGTGTACGAACCGGTGTGCAGCCTGTTGAGGTCCAGCCCCGGCGTGGCTTGCGTGACGGCGTCAGCCGCATAGGCCGCCAGTCCGCCCAGCGTTCCGGGCACGGGGTCCACCCAGGAGCCCGTCATGGCGGCGCCGAAGCTGACGTAGATGAACGCCCGGCCGGTCAGCGCGGGGTTGAATACGTTCTTGCCGAAGCCGCCGAAGACCATCTTCCCGAACAGCATGCCGAAGCCGATGCCCACGACGGCCATCCAGAACGGCAGGGTGGGCGGAAGGGACAGGGCGAACAGCGTGCCAGTGACGAATACGGCTGACGAGACCGGCTGCTTCCACTGGCGCGTGAAGGCGTATTCGACGCCGTAAGCCGCGGCATTCACGAGCAGCAGCATGAGCAGGGCGCGCCAGCCGTAGAAGTAGACGGCGGCCACGATGGTGGGGACCAGCGCGAAGAGCACGCGCTGCATGGGCGCTTGCCAGTTGATCCACTTCGGCTTCGCCGGCGCCTTGGCCGGCGCCTTCGCGGATGCTTGGGTTGGTGCGGCCATCCTGGTCTCCCGAAAAACAGCCGGCAACCTAGTCAAAATGAGACCAGTTTGCAATCATATAACCGCCGGCGTCAGAACGACTCCAGCACCTGCCAGGCGTACATGTAGGCGAGCCCGTCGGTCTGGTTCCAGACGTCGGCGACCAGCCGCGGGTCGCCGGTGACGGCCGGCCAGTCCGGGGCGGCGCGCTCCCACGGCACGCAGGCGCCCGGCGGCGTGCGCGTGGGCCGGCCGATGGCGGCGGGCGTGCCGGTGGCTGGGGGGCGGGCGGCGGGCGGCACGGAGTGGCCGCGCGGGTAGCCGCCGTGCTCCAGCGTCGCTTCCGTCAGGGCCTGCATGTTCTCGACCCGCGCGTCGTTCTGCACGATGGCGCTGGCGTCCATGATGTACGCGCCGTCGCGGGCCGCGATGGCGAGCACCTCGCGGCACTTGGCACGCACCTGCTCCGGCGTCCCGTAGGCGAGGAGGGCGTTCGGAATGCCGCCGGAGAGGCAGAACCGCCCGCCCAGCTTCGCAAAAACCTTCGCCGGGTTGCCCTGGTCCAGGTGATACACGATGCTGTGCGCCGGCAGCTGGGCGAAAGCGTCCAGGTGGTAATCCCAGTTGCCCTCCGCGTAGAAGAGCGTCTGCCGGCCGTGCCGCCACAGCTCTTCGATGATCGGCCGCAGGGTGGGCCAGAAGATGTTGCTGAAGTGCTCGGGTTTCACCATCGGTACGCAGCTGCGGTGCATCCAGAAACCGATGGGCACCGTGCCGGTCGGGTCGGAACTGCCCAGTGCCACGGCGAACAGGTGCGGGGCCAGCGCCTCGCACGCGGCGCGCACCTTGTGCGGCTGCGTCTCCAGGTCGTCGAGCAGGCCCAGGTAGCCGCGCAGCTTGTCCGCGAGGATGTCCATGGGCGCCTTCAGGATGCCGGCAATGGCGGAGACCGTGCCCGTCTCCTGCCGCATGCGCTGGACCTGGCCGCCGATGGAGTTGAAGTACTGCATCATCGCCATGCCGCCCTTCAGCAGCGAGAGGTTGTGCGCGGCGGTTACCGGGGCGCCCGCCGGCGCCATGGGCGCGGCCACGCGCGGCAGCCAGACGTCGAGCAAGAACGCTGTCGGGTCGTCGATCAGCCGGTCGTACTCGTCCGCGCGCATGAAGGCGCCGTCCTCGGGCGGCTCGCGATACTGGAAGCCGACGTCAGGGGCGATGTGCAGGCCCGGTATGGCGTAGTACTTCAGCCCGATGGCCTGCGTCAGGCCGGTCCACACCCAGACCATGTTGCAGACCATCGCGTCCCAGTCGAAGTCCGCGGCGGTGCGCAGCACGGCTTCGTACGCCTGGTTGTAGTCGTGGGTGACCTGCTGGCAGGTCATCCCGGCGTACTTGGCACAGAACTCCGCGACGAACGGGCGGATCGGGACCCGGTCGGGCATGCCGCCGCGCATGGCGGTGGTGTAGCGGTTGAGGCGTTGCGCGTAGAGTTGCTCCCGGTCTGCGGCCATGGCGTCCCCCTCTCGATGCACGCGCACGGCGCCGATGCGGTAGCCTTGCGCGCATTCCCCGTCGGGCAGCGGCAGGGCCATTGTCGGCGTGCCATCCGCCGTGCCCACCGCCACACGGCGCTCATACTCGCCGGAAGCGGGGTTTTCCGCAAGCGGGAAGCGCAGCAACCTTGCCACGCCCGCTTCGTCTGCCGCGCCCGTGGCCGGCCCCGGCGGCAGGTCGTTTCATTCCGGCGCCGGTGCACGCCGTCCTGGAGCGGCCAGCGCCGTCGTGGCCAGGGCACAGACGAGCGCCAGCGGCACGCCGATGCCGCGCACCAGGAGCGGGCTCCACACGCAGTTGATCGCGTAGGCCGTCAGGCTGCCCAGCAGGCCCAGGGCCAGGCCGCGCGAGACGGCGTCCGGCGCGCGCGCGAACTGCCGGGCGGCGCCGGCCGCACCTGTGGCGAGCAGGGCCGCGAACGCGAGCAGGCCGGGAATCCCGAGCGTGGCGGCCAGCACGAGGTAGAGGTTCTGCGAATCGGGCTCGGCCGTGCGGCCGGCGGGATCGGGCAGCGTGCCGAAGTAGCGCCCCACGTTGCCCTGGTAGTTGCCGGCGCCCACGCCGCGCAGGGGGTTGTCGAGCACCAGCAACGAGGCGGCCTGCCACTCCGTGTAGCGGGTGGAGACCTCCGCTTCGCCATTGAAGAGGGCCACGGAGTCGTAGGCCGTGTCGAGATTGCGGCGCGGCAGATTGGGCAGGCCGTACAGAACGAACGCGGCCAGCAGCGCCACGGTGGCCAGCAGGGCCAGCCGCCCGCGCACCGCCGCCATGCCCACGCCGGCGACGCCCAGCGCCAGCAGCGTGGCACCGGACAGGGTCACGGCCAGGCCGGCCGCCAGCAGTGCCGCGTAGCCCAGGCGGCGCGGCCAGGCCGGATCGTAGAACAGCAACCCCAGGACGATCGGCAGGGCCAGCGACAGGAAGCCGCCGAATACGTTGCGATTGCCGAACGTGCCCGCCACCTTGAAGGCCGGCACGGCGGGCAGGGCATACTGGACCGCGGCGCAAGCCACCACGACGGCCACCGTGGCGAGAAAGACGCGCCGCGCCCAGGCGCGCGGCTCCGCCGCCTCGAACTGCGCGGCAAAGAGCATGCCGGCCACCGCGAAGTACTCGACGAACTGGAACAGATCCTTGGCCGACCCCTTCACGTTGTCGGAGCGTGTCAGGGACAATGCCGCCAGCGCGAGAAACAACCAGGCCGCCGCCGGCGGCCAGCGTATGGCGCGCCAGTCGCGGGTCAGCAGCACCCGCAGGCCCCACAGCGCGGCCACCAGCCACACGAGCGGGTCCACGACGCAGAGGTAGGTCTTCTTCGCGACTTCGATGCCGTACTGGGTGGGCGCCACCGCGATGACGAGCAGCGTGCCAAGTAAGACGATGCGGTTGAGCAGGGAGGCGGAGTTCAAAGGCTACCTGCCCGCGGCGGTGACGGTCTCGATGTCCACCGGCACAAACCGCTTGTCGTTGGTGAGGAGCAGCTGGTCCACGCGCACGCCGTCTTCCCGGTTGCCGATCTTCAGCGCGTGCGTGCCGGCCTTGAGTTCGAGCTGCGATAACCGCAGGGGCGAGCGCACCCAGTGCCAGCTCTTGTAGGTCGCGTCCTGCCCGAAAATGAAGGGCTTGGCGCCGTCGAGACTGACGTCAAACGAGTTGCCGCACGAATCCGCCCACCACACCCGGCACCAGAGGTAGTACGTGCCTTCCTCCTTGAGGGTGAAACTCCAGGCCGCTTCGCCGGCTTTGACCTCCGGCGGATTGCCCTTGCCCTGCGGAATCTCCAGGTAGCGGTTGCCGGAAGCCTCCTTCGCCGCCGGCCAGGCGGGGTCTGCCGCCGGCTGGGCGGCATCGCCCACGGCCATGGGCGCGACCACATTGGTCGCCGCTTCCGCCTCGAAGCAAATGGTTTCGTCAGCCCGCACGCCGGTGGATCCGAAGCTGCCGCACGCCAGGCCCAGCAGCAGCATGCCGATCGCGTTTCGCATAAGCCCTCCTTCTTTTCCTTGCCTGTCTCTTGTACGCCGTTTCGCCGCGCGCGGCAAGCCCCCTGCGGCGACCCGAATCACGCCTAGGGCACCGACGCGACCCGGTACCAGCGGCGCAAGTTGCCGGTGTGTTCAGGGTCTCGCAGCGTGACCGTCGTCGACGTCGCCATGACGCGTCCGCCGACAGGCGTCCATGCGTGTGTCGCCAAGTTGGTCGTGTACTCCAGCTGGCAGATTTCACCCGGCACCGCCGACGTTGCCTGCACCTCCAGCGCAGCGCCGGTCACGCGGGCGGACGTGATACGCAGCGGTTCCTGCGGCGTCGGTATGAAGTCGACGTGGTCGCCGTGCTGCAGCCCTCCCACGGCATGCTCGCCGCTGACTCGAAAAGAGGCCAGCCACTGCCCGTTCCGCACGACGTCCATCCGCTGCCCCCTCCGCGCCATGTTCGAGACGGTCAACCGCAGCGGCAACTCTCGGTTGAGGCTCAGCACCTGCAGGTCAAAAGACCAGATCGCGCCGGTTACGTTGTAGTCCAACTGGGCCATGCCCGCCTGCCCGTCTCCCGCCCAGCACGAGAACGGACGCGTTCTCACGAAGCCTGGTACGACCAGTCGGCCCGTGAGCCTCAGCTGCGGCCTGGAAATCCGGCCGGCCAGCAGACGGTTCATGAACCACGCTTCCGCGGCATTCTGCTGATCGATTGTGGGCCACCCGTGCGGCCACGACTGCTCCTCGTTCGGTTGCTGCAGGCCGTCCTGGTTGAAGTCCACGTACTGGCCGCTCTGCCCGACATGCACGTGGATATTGTCGAACTCGCCCTCGTAACGGGCCTGGTTCACCGCGTTCTGGTAGTAGGCGGTGTTGTTGACGCGAGGGCAAAGGGTTTCCGTTTCGTCCGCAAACAGGTGAATCTCGGTGTACGGGTTATTGGCGGAGGCGAGCGCGGAAGCGCGCGCGTGGTAACGGTCCGTGACCGCCACGCTTCCCGCATCCGGGTCGCCGACACTGTCGCGCAGGATCTGCCGGTGGCTGAAATCGGCGCCGTTGAAGTACCAGCTCGTCACCGGATCGTATCCGTAGTCCGACATGCCGAACAAGGACGTCCCTGCGTTGAAGTAATCGGGGAACTTGGTGAGCGCCGACATCACGCTCCCGCCGCCGCCGGAGTAGCCCGTGATGTAGACGATGCCGGCGTTCACGTTCGTGGCATGGCTGCGCAGCACGGACTCCACCGCGTCGTAGATGTCATGCACCTCAACGCCTCCGCTGTCGCGCATGCCGTCCGACCAGTCACGCCTGCGCATGGCGACGCTGATGGCGAAGAAACCCTTGTCGCGCAGGTGTTTGGCGTTCAAGCGCACGCGATCGAAATTGCCGTTCAGGTCCGAGAACCCGTGCATGACGACCGCGATGGGGGCATTGCTGACGGCCGGGTTGTAGTTCAACTCCGCAGTCAGGTCCAGGGGTCCGTTGGCATCGGTCGAGACCGATGACCGGTACGTGTAGGATACCGTCACGGGCGCGGCCGCGGCAACCGTTCCCACGGTGGTGAGGAGCGCAACGGCCGCCGTGACCGGCCTTAGCGCTCGCCACCCGTGCTGGAGGCAGCCGCCGGGGGCCATAACCACCTTTTCCGCACATGTTGTGAAAGCCTGCATGAAGCCGCTTCAGTCTCCTCGGCTGGCATTGTGCGCAAGACGGTCCGCCGGCCGCCTTTCGCTCCAAGGTCAGGCGCGATCGCTTCGACCTATCCAACAATCAGTCTATCATACGCAGCCCACACCCGCAACACGGCCCGCAGGCAGGCAGCTCTTCAGAAACCCC
>CAYOBW010000007.1:0-14669 GCA_964402115.1 uncultured Victivallales bacterium
CCTGCAGCACAGCGGCGCGAATTTCGGGAAGCTCACCCTGAACGCCGGCGTCAACGAAACCGTCCGCCGGCTCTACTTCGACGGTGTGCAGCAGGCCAGGGGCACGTACGGGAACACGGGCAGCGGCGCGGACGATCCGCAGCCGGACTGGTTTGCCGGGCCGGGGCTGTTGACCGTCCTGGAGAGCCCCATGAGCGTCGCGGCCGTGACGGTCGCGGGCCTTGACACGACCGAGGCGACGCTGGGCGCCACCGTGGTTGCCGACGGGCAGACCGTGACCGCGCGCGGGACGGTCTACGGCGAGGCCGCGGATCCGACGGGCAACAGCGCGGCCGCCGGCGCGGGCGACGGCACGTTCGCCCACCTCCGCACGGGGTTCCAGGCCGGGCGGCCGTACTACGTTCGCGGCTGGGCCGAGAACGCGGTCGACGGCCGGCTCTACTCCACGAACGCAACCTTCTTCACGGAGCCGGAGCAGGATGCGGCCATTGTCTTCAGCGACGTGCAGAACAAGCGGCTGACAATCTCGTGGACGAAGGGCACGGCGGGCGCCGGCACGCTGGTGGCCGTCAGGCAGGGAAACCCCGTGGCCTGGGTGCCTGACGACGGCGCGAGCTACGACGCCAACGCGGCCTTCGGCACGGCCGGCACCGGGCTGCCGGATGGAAGCTACGCCGTGTATGCCGGCACGGACGCCTCGGTCACCGTGACCGGGCTGACGCCCGGCGCCACGTACCACGTCAGGCTGTTCGCGTTCGCGGGCACGGGGACGCTGCGCAACTACCAGCAGGACGCCCCGCCGGAGGGCAGCCAGGCAACCACCTTCAGCCAGACGGCGCCGATACTCTCCTCGCCGACGGTGGCGGCCATCGACACCACGACCGTCACGCTGGGCGCCACGGTAGAGGACGACGGGCTGTCGCCCATCACCAGCCACGGCACGGCTTGGGGCCCGGCCCCCGCCCCCACCGGCAACCGGCTCGCGATCCCGGGACCCGTCGCAGGCGCCTTCACGCAGCCGCGCACGGGGCTGACGCCGGGCGCGCACGTCTATGCGCGCGGCTGGGCCGAGAACGGCGTCGACGTCGGGTACACGCCGACGGACGTCGAGTTCTACATGGAGCCGCTGGCGGCTTCCGCCGTGCAGTTCGCCGACGTCACGGAAACGACCATGACCGTGTCGTGGACCGCGGGCGGCGGCGGCGGTGGGCGGCTCGTCGTGCTGCGCGAGGGCGCGGCCCCCTCGACGGGGCCGGCGGACGGCATCGCGACCTACGCTGCCGATCCGGCCTACGGCGCGGGCTCCGCGCTCGGCGGCGGCTCTGTCGTGGCCTACGGCGACGTCGCTTCGGTGCCGGTCACCGGCCTGTTGCGCGGGCGGACCTACCACGTGGCGGTCTACGAATACGCGGGGTCCGGCGGCCTGATCAACTACCAGCAGGACGGACCGGCCCAGGGGAGCCAGACGATGGCCGTGCTTCCGCAAATCTTCTACTACGACGGGGCGCGCGTGGTCGCGGCCTGGGACAATCCGTTGAACTACGTGGGCGACTCCGGCTATCCCAGTGCGCCGGGCGACAGCCTGCTGATCGACAATGCGATTTCCCCGCAGACGTGCAGGCACATGGAGATGAACGGCGACAGGACGGTCGGAACGTTCTCGAAGAACAAGAACCAGGGTGACGACATCGCGATCGTCCCCGGATCCGTTGCCGGCAGCACGCTGACCTGGAACACGGGCAACCCGAGTGTCGAAGCCTTGTTCAAGACGCGGTACGGCGCGGGCGAGGAACTGCGCTGCTTCACCGCCGTGAACATGTACCTGCAGTCCAGCCTGACGTGGGACGGTTCCTGCCAGGACAAGGCCTGCAACACGAGCACGACTTTGGGTTCTGGGAACGGACACATCACCGGCAATATCGGCGGCCCCGGCAAGCTGACCGTAAAATGGAATCGCAACAAGTACTCGGCGCAGAACTCGCGCCTGGAGCTTCGCGGCGGCGCCGGCCCGAACACACACGAGGGCGGCACGACGTTCCTGAAGAACGAGCTGGGCACCCGCGCCGGGTTCCGCCTCAACAAGCAGTGGGCGACGGGGCTCGGCGACACGGTCGTAGCGGCGGACGCGGAGCTGTACGTGGCCAGCGTCGCCGCCGCGGGCGGCGCGCTCCACGATGCGACCTCGCTCTACCTCGACGACAACGGGACGACGCATGCGACCGTCGAGTTGGAGGCGGGCGTGAGCGACATGGTGGCGCATCTCTTCTTCCGGAACCCGGCGACGGGCCAGTGGGAGGAGCAGGCCGGCGGGTCGTGGGGTTCGCCGGCGAGCGCGGCGCAGCACAAGAACGCCACGTGGTTCGGCGTGATCGGCAGTGGCGAGCTCAAGGTCGTCGGACCGCCGGCGACGGTTTTCAGCGTCCGGTAACCGGAGCAGGGCGTGCGGCCGGGAGGGCACGGCCGCGACCAGCGGTGGCGGGTGCGCGTCGCGTTGGCGTACGGAAGGAGCAGCGAGATGGGATGGCGGAAGATGCTGGCCGCACTGTGTGCGGCCACCTGGTGGGTCAGCGCGGCCGGGCCCGCGAACAGCGCCGATGTCACGTTCTACAGCTACGGGGACTCGCACTACGGCGCCCTGGACGGGGGGGCCACGAACTGGGTGGGCCGGATCAACGCCATGGCGGGCTACACGTATCCGACCGCGCTGGGCGGCGGCAGCGTGGGCCCCGCGCGCGGCGTGGTGGCGCTCGGCGACCTGATCAACGACGCCGGCAACCTCGCCAAGGGGCCCGCGCAGTGGGCGCTGTGGAAGGCCGACTACGGCGTCAACGGCGAAGGCGTCTGCACGTACCCGGTGTACGAGTGCTTCGGCAACCACGACCTGCACGCCACGCGCTTTGTCCAGAAAGACATCATCGCGCGCAACCTGCTGCGGCCCGGCCTCACGGCGATCTCGACCAACGGTTTGCACTACTCCTGGGACTGGGACGGCGTCCATTTCGTGGCGCTGGGCATTTACCCCGCCGACAAGTGGACGACCGAGAACACGTACAGCTCGGTGCACAACCCGGAATCCGCGCTGGCGTTCCTGAAGTGGGACCTGGCCAACAACGTGGGCGACAGCGGCCGGCCGGTCATCACGCTGCATCACTACGATTTCCTGACCGACTGGTGGCCGGCCTGGCAGAAGCTCGCCTATCCCCGCGAGCTGGACGGCTACAACGTCGTGCTCATCCTGCACGGCCACCAGGGCGCGCCGTACGGCTACAACTGGCAGGGCTACACAGTCTCCGGCCAGAACGGCTCCCTGAACGCGGCGCACATCACGCCGGCCAACGAGATTCTCCTCGCCACCAGCACCGGGGCGAACACGTGGGGAAACACGTACCGCAAGAGCTTCGTCTTTCCGGACCTGGGCCGGTCGTGGAACCCGGTCCCGCGGAACGGCCACCGAAACGTCGCGGCGGACGTGACGCAACTGGCGTGGCGGCCGGGCGCGTACGCGGTGACGCAGGACGTCTACTTCGGGACCAGTTCGAATGCGGTGGCGGCCGCCGCGACGCCGGACATCGAGGGCCTGGCGGCCGGCGTCACCAACTGCGCGATCCCCGCCGCCTACCTGCCCCTGCAACCCGGGGCGGAGTACTTCTGGCGCGTGGACCAGCACAACGGCGCGCAGCCCTTCTCGCAGGGCAGGGTGTGGAGTTTCCGGACCCGGGACACGGTCGGCCCGAACGACCTCACGTTCCTGTTCGTGTCCGACATCCACTACGAGGACGAGACCCTGACGGCCAACAAGCGCCGCGTGCAGGCCATGAACGCCCTGCCGGGCGCAGCGTACCCCGCCGGGATCGGCGGCAGCGTCGAAACGCCGCGCGGCATCGTGTTCGGCGGCGACGCCGCATCGGATGCCAAGCAGTGGCAGTACGACTATTACGTGGAGGACCATGGCCTCGCCGGCGAGAAGCTCCTCGAATACCCCGTGACCGCCGAACTGAACGGCAACCATGACGGCGGGTTGACGAGCATCGTGGGCGCCGGCATCGTGGCCCGCAACCGGCGGCGCAGCCACCTGACCGGACTCTCCACGAACGGCTTCCACTGTTCGTGGAACTGGGACGGGGTCCACTGCGTCACGCTGGGCGTGCGGCCGGGCGCCAACACGAACCCCTACAACTCGCATGGCAGCCTCGAGTTCCTCATCGAGGACCTGGCGAAGAACGTGGGGAACAGCGGGCAGGCGGTGATGCTCTTCCAGCATTTTGGCGTGGACGACTACGCGAAGAGCTGGTGGACCGAGGCCGAACGGGCCCGGTACTACGAGGCGATCCGTAACTACAACGTGATCGGCATCTTCCACGGGCACACGCACACCACGTCCATCTACAAGTGGAACGGCATCGACGTCTATCACGCCCCGCACATGGAGTTCGGCGGTTCGGTTGCAGTGCCGGTGACCAGCAAGGAGGGGTTCTACGTGGTGCACGTCACCTCCAATCGGCTCGCGGTGGCCGAGCGCAAGGCGGACGGCACCTGGGGGCTCAGCCAATCCAAGCCGATCTTCCGCTCCTACGCCTCCTCGGGCCTGGCCGCCGTCGTGGGCAATGGCAACGCCACGAACGTGGTCGCGGGCAACGCGACCATCGGGGGGAACCTGCTGCACGCCGTGCCGGCGGGCGGGCCGACCGAGATCACGCTTTGCTGGGGACCGGCGGACGGCGGCACCAACCGGGGGGCCTGGGCGCACGTCGAAACGCTGGGGCCACGACCGACCGGCCCGTTCGCCGCGAGCGTCAGCGGGCTGAGCGCCCGCCGGACGTACTTCTACCGCTGTTACGCGGCCAACGCGCTCGGGAACGACTGGGCCGACACGACGGCCAACTTCGTGAGCGGCTCGGCCGCGGACGTCGATAACGCGACGGGGGCGACCGGGATCGCCATGTCAACCGCCACCCTGAACGGGATGCTGCTGTCCACCGCGGCCGCGCCCACCACGGTGGCGCTCTACTGGGGGCCGACCGATGGCGGCGCCGCCGCCACCAACTGGCAGCGCGTGTCCGACCTCGGGCCGCGCGCGCTCGGCGCCTTCTCCGCCGGCATCGCGGGACTGAGCGCCCGGACGCGCTACTACTACCGCGCCTATGCCACGAACAGCCTGGGCGCCGAGTGGGCGGCTGCCAGCGCGAGCTTCACGACCGACCCGTCGGCCGTCGTGGACAATGGCGCCGGGGCAACGCAAGTGACGCGCACCGGCGCCACGCTGAACGGCAGCCTGGTGCGCACGTACGTCGAGCCGACCGCAGTCTCCCTGCTGTGGGGACCCACGGATGGCGGCGCCGTCCGGCAGGCGTGGTCGAACGCGGTTCCTCTCGGACCGACCGCCGTGGGCGCGTTCTCCGCCCCGGTCCCCGGCCTGGCGTCCGACACCCGCTACTACTACCGCAGCTACGCTACCAACGCGGCGGGCGACAGCTGGGCGGACACGTCCGCGAGCTTCGTCACGCTGAGCGCCCGCCCGACGATCGCCAACAGCGCCGCCGATGCCATCAGGCGCGACTCGGCGAATCTCAACGGGCTGCTGATCTCGACCGGCTCCGCGCCGACGCACGTGTGGGTCTATCTGGGGACTGCCGACGGCGGCACCAACGCGGGCGTCTGGGCCCGGAACCTGTCGCCCGGCCTGCGCGGCGAGGGCCCCGTCACGGCCAACGTCACGGACCTGGTCGAGGATCAGCCGTACTACTACCGCTACTTCGCCAGCAACGCGTTCGGGGTTGCGTGGGCTGATACGACCGCCACCTTCCGCACGCTGGCCAAGCCCGGCACGACCTACACCTGGGACGGTGGCGGCGGCAACACGCTCTGGAACAACCCGGTCAACTGGGTCGGTGACGCCGGCTATCCGAAGGCGGCGGGCGACACGGCCAAGTTCACCAGCTACACCGATTACACGGTGTTCGCGCTGAGCGAACCGATCACGCTCGGACAGATCGACTGCACGTCGAAGCTGTACGTCGATTTCGGCGTCGCCGGCGAAACCATGACCTTCGAGACGTCCGGCGGCGAGGCGCAGTTCAACTGGCTGCCCGCGACCGGGAGCGATCCGCGCCGCGTGAACTTCAAGGCCAACATGGTGCTCGCGAGCGACCTCAAGTACCACGTCTTCTACGACCGGCACGACGGCGGGATCCTCGGGACGATCAGCGGGCCCGGCCGCCTGCGCCTGCAGACGGAGTACGAGGGGGGGGCGGAGCGGTGGTCGCTCGGCGCGGCCGGCGGCAGCGCCAACACGTATGCGGGCGGCACGATCGTCATGACGCCGCGCAGCGGCTACCTGGCCGGCCTGATCTCCGTGAAGAAGAACGGCGCCTTCGGGTCGGGCTCCGTGACGCTGGAGCCCGGGGCGCGGGTCGTGCTCGAGGACCGGGGCGCGACCGACGACATGCTGCCCGACCGCGCGTTCCTCCGCCTCGCGCACAGCGGCGCCACCTACCCGCGGCTCACGCTGAACACCGGCGTGAACGAAACCGTCGGCGGGCTCTTCTTCGACGGCGCCCGGCAGGCTGACGGCACGTGGGGCGCGATTGGCAGCACCGCCGCGCACCAAACCAACCTGTGGTTCGCCGGCACCGGCGTGCTCACGGTGCGCGCGGTGGACGAACCGCCCGTCATCCTCGGCTGCCGACACCTGCCGACGGCGGGCATCGAGCTGCGCTGGAACAGCTTGGACGGGTACGTTTATGCGATCGCGGTCGCGCGCGCGCTGCGCACGGGCTTCCTCGAGCACGCCGCGACCGGCATCGTGGCCACGCCGCCGGTCAACACGCTGACGATCCCCGTGCCGGCACACGCGACGAACCGCTTCTTCCGCATAGAGGCGTCGCAGGAGCCATGAACCGTCCAACCCGCTTGCGCCAGGCATGGCTTTGCTGATATGGGATGCGTGTTCAAAGGAAGCTGGCACTATGCGTTATGCGATCCTCTCCGACATCCACGCCAACCTGCAGGCGTTCGAGGCCGTGCTGACGGACCTGTCCGTGCAGCGGGTCGACCGCGTCGTCTGCCTGGGCGATGCGGTCGGCTACGGTCCGCAACCGGCCGAAGTGCTGTCGCTCGCCAACGCCCACGTCAACGACATGCTGCTAGGCAATCATGAAGCGGCGGTGACGGGGTCGACTGACACGGAGAACTTCACCCCGGGTGCGGCGGCGTCGCTCGCGCAGACGCGGCGCAAGCTGAACGGCGAGGCGCTGCGGTATCTCGCCGCGCTGCCGGTGGAATTCAGCGGGCCCGACTTTGCCTGCACGCACTCGGACTTCTCGGCCCCGGACGATTTCCTCTACGTCGAATCCGCCGCGGATGCGCAGCCCTCCTTCCTCGCGCGGACGGAGCCGCTCCTGTTCGTCGGCCACACGCATGCGCCGGCCGTGTACGTGCTCGAACCGGACGGGACGTGCCGCGCCGAGCCCGCCGAGGACTTCACGCTGCAGCCCGGCTGCCGCTATCTCGTCAACCCCGGTTCGGTCGGCATGCCGCGCACCCAGGACCCGCGCGCCACGTACTGCGTCTACGATGACACCGCGCAGACCGTGGTCTTTCACCGCACCAGCTACAGCGTGCAGACGTTCCGGAAGCTGATCGAGCAGGATTCCGCCGAGAGCGAGCAACGGACCTACGTCCTCAGCCTCCTGGACAATCACGCGCTGCCGCTGCTGAACGCGCGCGTGGACTTCGCGGCCCGCCAAGCCGAGGCGAAGCCGCGGCCGCACGACGCGGCGGACAAGGGCGCCCGCGGCACGGCGAAAAGGGTCGTGCTCGTCGGGTCGGGCGCGGGCGGCACAACGGGCGCCTGGAGTGCGGCGGGCTCGCGCGCAGGGCGTTCCGGCGCGAAGTCAGCCTCGCGGCCGCGGCAGGCGCCGGCGCGGCCGGCGTCATCGGGCGCGCTGGTCGCGACCCTCAGCGCGGTCGTGGTCGCGTGTTTCGCGGGTGGCATTGTCGCCGTCGTGAAGGTCCGGCAGGCTGCCGCTCACCGCGCGGCCGCCAGACCCGCGCCCGCCGTCGCACCGGCGCTCGCGCGCGCAAACGTCGCACCGCCCCCGGCCAGCCGGCCGGCGCCTAAGCCGACCCCGACCCCGCCCGCACCCGCGGTCAAGCCCGCTCCGGCACGGCTGCCGGCGGTCACGGAGCCAGCGGAGCAGCCGGCCACGGCCGCACAGGCGCACCCGGAGACGCCAGCCCCCACCCCCGGCCCCCGCCCGCCCAACGGCATCCGCTTCAAGTGGGAGGGCGGACACGAGAAGATCCCGCTTAAGGTCAAGGATCCGGCCACGGCGGCGTGGGTGGTGGACGGGAAGGCGAAACCCTACCAGGCCAACCTGACGTTCCCGGCCGCGAATATGGAGTGGCGCAAGCGGGAATGGTCCGTCATGCCGGAGCGCGACGGCCGCCTGACGCTGGTGCTGGGCGGACAGATCATCTCCGTGCGCGAACGCCGCTGGATGCTGTACGACGACGTGCAGCTGGAAGGCGCCGAGCTGCTCGACGGGGACTTCGAGAACGCCAAGGCCTGGAACTTCGACCCCACCGGCGAACGGGCCCGGATCCTCGACGACCCGGCGCTTGCGCACGGCGGGACGCACTGCCTCATGGCCGGGTCGCCGGCCACGGTTTCGCAGGCGATGAACGTGAAGGCCGGCCGCGAATTGAAACTGACATTCTGGTACCGCGCCGTGCCGTAGCGGCTGAGATTGGGGAGCAGCATGGAAATGAAGGCAACGGGAATCGGCCTGCGTGCGCTCGGGCGGGCGCTGGTGTGCCTGGCTTGCCTGCTGGCCTGGCCGGCCGCCGTCGTCCGGGCGGAGCTCAAGCCGGCGCCCGTCTTCGGGTCGCACATGGTGCTGCAACGCGACAGGCCCGTGCCGGTCTGGGGCACGGCGGCGCCGGGCGAGACGGTGACGGTGCGCTTCCGGGACCAGGTGAAGACCGTGCAGGCGGGCGACGATGGGCGCTGGCAGGTGAAGCTCGACCCGCTCAAGGCCGGCGGACCCGACGTCCTGCAGATCGGCGCGGTCCGGATCGACGACGTGCTGGTGGGAGAGGTGTGGCTGGGCGCGGGTCAATCCAACATGGTCGTCGGTACACCGGGGGCGGCGAAGAACGACCCCGCCCTGGCGGCGCTGGCGGCCACGGATCACCCGCAGGTGCGCGTCGGCTGGGGCAACAAGGGAGACTGGCGTGTCGCCAAGGCGCCGGTCGGCCTCGGCGCCCTGCCCTTCGCCTTTGCCGCCAACCTGCAGGCGCAGCTGGGTGTCCCGGTCGGCGTCGTGCTTGGCGCCGTCCCCGGCAGCTCGACGGATTTCTGGGTGACCCCGCAGGCTGTTCAGGCCGACGCGGAGTGCCGCGCCGCGATCCGGGCCTACGCGGAAACGGTGTACCCGCGGGAACGCAAGTCCTACGAAGAGCGGCTGAAGAAGTGGGAGGCCGCGGACCCCGCCTCGCGCCCGGCGGGCAAGCCCGAACCGCCGCTGGAGCCGGGCACGGCACGCCATGAAGTCGGCAAGTTCTTCGAGCAGTATATCCGGCCGACGATCCCCTTTGCCATCCGCGGCGTGCTGTGGGACCAGGGCGAGAACGGCCCCTCCATCACCGGCACCCGCCCGGCGATGGTCATGCGCGCGCTGATCGCCTCCTGGCGCGAGGCGTGGGGGCAGGGCGACCTGCCCTGGGTGTACATCCAGAAGCCGAGCGGCGGAGGCTGCGCCTGGGATCCGCAGAACCCCGTCAACCGGCTCGCCGAGGCGTTTGCCCCGCTGTCGCCGGAGCGCGTGCCGCAGGGCGGGTTCGTGCGCGAGCAGTATGTGAAGCTGCTGGCGCTCACCAATACGTTCATGGTCATCGCCAGCGACCTCAGCCCCGGAACCCACCCGCCCAACAAGTCCGGCTACGGCGCGCGGGCGGCGCAGGTGGCGCTGGTGGCGGCCTACGGGAAGCGGGCCGAGATCTACGGGCCGCTGTACGCGGGCCATGCGGTCGAAAGCGGACGCATCCGCATCCGCTTCACGCACATCGGACAGGGACTCGCGTTGCGCCACGGCGACAAGCTGCAGGGGTTCGCCATCGCGGGCGAGGATCGGCGCTTCGCGTGGGCGGATGCCGCGATCGACGGCGAAACCGTCGTGGTCTCCTCGCCGCAGGTACTCAGGCCCGCGGCCGTGCGGTATGCGTACGACGTCAAGTGCCCGTGGGCGAACCTGTTCAACAAAGACGGGCTGCCGGCCCAGGCCTTCCGGACCGACGATTGGTGAAGAACGCGAGGAATCCCATGACCGTGAAGTCCCACCTGCCCCGTCTCGCCGTTGTGCTGGCGCTCGCCGGCCGGCCGGCGTCGGCCGACACCGTTACGGTTGTCGACAAGCCTGACGTCACGCAAACCAACGCGTGCTACGCGGGCAACCGCGCCCCGCTGCTGCCCAGCCCGCTCATCAAGCTGCCCGCGGGCGCCATCGCCCCGCAGGGGTGGCTGCGCCGGCAGCTCGAGCTTGAGGCGGACGGGTTCACCGGCCACCTGACGGAGATCAGCTCCTTCTGCCGGAAGAGCAACAACGCGTGGCTCAGCAAGGAAGGGGTTGGCGCCAACGGCTGGGAGGAGGTGCCGTACTGGTTCCGCGGCTTCTGCGCGCTCGGCTACGCGCTGGGCGACGAGCGCATCATCCGGGAGTCGCGGGAGTGGCTGGAGGCGGTGATCGCGAGCCAGCGCGAGGACGGCTACTTCGGCCCGCGCACCAACCTGAAGGAGAAGGGCGATCACGACCTAATGCCCAACATGTCGATGATGTTCGCCCTGCGGGCGTTCCACGAGTACACGGGCGACCCGCGCATCGTGCCGCTGCTGACGCAGTACTTCCGCTGGCAGCTCCAGATTCCGGACAAGCTGTTCTTCGCGGGCGGCTGGCAGGTGCCGCGCAATGGCGACAACATGGACAGCGTCTACTGGCTCTACAACCGCACGGGCGAGCCCTGGCTGCTGGAGCTTGCGGACAAGCTGCGCCGCTGCGGCGCGAGCTGGATGAAGGAACCCACGGGCTGCCACAACGTGGATTACTCCATGGGCTTCCGCAAGCCCGCCCAGTTCTACCCCCAGAACAAGGACCCCGCCTACCTGCTGCAGACGGAGAAGAACTTCGACAGCATTTACGGGATCTACGGGCAGGTGCCCGGCGGCATGTTCGCCGGCGACGAGTTCGCGCGGCCGGGCTTCACCGATCCGCGCAACGCAATCGAGACCTGCGGCATCGTCGACATGATGCTCTCGCAGGAGATCCTGCTCGGCATCACCGGCGACCCGAAGTGGGCGGACCGCTGCGAGAACGCGGCGTACAACACGCTCCCCGCGGCCATGACGGCGGACATGAAGGGCCTGCGCTACCTGACCTCCCCCAACCAGATCGTCTCCGACCGGCGCAACAAGGCTCCCGAGCTGGCCGACCAGGGCGACATGCAATCGATGAATCCCCACTCCCACCGCTGCTGCCAGCACAATGCCGGGATGGGCTGGCCGCTCTTTGCTGAGAACCTCTGGATGGCCACGCCGGGCAACGGGCTGGCCGCCGTCTTCTACAGCGCCTGCACGGTCAAGGCCAGGGTGGGCACGGGCGGGCAGGTGACGATCGTCGAGAAGACCCCCTACCCCTTCGACGGGCGGGTCGAGTTCGTTTTCGACTGCGCGGGGACGGCGGCGTTCCCCCTCTACCTGCGCATCCCCGGCTGGTGCGCCGCGCCGCGGCTCCGCCTCAACGGCCAGCCGCTCGCGGTCGAGGGCCGCCCGCTGTCCTACCTCCGCATCGACCGCACGTGGGCCGCGGGCGACACGCTGGAACTGACGCTGCCCATGGAGGTCGTGGTCACGCGCTGGGCGAAGAACCGCAACAGCGCGTCGGTCGGCCGCGGCCCGCTCTCCTTCTCGGTGAAGATCGGCGAGGAATACGTGAGGTGCGGCGGCACAGACGCGTGGCCGGCGCGGGAGATTCTGCCCACGACGCCGTGGAACTACGGGCTGGCCCTGGACCCGCGGAACCCCGCCGCGGGGTTCGAGGTCGTGGCACGCCCCTGGCCGGCCTCGAACGAGGTCTTCACGCACGACGGCACCCCCGTCGAGCTGCGCGCGCAGGTGAAACGCATCCCGAACTGGACCGACACGGGCATGGGCCTGCCCGGCAAGCTCCAGCCCAGCCCGGTGAAGTCCGCCGAGCCGGTCGAGACCATCACGCTGATCCCCATGGGCGCGGCGCGGCTGCGGATCTCCGCGTTCCCGGTGATCGGCGAGGGCCCCGACGCGCGCGAGTGGACCCCGACGGAACCGATGCCCGCCTCGTACTGGCCGAAGCCGGGGGCCCCGGACCTGCTGCGCGACGGGCGGCTCCCGTCGGCCGGCGCGAGGGACGTCGATTGTTTCAAGTGGATCGGCTGGGCCATGTACAATGCCGGCACGAAGAACTGGGTGCGGCAGGATTTCGACAGGGAGGAGATGGTGGGGTGCTGCGAGGTGTATTGGGCGGCGGGGGGTGGCGGTTCGCTGACCGACCCCGCGGACTGGAAACTCCAGTACCTGGACGGCAGCGACTGGAAAGATGTGGAGCTTGAAGGCGGGTACGGGTTTGCCACAAACGCTTTCACGCGCGTGAAGTTCAAGCCGGTCCGGACGCGGGCGCTGAAGATCGAGGCGCAGACCCGGCCGAAGCGGTCGTCCGGTATCTTCGAGTGGCGGTCCTGGCTTGACGACGGCGCCGTGAAGCGGCATGCCGTCACGCAATCGTTCGGGGTGGATATCATGGGCGACCCCGCGGTGAAGACCGTGACCGGCTGCGACGTGACCTGGCACGCGGCTGCCGCGGACGCTACGGTCGCGCCGCCCCAGGCGTGGAAGCTCCTCTACCGGCAGGGGGAGCGGTGGGTCGAGGTCCCGAATCCGTCGGGCTATGGACGCGACCCGGCGAAGCCCAACACGGTCACGTTCGACCCCGTGCAGACCTCGGCCTTGCGGATCGAAGTCCAGTGCGCGCCGGCGATCTTCGCCGGCCCGAGCGAGTGGAAGATCAGGTAGCGACTCAGAAGTCAGGAGTCAGGAGTCAGGAGTCAGAAGTCGGGAGACAGTCAATGAAACGTGCGGGCTGGAATGTGGGAGTGATGGCGCTGGGTGCGGCGATACTGACGGGCACCGCCGCCGGGGCGCAGGAGCGGGTGGACGTGGTGGACCGGCCCGACGCGGCCGAGCCGAACACCCACTACGCGGGCAACCGCCCTCCGCTGCTGCCGAGCCCGCTGGTTGCACTGCCCTTCGGTGCGGTCAAGCCGCAGGGCTGGCTGCGCCGGCAGCTCCAGCTGCAGGCCGACGGGTTCGTGGGGCATCTCACGGAAATCAGCACGTTCTGCAATACGAACAACAACGCGTGGCTCAGTCGCAAGGGCGAGGGCGCAAGCGGATGGGAGGAAGTGCCCTACTGGCTGCGCGGCTTCTCCGCCATGGCCTACGTGCTGGACGATCCGCGGCTCATCGCGGCGGCCCGGCCGTGGATCGAGACGGCCTTTGCGAGCCAGCGCGAGGACGGCTACTTCGGCCCGCGCAGCAACCTGAAGGAGCGCGGCGACCACGACCTGATGTCGAACCAGAACATGCTCTTCACCCTGCGGGCCTACCACGAGTACACGGGCGACGAGCGCGTGCCGCAGCTGATGCAGAAGTATTTCGCGTGGGAGCAGACCATCCCGGACGCCAAGTTCTTCTCCTCGGGGTGGCAGGTGCCGCGCAACGACGACGACATGGAGAACGCCTACTGGCTCTTCAACCGGACCGGCGACACGAACCTGCTCGCGCTGACGGCGAAGCTGCAGCGGTGCGGCGCGACGTGGCTGAAGATTGCCACCGGCGGCCACAACGTCGACTTCTCGCAGGGCTTCCGCAAGCCGGCCCAGTTCTACCAGCAGAACCGCGATCCGGAGTTCCTGGCGACAACCGAGCGGCAGTGGGACAGCATCACGGGGCTCTACGGCCAGGTGCCGGGCGGGGCGTTCGGCGGCGACGAGTTCGCGCGCCCCGGCTACACCGACCCGCGCCAGGCGATCGAGACCTGCGGCGCCGTGGAGCTGATGATCTCCGGGCAGATCCTGCTCCGGATCACGGGCGACACCAAGTGGGCCGACCGCTGCGAGAACATCGCCTTCAACACGCTGCCCGCCACCACCACGGCCGACATGAAGGCCCTGCGCTACCTCACATCGCCCAACCAGGTCAACTCCGACGCCCGGTCCAAGGCGCCCGAACTGGCCGATGGCGGGCCGATGCAGGTGATGAACCCGCACGACCACCGCTGCTGCCAGCACAACGTCGGCGCGGGCTGGCCCTATTACGCGAAGCACACCTGGATGGCCACGCCCGGCAACGGGCTGGCCGCGGTCATGTACGCGCCCGGCACCGTCTCCGCCAAGGTCGGCGACGGCGTCGCGGTCACGATCGCCGAGGACACGCAGTATCCCTTCTCGGGCGCCGTCGCGTTCACGGTCACGCCGGAGAAGCGGGTGCAGTTCCCCCTGTACCTGCGCGTTCCCGGCTGGTGCCGGGCCGGCGTCAAGCTGGCGCTCAACGGACGGCCGCTTCAGGTGGAGGCCCGGCCCGG
>CAYOBW010000007.1:14769-70358 GCA_964402115.1 uncultured Victivallales bacterium
GCCCAGGCGCGGAAGCTGCCGAACTGGAAGGAAGACCACCTCGGGCTGGTCGACAAACTCCAGCCCAGCCCGGTGAAGTCGGCCGAGCCCCTGGAAACCATTGCCATGATCCCCATGGGCGCCGCGCGCCTGCGCCTGTCGGCCCTGCCTGTGCTCGGCACGGGAGCGGAGGCGCGCGAGTGGCAGCTGCCGGCGGAGCCGCTGGTTTCCTACAGCCGCGGCGCCAGCGTCGATCCCTACGAGGCCATGTTCGACGGCAAGGTCCCGGCGAAATCCAGCGACACGAAAGTCCCGCGCTTCACCACCTACTGCTTCGGCGGCGCCGAGCACGGCAAACCGCAGTGGGTGCGCCGCAACTTTGACCAAGCCTGCACGGTGGACAGCTGCGAGGTGTTCTGGTACGACGAGGCCCCGACAAAGGGAGACGTCCGCCTGCCCAAAGCGTGGCGCGTGACCTACCTGAGCGGGAAGGAGTGGAAGGACGTCGAGGAGGCAACCGGCTACGGCGTGGAACCGGACAAGTTCAACGCGGTGAAGTTCAAGCCGGTCACGACCACCGCCCTGCGGCTGGACGTGCAGACGCAGAACGAGAACGGGCGCTTCGCCATGGGCATCCTGGAATGGCGGATCCCAGGCGCAACGAAGGACGGAGCGGGCAAGTGAGAGCACGGGGCGATAAAGGGAGGAAGCGGAACATGAAGCGGATGACGATGATCGTTGCCGGTTGTCTGGGCCTGGCCCTGGCGGCCGGCGCAGCCGAATGGAAACTCGTGCCCGGGCCCCTGACGACCCGGTGGGCGAAGCAGGTCGACCCCGCCCGGCCCCTGCCCGAGCACCCGCGGCCGCAGATGGTCCGCGAAGCCTGGCTGAACCTGAACGGCCTCTGGCAGTTCGAACTGACGGAGAAAGGCGCCGCGCAGCCGGCGGCGTTCGCGCGCACGATTCTCGTGCCCTTCCCGGTCGAATCCGCGCTGTCCGGCCTCCGGCTGCGCGTCGAGCCGAAGCAGCGCATGTGGTACCGCCGGACGTTCACGGTGCCCGAGGCGTGGCGCCGGGGCCGCGTGCTCGCGCACTTCACCGTGGTCGACTGGGACACGCAGGTCCTCGTCAACGGCCGGGACGTCGGCCGGCACGTCGGCGGCTACGACGCGTTCAGCTTCGACATCACCGACGCCCTCAAGCCGGACGCCGAGCAGGAGCTCGTCGTCTCGGTCTGGGACCCGACCAACGAAGGCGGCCAGCCGATCGGCAAGCAGACGCTCCACCCGGGCGGCATCTTCTACACCCCCAGCAGCGGCATCTGGGGCACGGTATGGCTCGAATCCGTTCCGAAGACCTACATCAGGAAATTCACGCTGACGCCGGACATCGACGCCGGCGTGCTCAAGCTGACCGTCGAGGCGGACGGCGGCAAGGTGCGCGCGGTGGCGCGCGACGGCGGCAAGACGGTCGGCGAAGCCAAGGGCGCGCCCGGCGACGAACTCACGCTCCGGATTCCGGACGCGAAGCTGTGGTCGCCCGACACCCCCTTCCTTTACGACCTCGACCTCGAGCTCGCGGACGGCGGCACGACGGACGCGGTGCGGAGCTACTTCGGCATGCGGAAGATCTCTATCGGCCCGGACGAGAAGGGCATCACCCGCATCCTGCTCAACAACCGGTTCGTCCTGCAGAAGGGCCCCCTGGACCAGGGGTTCTGGCCCGAAGGCCTGCATACCGCGCCGACCGACGAAGCGCTGAAGTTCGACGTCGAGACGACCAGGGCCTACGGCTTCAACATGTCGCGCAAGCACACGAAGGTCGAGCCCTCGCGCTGGTACTACTGGTGCGACAAGCTGGGCATCGTGGTGTGGCAGGACATGGCGGGCATGCCGGGGCGCGGCGAGGACAAGACCCCGGAACAGCGCAAGCAGTTCGAGCTCGAGCTGCAGCGCATGGTCGCGTCGCTGCGCAACCACCCCAGCATCATCATGTGGGT
Source organism: uncultured Victivallales bacterium (assembly GCA_964402115.1). Taxonomy (GTDB): domain Bacteria; phylum Verrucomicrobiota; class Kiritimatiellia; order UBA8416; family CAYOBW01; genus CAYOBW01. The sequence goes on from CAYOBW010000007.1 coordinate 16,748, forward strand.
GGTCTTCAACGAGGGCTGGGGCCAGTACGACACCGAGCGCCTGGTGGAGCAGGTGCGGCAGTGGGACCCGCAGCGCCTGGTCAGCAACGCCAGCGGCTGGGTGGACAAGAAGGTCGGCGACATCCTCGACCATCACACCTACCCCGTGCCGGGGGGGCCGAAACCGGAGCCCAAGCGCGCCGCGGTGGTGGGCGAATACGGCGGCCTGGGGTTCAACATGAAGGGCCGCATGTGGGCGGGTGATGGCTGGGGCTACCAGACCTTCACCGACGAGGAATCCCTCAACGCCCGCTACGAGGAGATCACCGGCGTCCTGCTCGAGCGCGCGCAAGACCCCGGCATCAGCGCCGGCGTCTACACGCAAGTCTCCGACATCGAGATGGAGAACAACGGCCTCATGACCTACGACCGCGAGGTGTTCAAGATCAAACCCGAGGTCTCCGCCCGCGCGATGAAGGGCCTCCTCCCGCCGCGGAAGCTCAGCCCGGCGGACCTGTTCATCGACACCGGCGTCGTCGAGCTCAAGGCCGCGAGCGACCAGGGGCGCATCGTCTACACGCTGGACGGCTCTGAACCGACCGCAAAGGCGGACGCGTACGCGCAGCCGCTCCGCATCGAGAAGGACACGGTGATCAAGGCCCGCACGGTCTGGCCCGACGGCGAGCTGAGCCGCGTCGTTGCGTTCCCGATGAAGAAGACCGTCGCGCGCCCGGCGGTGGCCGCGCCGAACGCCGTGCCCGGCCTGCAGGTGGCCGCCTACGAACTGAAGGATCGCGTCTCCACCCTACCCGATTTCACCGCCCTGCAGCCGGCGAAAACGTCCGTGGCCGCGCGGGTGAATCTCGAGCCCAAGCCGCGCAACGACAACTTCGGCCTGGTTTTCACGGGCTTCCTGAACGTGCCGGCCGCCGGGGTCTACCTCCTGCGCGTCGCGTCAGATGACGGCGCGCAGGTGCTGATCGGCGGCGAACCGGTGTGCGGACGGGACGGCATCCACGGCATGGAGGAATCCACCGGCACCGTGGCGCTGGCCGCGGGCGCCCATCCCTTCACCGTCCGTTTCTTCCAGGGGGTCGGCGGCGTGGGACTGCACCTGGACTGGCTGGAGCCGAACGGGAAATTCCGCGAGATACCCGCCACGGCGTTCTCGCACACGGGACCGTAAGCGCAAGGAGGCAAGCACATGAAACGAACGATCGCGGGCGCCGCTGCGGCGGGCGCCCTGCTGTGGGGCGGGAGCGTTACGAACGGCCTGCGGGCCGAAACGCTGGTCTTCAACATCGATCCCGCGAAGGTCGAGAAGACCGTCGACGTCGGCCTGCACGGCCAGTTCCTCGAGCACATCTTCAACTCCGTGCACGGCGGGCTGTGGGGCGACCTGATCCTCAATCCGTCCCTGGAGCCCAACGGCGGTCCCGCCCCCTGGATCATCAAGGACGACACCGTCACGGTTCCACGCCCGGCCACCAACGTGCCGCTGCGCTTCGGCGACGAGGAGTGGACCGATTACGAACTGAGCCTGGAGGCCCGCCGCGACGAGGGCAGCGAGGGGTTCCTGGTGATGTTCCGCGTGGCCGGCAACCGGCATTACTGGCTCAACTTCGGCGGGTGGGCGAACAAGGAACACGGCGTCGAGAAGTTCGGCGGCCGGATGCGTGCGCCGCGGGTGCCGGGGCAGATCGAGGCGGGGCGCTGGTACAAGGTGCGGATCGGCTGCCGCCGCGCTCGGTTCGAAGTCTACCTGGATGACCAGAAGGTAATGGCGTTCGAGGACAAGGAAGGGCCGTTTCTGCGCGGCGGGATCGGGCTCAACACATGGAACACGCGCTCCAGCTTCCGGAACATCCGCGTGGTCGCGCCCGACGGCAAGGTGCTCTTCTCCGGCCTGCCGGCGAAGGAGGCCCTGGTCGGTCCCCCCGCCTACTGGAGCCGGGTCGGCGGGCAGGCGGGCTACCTCGCCGTCCAAACCGAATCGCCGCTGAACGACGCCACCGCGCAGGTGTTGAACGGCACGCAGGCCGGCGGGGAATCCGGGCTCCAGCAGGGGCCGCTCAGCATCACGAAGGGCGAGGCGTACCGGGGAAGCCTGTACCTGCGCTCCAGCCGGGGCTCCACGGCCCTGGTGCGCATCCGGGATGGCGCCGGCGCCGCCCTCTTTGAACAGGCCTTCGCGCAGCTGCCGAAGGAGTGGCGGAAGACGGAGTTCACGTTCACCGGGGCGCGCGATGCGGATGACGCGGTCGTCCAGATCCTGGTCCAGGGCGAGGGCGCGGTGGAAGTGGATCTCATCAGCCTCTTCTCCCAGCGCGCACTGGACGTCGGCGGATTCCGCCCCGACCTGCTCAAGGCGATCGCGGACCTCAAGCCGGCCAGCATCCGTTACCCGGGGGGCTGCTTCGCCTCCGGCTACCACTGGAAGGACGGCGTCGGCCCCCGCGAGAAGCGCGCCTATTTCCCCGGCGTGATCTGGGACGACCGCGACCCCAGCCAGTTCGGCACCGACGAGTTCATCGACCTGTGCCGCCGCGTGGGCGCTGAGCCGGTTATCGCGATCAACATGAATCGGGGCGTGGCGGAGGCGCTGGATTGGCTGGAGTACTGCAACGGCGCCGCCGACACCCCCTGGGGCAAAGTCCGCGCCGCGAACGGCCACGCCGAGCCGTACCGGGTCAAGTACTGGGAAATCGACAACGAGACATGGGGCATGGGGCCGGAAAAGTACGCCGACGTGGTGAAGCAGTTCGCCCCGCCGCTGAAGGCGAAGGATCCCTCCATCGTGATCGCCGCCTGCGGCAGCTACGGCTACGACGACGGCAAGGGCAGTTCGAACGGGTGGAACAAACGCCTGCTCGACGCCGCCGCGAAAGACATCGACCTGCTGAGCATCCACTACTACAACGGCATCTGCTACGAGCAGGACTGGGTCGACGACCCGCGCCGCTTCGAGGCCTTCATCCGCGACGAGATCGGCCCCATGATCCGCGCCTCGGCCAATCCGAAGATGCGCGTCTACTGCTCGGAGTGGGGCCAGATGAACACGGAATGGCGCTCCGGCCTCTACACGGCCGGGCTGCTCAACGGCTTCGAGCGCATCGGCAGCGACCTCCTGCCGATGAGTTGCCCCGCCGTCTGGCTGCAGCTGGTCGGCACCCGGAACATCGGCATGCCGCGCTGGGGCAGTTCCCACATCCTCTTCGATCAGCGCCGCTGGTTCCCCGCCCCCACGTACGTGGTGCAGAAGCTGTGGCGCGAACACTACGGGCCGGACCTGCTGCGCCTCGACGGGCCGGAGCGCCCGCTGAATGCCGTGGCCTCCCGGACAAGCGACGGCCGTAGCCTGTTCTTCAAGGCCGTGAACACCGGGGCCGGCGCGTTCGACGTCGAGCTGCGGATCGCACCCGGGTTCCGCGTCGCCGAAGCGGCGCTTCAGCTGATCGCCCCGGGGGACCTGAAAGCCCGCAACGACCTCGACAAGCCCGGCGTGATCGCCCCCGCCGCAGCGGCGGCCACCGTGACGGGCCAGGTTGTGCGCTTTACGATGCCGCCGCAGGCGGCGGCCGCCCTGACCCTGCGCTAGCGTGCTGTCATGCGAGTAGCCCTGCAAAACGCGCCCGTCATCCTGAGCGAAGCGAAGGATCTCAGCCTCTCACAGAGCTCGAGATTCCTCGCTACGCTCGGAATGACAAGCCCTTGTACGTCAGGTCAGCGCATTTGCATGACCCTGCGCTAGCCTCGCGAAGGAACGTCGACATGATCCACCCGTTTTCAAGGAAAGGCCGGCGATGCACCCGCACGGGGTCCGTGCTGGCCTTGGCGGCGCTGGCCTGCGGGGGCTGCCTGTCGCCGGGGCGGCTGAGCCCCCCTGCCCCGCCAGCGCAGGCTGCGGCGCCGTTCGACGCGCCGCAGGCGCGCAGGCACCAGGCGGCCTGGGCGGACTACCTGGCGCAGCCCGTGGCGCTGACCAATTCGATCGGCCTGGCGCTGGCGCTGATTCCCCCCGGCGCGTTCACCATGGGTTCACCGGAGACGGAGGTGAAGCGCTCCAGCGAGGAGGCGCAGCACCGCGTGCGACTCTCCCGCCCGTACTACCTGGGCACGTGCCCGGTCACGCAGGGCGAGTTCGAACGCCTGATGGGCGGCAATCCCAGCTACTGGTCGCCGTGGGGCTACCGCCGCAAACGGGGCGTAGACGTCGACACGAGCCGCTTCCCGGTGGAGCGCGTTTCCTGGTTCGATGCCATCGAGTTCTGCAAGCGCCTGTCGGACCTGCCCGCGGAGCAGGCGGCGGGACGCACGTACCGGCTCGCCACCGAGGCGGAGTGGGAGTACGCATGCCGCGCGGGCACCACCACGCCGTTTCACTTCGGCAACGTGCTCGACGGCACGCAGGCCAACATGTTCGGTGGGGCGCCTTACGGCACCGACAAGAAGGGTCCGTACCTGAACCGGCCGGCGAATGCGGGCACGTACCCGGCCAACGCCTTCGGGCTTTACGACATGCATGGGAACATCTGGGAGTGGTGCGCAGATTGGTATGACACCGGCACCTACACGAACATGACCCCGGCCGATCCGACGGGGCCGGCGCAGGGCGAAGCCCGCGTCATACGCGGGGGCGCGTGGCGCTTCAGCGCGGAGTGGTGCCGGTCGGCGAGCCGCTACGGGTACGACCCCCGGATCCGCGCCTATGACGTTGGCTTCCGCGTCGCGCTGTCACCGCCGGTGCCCGGCGTTCCCGGAGGGGCGCGAAGATGAGGCACGCCAAACATCCGGCCTGGCACCTGGCGCTCGCGGGCCTGTCCGCGCTGGCCCTGGCCGCCCCGGGGCGGGCGCAGGACCGGATCGAGGTGGACGCCGGCCGCGAGGGACCGGACGTCAACCCGCACATGTACGGCATCTTCTTCGAGGAAATCGGGCACTCCGGCGACGGCGGGCTTTACGCCGAGCTCGTCCGCAACCGCAGCTTCGAAGACGGCAACATCCCCGAGGGCATGACCTTCTCCAACGGCTTCGCCGTCGCGGCGTGCCGCGACCGGATTCCCTGGCCGCCCAAAGAGCCCGTCCCCGGCTGGGTCAGCGCCACCCGGGGCGATGGCGCCGCCGCGCTGCACCCTGACAAGACGAAGGGCCTCAACCCCGTCCAGGCCACATCCCTGCGGCTGGAGATCCGGACCGCCGGCGCGAACGGCCGCGCGGGCGTGGCGAACACCGGCTATTGGGGCATGGCCTTCGCGAAGGGCGCGCATTACAGCCTCAGCCTGTACGCCCGCGCCGACGCGACCTTCAAGGGCACGCTCACCGCCACGCTCGAGGATCAGGCCGGGCAGGCGCTGTCGGAGCCGGCGGTCATCGGGGGGCTGGGCGCGGACTGGCAGGCGTTCACCGCCACGCTGACGGCTATGGCCACGCACCACGACGCGCGGCTCGCGATCTACGCCGACGCCCCGGGCACGGTGTGGCTGGACGTCGTCTCCCTGTTCCCCGCGCAGACCTTCAAGGGGCGCCCGAACGGGCTGCGCCCCGACCTGGCGCAGATGCTCGCGGACCTCAAGCCCGGCTTCCTGCGCTTCCCGGGCGGCTGCGTGACCGAGGGGCTGACGCTCGAACAGGGCCACGCGTGGAAGAAGACCATCGGCGCGAAAGCCGAGCGCCCCGGCGTCTGGAACGCGATGTGGGGCTACCGGCGCACGGACGGCCTGGGGATGTTCGAGTTCCTGCAACTGGCGGAGGATATCGGCGCCGTCTCGCTCTTCTGCAACAACATGGGCATCGCCTGCACCATCCACACCGGCGGCGGCGTGCCCTGTCCGCCGGAGCAGGTGCCGGCCTATGTGGAGGACACCGTGGACGCGGTATCCTACGCGCTCGACCCGCCCACGACGCAGTGGGGCGCCCTGCGGGCCCGGCACGGGCATCCCCAGCCCTTCGCCCTGCGCTACGTCAACCTGGGCAATGAGCTCAACTGCGGCGAGTACACCCGGCGCTACCCGGCGTTCTACCGGGCGCTCAAGGCGAAGTATCCGGACATCGTGACGATCGCCTATGCGCCGGTCGGGAAGCCGGCGGCGCCCGTCGAAATCAAGGACCTCCACGACTACCGCGACGATGCCTGGTTCCTGGCGAACATGACGCGGTTCGACGGCTACTCGCGCGAAGGGCCCAAGGCGGCCAACATGGAGCTGGCGGTCCGGAATCGCACCAACCACACCCTGCACAACGCGCTGCTGGAGGCGGCCTACATGATCGGCCTCGAGCGCAACGCCGATGTCGTGCGGCTGGTTTCCTATGCGCCCCTGCTCTCCAACGTGAAACAAGAGAACGCGTGGAAGCCGGTGCTCATCCACTTCGACAACCACCGCGCGTTCGGCACGCCGTCCTACTACGCGCAGATGCTCTTCATGCACCACCGACCGGACACGGTCCTGGCCACCCGGGTCGAGACCGGCGGGAAGCCGGACCTCTTCGCGCTCGCCGGACGGGACCGGCAGAGCGGCGACCTCATCCTCAAGATCGTCAACCTGGCCGACACAGACCGGTCGGTCGAAATCGCCCTGCGCAACACGGGGGCGCTGCGGGAGTCAGCCACGGAGTGGCTGCTGACCTCCGCCGAAGCCTTGGACCAGAACTCGTTGGACGCGCCGGTGAAAGTGGCGCCGGTGACGCGGCAGGTCCGGATCGAAGCGCCCACCTTCACCCGCATGGTGCCAAAGCATGCGTTCGTCGTATTGAGGCTGGGGCGCAAATAGCCCCCGCCGCCGGGTGGCGGGCGGAGACGGAAAGGAAGCAGGATGATGAGCTTGAGACCACTACGTAGGCCAACAACATGAAAAGCAAACTGGTTCTCGCGCTGAGTCTCCTGGGCACGCTGGCCCTGGCGGCCCCGCCGCGCAACGTCACGTTCCTGTCGATCTCCGACACCCACTATCGCGAGCCCGACCACAAATTCGGCAGCCACAACCACATGACCCGCGCCTCGGTCGAGGAGATGAACAGCGTCACCAACCTGGTTTGGCCCGAGAAACTCGGTGCAGGGCAAGTCGAGAAGCCGCGCGGCGCGGTCGTGCTCGGCGACTGCAATGACGATGGCGACCGGAAGCAGGGCGACCGGATCATCACCGCCGAGCAGAACGGGTTCTTCCTGGCGGATTTCGGGCTGGACGGCAAGGACGGCCTGCTCAAGTACCCGGTCTTCGAGGGCTGGGGCAACCATGACGGGCCGCCGGAAGGCAAGGAGAAGTCGGGCTTCAGCTTCCAGGCGCAGATCCGCAAACGCAACGTGGTCCGCCGCGAGAAGGGGCTGATCTCCAACGTCTCCAGCAACGGCCTCCACTACTCCTGGGACTGGGACGACGTCCATTTCGTGCAGCTGAACTTCTACCCCGCGGACCGGCAGCGCGCCAGCGTGCACTACTCCCCCGTCTGGCACAATCCGCAGGGCGCGCTGAGCTTTCTGAAGAGCGACCTGGCGGAGAAAGTGGGCACGAGCGGCCGGCCTGTGGTCCTCATGAGCCACTGCGGATTCGACACCGACTGGTGGGTCAAGGAGGACTGGAAGGAAGCCTATGACGCCGCCAAGTCGTACAACGTCGTCCTCTACCTCTTCGGGCACACCGGAACCGGCGTGTGGCAATGGGCGCCGGAGGGCGAGACGAACAAGTGGGATGTGATCAACGACGGCCACGGGGACATCGGGTTCTTTGTGGTCCAGATCACCGCGGACCGCCTCCGCGCCGCCTATCGCTGCAAGGCGAACGTGAAGGTCAGCAAGCAGCCGGACGGCAAGGTGGCGATGGACTGGGACGGCAAGTGGGAATGGAAGTGGCTGTTCGAAAGGAAGCTCGGCAAATGAAAGCGCAACACGCCGGAGCATGGCGATGGGGGACTTGGGTGGCAGCGGGCGTCACGTGCGCGTGCGGCTGCGGCCCGGTCCGGGCCCGTGCCGCGGATGCGGCGCCCCGGCCCAACGTGGTGATGATCATTGCCGACGACCTGGCCCGCAACGAACTGGGCTGCTATGGCGGCCGAAACGTGCCCACGCCGAACATCGACAAACTCAGCGGCGAAGGGCTGCGCTTCACCCAGGTGATCAACTCGATGTCGATGTGCGTGCCCATGCGCGCGGCGCTCTACACGGGGCTCTACCCCATGCACAACGGCGTCTACCGTAATCACGCCAGCAGCAAGCCGGGCCTGAAGAGCATCCCTCACTACCTGCAGCAAGTCGGCTACCGCGTTGGCGTGGCGGGCAAGAAACACTTCAGCCCGGCCGCCGTCTACCCATTCGAGGCCGTCACGGGGTTCGAGCCGAACTGCAGCGCCCCGACCGCCGATTACACCCTGGACGGCGTGCGCGCTTTCATGGCGCGCAGGGCGGACCAGCCGTTCTGCCTCTTCGTCTGCTCGACGCTGCCGCACGCGCCGTGGACGGTCGGGGACGCCGCGAAGTTCCCGCCCGAGCGGCTCGTGCTGCCGCCCCACTGGGCCGACACGGCGGGGACGCGCGCGGCGTTCTCCAAGTACTGCGCCGAGGTGGACGTGCTCGACCGCCAGGTGGGCGACGTCGTCCGCGTGATCGACGAACTCAAGCTGGCGCCGAACACGCTGGTGATCTTCAGCGGCGAGCAGGGGCCGCAGTTCCCCGGCGCCAAGTGGACCAACTACGACCACGGCCTGCTCAGCGGCTTCATCGCGCGCTGGCCAGGGAGGACGCATGCCGGCGCGACAACGGGGGCGATCGTCCAGTACGAGGACGTGGCGCCGACGCTGATCGAACTCGCGGGCGGCAAGCCGCCGGAGGGGCTGGATGGACGCAGTTTCGCCGGCGTTCTGACAGGCGCCAAAACCGAGCACCGCGACTTCGCCTTCTCGATCCACAACAACGTCCCCGAGGGACGCCCCTATCCCATCCGCACCATCCGGGGCAGCCAGTACAAGCTGCTGCTCAACCTGCAGCCCGACCAGGATTACCACGAGAAGCACATGATGGACATGGACCGCGAAGACTACTGGCATTCCTGGCTGGAAGCCGCCAAGACCGACCCCCAGGCGGCAAAGATGCTGCAGCGGTTCCTCCGGCGGCCGGCAGTCGAGCTGTACGACGTGCAGAAGGACCCCTGGGAACTGGAGAACCTCGCCGCTCGCCCGGAGCTGGCGGCGGTGCGCGCGGACCTGGAGCAGCGCCTGCGCGCCTGGATGGCGCAGCAGGGCGACCCGGGCGCTGCGCTGGACCGTGAAGACGAGGCGGCGAACAAGCGCGCCAAGGCGCCCGCGCGGGCCGGCGGCGCGCGGCAGGGAGCGCCATGAGCCCGGGACGCGCCTACAATGGAGCCATTTGCGCCGTGGTTGCCGGCGCCGTGCTCGGCGGCCAGGCAGTCTGGGCCGCGACGTACGATTGGTCCGGCGCCGCGAATGCGAATTGGAGCGATCCGGCCAACTGGGGAGGAACCGTGCCGACAAGCGCCGACACGGCGCAGTTCAACCGCCCCGTGTATACGAACCAGCCAGCCCTCAACGTCGCCGCGGCGGTTTCGAACGTGAAGCTGACGACCCTTTCCGGACCTGTCGCGATCACGGCCGGCAGTCCCCTTGCCGTCAGCCTCACCGGCAGTACACCGGACGCCGCCATCGATCTGCGTTCCGCGGCGGCCGATCTGCTGATCGACGGCGACATCTCGCTGGCGGGCGCCACCTTCCACAAGTTCGGGGTGGCATCCAACCGGACGCTGACCGTCGCCGGCAACGTCACGGGCAACAAGCGGCTCGACATCACGGGCAGCCTGGACGGCGACCCGACCGGCGCCACCGGCGCCGGCGGCATCGTCTACCTGAAGGGCGCCGCCAACGCCGTCCTCAGTGTCTACATCAAGGTCGGCACCCTGCAGGTCGAGCACTTGACCGGCCTGACGGCGATCCCCTTCCTTCTGCAGGGTAATACCGTCACAACGCCAACGCTCCGGTACGTGGGCGGCGCGGCGACCAGCACGTGGAAGCCCTCCCTCAAACTGCGGGCGGGGACGGGCTACGGCGCCATCGACGCCTCCGGGACGGGGGCGCTCACCCTGGGCAACACCGGCAACATCGCCTGCACGGGTGACGCCGCCGACGTTCCCCTGCAGCTGGTGCTGACCGGCAGCCATACCGGCGACAACACACTGGCCTCCGGGCTGGTGAACGGTGCCGGCAGCCGCGTCCTGTCCCTTGTGAAGTCCGGCCCCGGCACCTGGGTGCTGACGGGCAACAACACGTTCACAGGAACGACGACGCTGCGCGACGGAGTCCTGAGTGTCGCCACGATCGGCAACGGCGGGGTTGCGGGGAATCTCGGCAAGGCGGGCAGCGCGGCGGCCAACCTGGTCTTCGACGGCGGCACGCTGCGCTACACCGGCGCCACGGCCAGCACCGACCGGAACTTCACGATCAACGCGGGCCAGACCGGAACGGTCGATGTGGCCGCCAATGCGCTGACGCTTTCCGGAGCCTCCGCCGCCACGTCAGGCGCGTTTGTCAAACTGGGCGCGGGGACTCTGAACCTCTCCGGCGCGAACCAGCACACCGGCCCGACCACCGTCCGTGCGGGCACGCTGCTGGTCAACGGGGTGCACGGCGCGGGTGCCCAGGCCGCCTGCCACGTCGCCGGGGGGACGCTGGCCGGGAGCGGAACCATCCCGGGCAGCGTTTCGGTTCAGGCTGGCGCCGTGCTCGCCCCGGGAGCCGCGGGCGAGGCTGACACCGGCGTGTTGACGGTGAATGGCGCGCTGGACCTGCAGTCGGGCTCGACGCTGCACGTCAACATCGCCAGCGGAGGGTGCGACCTGGTCAACATGGCGGGAGGCGAGTCGTTGTCGGTGGGTGAGACGGCTGCGCTGAACGTCGTCCTCGGCGAGGGCGAAGTGCCGGCACCCGGAACGTCATTCACGATCGTGTCCGGTTTCGCGCGGCGGTCGGGCACGTTTGCGCACCTGCCGGACAACGCCGAGTTCGACGTCGGCGGGGCACCCTTCGTGATCCACTATCATTCCGACGCCATTGTGCTGACGGCCGGCAAACTGGTGGCCGGCACGCTGTTCATCGTGGAGTAGGAGCCAAGCGCCGTGAGGAGAATGAGATGGGCATGCCAAGACCGGTAGAGGCTGCAGTGACATTCGAAGCGCGTGCGCGGATCGGGACGCGCCCCTTGAAACGGGCAGCCCTTCTCGCCTGGCTTGCCGCCCGGCTTGCGCTGTTGTCCGGCGCGTTCGCCGCGGACAAGCCTGACCAAGCGGACTTCGACGCTCAATGCGCCACCAACTTCAGCACCGCCGGCTTCGTTTTCGATATCGCTGGTGGCCCCTTCAAGCCGAACGCAAGGTCGTTTGGCGAGAACTACACGTGCCCCGACTGGTTCCGCGATGCCAAGTTCGGGATCTACATGCACTGGGGCCTGGGTTCGGTGCCAGGCTTCAACGGCCACTATGCCCGCTACATGTACCACCAGCAGGAACCGGAGGCGGCCCGGCAGGACCGGCTGACCGGACGGAAGGCGCTATCGGGCTACCGCCCCGGACAGGGCGTTTACGACTACCACGTGAAGACCTACGGGCATCCCTCCAAGTTCGGCTACAAGGATTTCATCCCGATGTGGAAGGCGGACAAGTTCGACGCCGCCGCCCTGGCTGCGCTCTACAAAGAGAGCGGGGCGAAGTACGTCGGCGTCATGGCCGTACACCACGACAACTTCGACCTCTACGACTCCACGCATCAGCCCTGGAACTCCTGCCGCATGGGGCCCGGCATCGATATCGTCGGCGCCTGGCAGAAGGCCTGCGCCAAGGAGAATCTGCGCTTTGCCATCACCTCGCATTTGTCCAACCAGGGGCACGAGCACCTGTTCTACCAGGGGGAGACCGATGCCACCGGCCCGCTGGCCGGCGTCCCCTACGACACCGTGGATCCGCGGAATGAGGGGCTCTACGGACGGCGCACACCGGACCGCCTGAAACGGCTGAACCCCGCCTTTGCGCAAAGCTGGTATCTCCGGACCAAGGAACTGATCGACAAGTACAATCCCGACCTCGTCTACCTCGACGGCGGCCTGCCGAACGGCGACTACGGCCTGAACCTGGCCGCGCATTTCTACAACCGCTACCTCAAGGTGAACGGGAAACAGGAAGGTGTCTTTACCATCAAGCGACGAACGCCCTCGGGCTTCACCCTCGATGTCGAGAGCGCCGGCATCGAGAAGGCGCTGGCGGAGCCCTGGCAGGTGGACACCACGATCAACCCCGGCTGGTTCTACCTCGGGCGGGATGCCGCCGCATCGGAGGGCGCTGACGACGCCGGCATGTCCGCCGCCGAGGATTCGAAAAGCGGGCCCGACCGCATCCGCCTGCCCGCCGGCAAGGTCATCGACAACCTCGTGGATATCGTCAGCAAGAACGGCAACATGCTGCTGAACGTCGGGCTGCGGCCGGACGGAAGCCTGCCGGAGACCTTCAGGCGCGAACTCGAGGAGATCGGCCGGTGGCTGAAGGTGAACGGGGAGGCGATCTACGGCACCCGCCCGTTCAAAGTGTTCGGCGAGGGGCCGTTCCGCATGCCGAAGAGCGAGAGCAAGTTCAACGATAACGAATACGCGTACACCGCGCAGGACATCCGCTTTACGACCAAGGGCGCGACCGTTTACGCGATCCTGCTCGACTGGCCCGGGGACGGCACGCGGGTGAGGATCAAATCCCTGGGAAGCAAGTCCCTGGGCCCCATCCAGTCGGTTGCGCTCCTGGCGACCGGGGAACCGCTCAAATGGGCCCAGGGCGACGACGGCCTGCTGGTGAACCTGCCCGGCAAAGCCGTCGGTGAGCATGCCTATGTCCTGAAAATCACGGAGATCCCATGAGCGAAACCCTGACTTCGCGCGAACGCGTCTTGGCGGCCTTTGCCCACCTCGAACCGGACCGCGAGCCCTGCTGGTGCGGCGCATCCCCCGAGTTCCTCGCCAAGGCACGGCGGCATCTGGACTTGCCTGACGACGAGGGGTTTCGCGTGCGGATCGGCGACGACTTCCGCCGCGTCTTTACCCGTTACACCGGTCCGGCGCGCCCGTCGAACCGGACCGTCTTCGGCGTCGAGCGGGCCGGGCACGGCTACGGTCAGCCGCTCAGCCACCCGCTGGCCGACGCCACGCTGCAGGGCATTCACGACTTCATTCTCGAGGAGACGCCGGTGGAGAACGTCGTGGCGATGTTCGATGCCGTGGCGGAGTTCGGCAGATACGTTCGCTGAGTAACGAAAGGAAACACATGAGCATGCATACCCGTCTCGCCTGCCTCGTCGTCGCCTGCGCACCCGTCGGCGCGCTGGCGGCGGCCGACACGGCTGCCGTCGTGGACAAGCCCGACATCACGCAGACCAACGCCTTCTACGCGGGGAACCGGCCTCCGCTGTTGCCCAGTCCCTTCATCCGCCTGCCCACCGGAGCCGTCAAGCCGGCGGGGTGGGTCAGGCGGCAGCTCGAGCTGCAGGCCGCTGGCTTCATCGGGCACATGGGGGAGGTGAGCAGCTTCCTCAACAAAAACGACAACGCCTGGCTCCGCGCCGACGGCAAGGGCGGCTGTTTCTGGGAGGAGGTGCCATACTGGCTGCGCGGCTACGCCACGATGGCCTTCCAGCTCGACGACCCCGCGCTCGTCGCCGAGGCGAAGCTGTGGCTGGAGCCCTCCATCGCCGGCCAGCGGCCGAACGGGTACTTCGGCACGGAGGCGCTGGCGGGCGGCGACGGCGGCGCGCCCGACCTGATGCCCCACCAGAACATGCTCTACGCGTACCGCGCCTATTACGACGCCACGGGCGACGCCCGTGTGCCGGCGTTGATGACGCGCTTCTTCCACTGGGAACTCACGCTCGACGACAAGCGTTTCTTCAACGGCGGCTGGGGCGCGGCCCGCAACAGCGACAACATGGACATGGTTTACTGGCTTTACAACCGGACGGGCGACCCCAAGCTCCTGGAGCTCGGCGAGAAGCTCATGCGCACCGGCGAGCGCTGGATGGGCCGGCTCGGCGGCTGCCACAACGTCGCGTTCTCCCAGGGATTCCGCAAGCCCGCGGTCTTCTACCAGCAGAACCACGACCCCAAGTACCTGGCGCAGATGGAGAGCAACTGGCACGACATCTACGACGTCTACGGCCAGGTGCCCGGCGGCATGTTCGGCGGCGACGAGTTCGCCCGCGCCGGCCACACCGATCCGCGGCAGGCCATCGAGACCTGCGGGGCGGTCGAGATGATGTTCTCGGCCCAGATCCTCGCGCGCATCACCGGCGACCTGAAGTGGCTGGACCGCTGCGAGGACATCGCCTTCAACACGCTGCCTGCCACCATGACCGCCGACTTCCGGGGGCTGCGCTACCTCACCTCGCCGAACCAGTGCAACTCCGACGCGCGCACCAAGGCGCCGACGCTGGCCGACGACGGCCCCATGCAGGTCATGAACCCGCGCGACCACCACTGCTGTCAGCACAACGTCGCCATCGGCTGGCCCTGCTTCGTCGAGAGCCTTTACGCCGCCACGCCTGACGGCGGTTTGGCGGCGCTGATGTACGCCCCCTGCACGGTCACGGCCCGGGTGGGCGACGGCACGCGCGTCACGCTCGCGCAGGAGACGCGCTACCCCTTCGAGGAGCGCGTGGAACTGACGCTCGCGGCGCCCGCCGCCGTAGCCTTCCCCCTCTACTTGCGCATACCCGCGTGGTGCGCCAAGCCGTCACTCCGCGTCAACGGCCGCGCCCTCGCCGTGACCGCCAAGGGCGGCGACCTGGTGCGCGTGACGCGCAAGTGGGCAAACGGCGACAAGGTCGCCCTCGAGCTGCCGATGCCCGTGAGGCTGACACGCTGGGAGAAGAACGCGAACAGCGTGTCCGTCCACCGCGGCCCGCTGACCTACTCCGTCAAGATCGGCGAGACCTACCGCCGCCAGTTCCCGGACCGGAAGGACGACAAGTGGCCGGCCCTGGAGATCGTGCCGACCACGCCGTGGAACTACGGGCTGGTGCTCGGCTCGTCCGACCCCGCGGCCGGGATCAAGCTCGTCACCAAGCCGTTTCCCGCGGACAATCAGCCGTTCACGCTCGACGCCGCGCCCCTGGAGCTGCGGGTGCGCGCGAAGCGCATCCCGAACTGGACCGAGAACGCCTTCGGCGTCGTGGACAAGCTGCAGCCCTCGCCGATCCGGTCGGACGCGGCGGTCGAAACGGTGACGATGGTTCCCATGGGCTGCGCGCGGCTGCGCCTGTCGGCCCTGCCGGCAATCGGGGATGGCCCCGACGCGAAGCCTTGGACGCCGTATGGCGAGCCCATCAGCTCCTGGAGCGAAGACCCGGGCATTCTCAAGGCGCTGGGTGATCCGCGCGAGCCGAAAAGCTCGGACGACGGGGGCGTGGGCATGTTCCTGATGTACGGCAACTCGCTCTTCGGCAGCCAGCAGTGGATCCGCATGCCGTTCGAGCAGCCGCGCACGGTGTCGAAGGCCCGCGTCTACTGGTGGACCGAACACCACCAGCATGGCGGCGTGCGCGAGCCGGCGTCCTGGCGGCTGCTCTACAAGCAGGGCGGCGCGTGGGTGCCCGTCCCCCACCCCAGCGGCTACGGCGTGGCCTTGAACCAGTATAACGAGACGACCTTCGACCCGGTGACCACGACCGAACTGAAGATGGAGATCCAGTTCCAGAAGGACCGCTGCGGCAGCGTGATTCGCTGGCGCGTGGAGTAAAGGACGTACGCATGACCCATGACTACATGCTTCCAGAGCAGATCGAACCGCACATTCGGACATTCCGTTCACAGAAGGTGATCTTGGATTGCGACCTGGCGCGGATTTACGGTGTGCCGACAAAGCGTCTGAACGAGCAGGTCGTCCGCAACGCCCGGCGATTCCCCGCCGATTTTGTGTTTCGATTGACCGCTGCCGAGACCGAACAGGACCAACTTCTAAGGTCGCAATTTGCGACCTTGAAGCATGTCGCAAGCATGCGGTCGCAATTTGCGACCGCATCGGCCAAGCGCAACATGCGATTCCTGCCCTATGCCTTCACCGAACATGGGGCGATCATGGCTGCCACGGTCCTGAACACTCCGCAGGCGGTGGAGATGAGCGTGTTCGTGGTGCGGGCGTTCGTCAAGATGCGTGACCACCTGGCCACGACGAGGGAATTGGCGCTGCGGTTGGCGGAGATCGAAAAGCAACTCGTCGTCCACGACACGGCTCTCGTTGATCTCTACGAGAGACTGCGCCCATTGTTGCTGCCTCCGGAAGATCCGCCAGACAAGAGAATCGGTTTCAGCGTTCGTGAAGCACGCGCGAAGTATGGAGCCGGGAATGGCAACACAAGAGATCGTTGTCATCCGGCTGCGGGCGATGCGACCCAATCGCGGCGGAAACGCGCGGCACGCGGCAGCCGTGACCGCCACAACCCATAGGGAGGATGCATGCACCGACAGAACGCAAGGCGGGGCTCGAAACCCGTAATCACGAAGACGGCCGCGCTCCTGGCGGCGCTCGCGCTCACGCTTGGCCTCGCTAACCGGTCGCCCGCGGCGGTGCGGCCGGCGTGCGTGTTCGGCGAGCACATGGTGCTGCAGCGCGACCGCCCCGTCCCAGTCTACGGCACGGCGGATCCCGGCGAGAAGGTCACGGTGGCCTTCGGCGGACAGCGACAGACCGCCACGGCCGACGCGCGGGGCAACTGGCGGGTCAACCTCGCGCCCCTGCCCGCTAATGCCACCGGCCAGCGCCTGGAGATCGCCGGCGCCGATGCGATCGCGTTCGACGACGTGCTCGTCGGCGACGTCTGGCTCTGCAGCGGCCAATCGAATATGGACATGCGCCTGGGGGGCTGCAAACGCCCCGAAGACGTGGCCGGTGCGGCGTACCCCGGCATGCGCCACTTCGCCGTCTCCGGGAACTCGTCCGACGTGCCGGCGAAGGAGCCCAGCGGTAATCCGAAGTGGACGGTCTGCAGCCCCGCGACGGCGTCCCAGTTCTCCGCGGCTGCTTTCTACTTCGCGCGCAAGCTCCAGCAGGAGCTGAAGGCGGCCATGCCCATCGGCCTGCTGCTGGCGTCGGTGGGCGGGACGAAGATCGACCCGTGGCTGGCGCCGGAGGGGCTTTACGACATCCCCCTCCTGCAGCCGCTCCTGCAGCATCGGCCGCTGGCCGACGGCACGTTCTCCCTCTTCAATGGCATGGTTGCGCCGCTGGCCCCGTATGGCGTGCGCGGCGTGCTCTGGTACCAGGGCGAGAACAGCGAGCTCACCGTGCAGTCGCCCGACAGCTACTACCTGAAGATGAAGGCGCTGCAGCAGGGCTGGAGACGCTTCTGGGGGCAGGACGACCTGGCCTTCTACTTCGTGATGCTTGCGAATTACGGAGACCTCCTGCAGACGGAAGCCCCGGTGCTCCACTCCGGCGGCTGGGATGCCGACACCCGTTTGCAGCAGGCCATGGCCCTGGCCCTGCCGCACGCCGGATGCGCTTCGGCGATGGACATCGGCATCTCGAAGGTGAGCTGGGCCGGCTACCACCCCGAGAACAAGCTGGATGTCGGCGAGCGCCTCGCGCTCTGGGCGCTGAGGAACGAGTACGGCCGTTCCGGCCTCGTCACGAGCGGTCCCGTCCTGCGCAACGTGGCCCTCTCCGGCAACACCGTCGTCTGCACCTTCAACCACGTCGGCGGGGGCCTCATGGTTGGTTCGAAAGCCTGGTATGAACCGACGAAGGAAGTGCCCGACGGCCAGCTCCGGCGCTTCTCGATCGCCGGCGCCGACGGCAAGTGGCAGGCCGCGGACGCGGCGATCAAGGGCGACACGGTGGTCCTGTCGGCGCCGGCAGTCTCCGTGCCGCGCAAGGTTTCCTACGCCTGCTGGCAGAACCCCGAGGGCGCCAACCTCTACAACAAAGAAGGGCTGCCGGCCGCGCCGTTCCACGTGGAGGACGTGACGGTGCAACACACGATCGCCGCCTCCGCCGGGGCGGGCGGAAGCATCTCCCCAGCCGGCTCCGCGGCGTACCCCTCGCGGGCGACGGCGCTCTACACGATCACGCCGGCCGCGGGCTACCACATCGCTGACGTGCTGGTGGACGGCGCATCGGTCGGCTCGCTGCCGTGCTACACCTTCGACCCGCTCGGGAAGAACCACACGATCGCCGCCAGCTTCGCCAGGCGCGCGCCGTCGTACACCGTCGCGGCCTCGGCCAACGGCGGCGGGCGCCTCACGCCCTCCGGCACGGAGAAAGTCGCGCAGGGCGGCCCCGTCCGTTTCTCGATCCTGCCCGACCCCGGCAACCGCGTCGCGCTGAGCGTGGACGGCGTGTCGATCGGGCCGCGGGAGCAGTTCACGTTCGCCGATCTCCGCCAGAACCACACGCTTGAAGCCGTATTCGCCTGCACAATCCGCGCCACAGCCGGCTTCGGGGGCGCCGTTTCGCCAGCGGGCGAACAGGTCGTGCCCTACGGCGGCAACCAGTCGTTCGCCATCACGCCGCAACCCGGCTACGCCATCGCCAGCGTCCAGGTGGACGGCAAGGACAGGGGCGCGGCCCCCGCGCAGGCCTTCGCGAAGGTCACGGCCAGCCACACGCTGCACGTGAAGTTCCGCGGCAACGCCGGCGCCCGCGGGAGCATCCCCCGCCCCGGCGACTTGCTCGTCGCCGCGCGCGCCGCAGCCCTGCCGGACACGGGCGAGGTCCGCGCCTGGCCGGCGCAGGCCCCCGCCGATAAGCCGCTCGGCGCCATCGGCCGGCCGACGGTCGAGACGATCGACGGCAGGAAGTACGCGCGGATCAGCCATGAAGCGGGCGACGGCTTCACGGTGGGCACATACGCCGAGCCGATCCCGTGCCACGGAGCGACGGTCGTGGCGGTGGCGCGGCCCATGCGCAAGGGCTCGCAGGCGGGCTGGGTGTCGCTGGTCGATGTGTTCTACGACCGCCTCGTGCTCGGCGTGCGCGACGATACGGGCAAGGTCTGCGTGCGCCGCAACGGCAGCCTGGAAACCAGCGAGGCGGCGGTTCCCGACGGGCAAGTCACCATTCTGAGCCTCGTGGTGCAGCCGGAGGGCCCGTACAGGGTGTACGCCAACGGCGTGGAGATCATGGCAAACAGCGGCAAGAACGCGCTGACGGAGCTAGTCCCCGGCAAGGCGGGGCCGTTTGCGCATCAGATCACCATCGGCCGCAATGCGCCTGACGGGTGGACGACGTTCAACGGCCAGATCGGCGACGTGTTCCTGTACAAGGCGGCGCTGACCGATGCCGAGCGCAAGGAGTTGGAGGCGTTCCTCGCGAAATCGCTGGAAGGGCCGGCGGAGTGAGGGCAGTCGACATGAGCGAAAAAGGGGAGCGGAAATGAGTGTTGGAGGATCGCGTTTGGCGTTGGCCGCAATCGTTATCGGACAGGCCCTGTGGGCGGGCACGTGCCCGGCGCTGGAGAAGGAGCGGTCGTTGCTCACGAAGGAGCCGGTCGGGGAACTGGCCGTCGCCGGCCGTCTCTCGATCGATCTCCACGCCGAGTTCATGGTGTCGCGGACCTACGAGAAGGAGACGGCCCTCAACTGGTACAACTGCGGCTACTCCGGCGGAGGCAGCCATAACCGCGTGGGCGGGAATTTCGGCGATTTCGGCCTGCACGTGCCGTACGCCGAGCGCGACGCCAGGTACCCGCGCGCCGTCAAGGTCGGCGCTGTGCCCGCCGTGCGTTTCGACGGCGGCGACGCGCTGAAGGGGAACTTCGCCGTCGAGACCAACTGCGCCGGCAGGCAGGACCTGGCGCTTGAAATCTGGGTGCGCGTCGAAGGCGCGCCCGGCAAGGCGGTCGTGCTGGGCTGGCAGTCACCGGACGGCCGGGAGACATCGGCCCCCCTGGCCCTCCCCCGCGGCTGCGAGGGGTCGGACAAATGGCGGCACGTGGTCCTCAACTGCACGCCGGACAGGGAGGATGCGTACCTGGACGGCAGGAAGGTGACGAGCGGCGCACGTACGACGGTGATCCGCGACGGCCACATCCCGGTGCTCGGCGGCGCCGCGTGGGCGACGCCCTCCTTCCGGGGCGACCTGGCGGCCGTGCGCCTGCACGACGCAGCCATGACCGAAGAGGAGATCGCCCACAACTTCCAGGGCGGCGTGCCGCTGGGCACGGAGATGCACAACTGGTGGCGGAACGAGCCCGACAAGTGGTGGGTCCAGGAGTCGGCGCACTTCCGGCACTGCGTCGACAAAGAGACGATGCAGGGGTGGACGGAGCGGCAGCGCAAGGAGTTCCAGGACCGCGTGCCCGGCATGTTCAACCTCGCCGAACTGATTTACCGCACCTACTCCGAGCGCCTTGCCATGCGGTCCTCCGTGGTCAGCCGGCGCCCGCAGATGCGCGGGGACGGCATCAAGTACAAGACCCCGATCCAACCGTCGAAGGGCAGTTGGATGGGCGTGGACGACGACTTCGGCTGGGCCTGCCAGGGCGAAGGTCACATCAACCCGCACGAACTGGCCCACGGGTGGCAGGCGCAGACCGGCGGCGCCATGCAAGGCAATTTCTGGGAGGCGTGTGCCAACTTCCCGCAGACCTACAACGGCATCTACCAGACCCTGCCGCCCAGCTGTGTCAGCCGCACCGGCATGTACTTCCCGGCCCACGGGCGTAACTTCTACCACGACCGCCTGATGTTCGAGCACCTCTCGCAAACCCCCGAATACGGCCCGCTGTTCGTCTCCAAGCTGTGGTACGACGGCGCCACGGCCGGCGACCCCAACCCGTACCCGTGGGTGGCGTTCACGCGGCTGGACCCCGATCCGCGTACGGCGCTGCCGTACGAGTACACCCGCATGGTGCAGCGCAACGTGACCTGGGACTACACGACCTTCGTCGACGCCAATGGCGGCAAGGGCAACACCGGCTGCGGCAACGATGGCGTCGTGAGCGCGGAGAACCGGTACCTGGCCGAGGCCAACGCCAACAAGGCCGACATCCTGCGCTACGGGCGCGTGCTCCTGGAGCGCGTCCCGCTGGAGGCCGGCTGGTGGCGCGTGCCGAAGGAGATGGCGCCGCAGCAGCTCGGCTGGAACATCTGCCCGCTGAAAATCGCGGCAGGCCAGGTGTCGGCCACGCTGGCGGGCTACGTGCATCCCGAGCGCGGCTCCGACTGGCGCCTCGCGTTCGTGGGCGTGGACGCGCAGGGCAAGCCCGGCTACGGCGAGATCGTCGGACCCGGCAAAGCCGCCACCTTCCGCGCGGCGGAGGGCCTGCGTGAGCTCTACCTGGTCGTGTGCGCGACGCCCACGCAGATCCTGCCCATCGACATGGTGGGTGACTTCCGCTCGTTCCCGCAGGAGCCGTTCGCGTACAAGGTGAAGCTGGAGGGCTGCGAGCCGCTTGACGTGCTCGCGCCGGCGCAGTCGAAGGCCGCGGGCGCCCCCCACCCCAACGGCGGCGGCTTCGTGGAAAGCACGGCGCAGGCGGAGGCCACGGCCTACGTCGGCCCCGGCGCGCAGGTGCTGGGCCGGTCCAAGGTGCTGGGCCACGCGCGCATCACCGATTTCGCGGTCGTGCGCGATGCGACCGTCCAGGACCATGCCGTGGTCAGCGGGCACGCGCTCGTGGCCGAAGCCGTCATCCGCGATTACGCCAAGGTCCGCGACTGCGCCAGGGTCGTGAGGGCGACCGTTTCCGACCACGCGCGCATCCTCGAGCACGCGGAGCAGAACTCCAAGCCGTGCGCCGGGTTCGCCACGGTCAAGGGCGGCGCCTCGTCCTTCGGCCCCGTCAGCGGCACGGCGCTGATCGACGGCTCCTACGCCAAGAGCAACGAGATCAAGAAGGGCAAGTGGTTCACCTGGAGCTGGGGTACGGGCAAGAACAACGGCGAACTCGACGAAGAGTTCGGGGGCCTCTACCTGCGCTACTCGTTCGAGTACGCCCACCCGTCTCTCGCCTGGGACGACTTCGGGGCGACATGGGGCCTGCTTGCCGGCGGCGCGCGCGTGGAGCGCGACCCCGCCCGCACCCAGTCCACGAATCTCGTCTTCCGCGAAGACTTCGTGCGCACGATCGACCAGTGGGATCTCGGAGACTGGTTCGGCGCGGAGCTGACGGGGTACGTCTTCCCGCCCGAATCCGGCGAGTACACGTTCTGGCTCGCCTGCGACGAGCAGGGGGAGGCGTGGCTCGGCAGCGGCCCGGACGCGTCCACCCTGCGGAAGATCTGCGTCGTCGAGCGGGCGTCGCCCGTGGATGGCCCCGAGGCCTGGACCCGCTACCCCTCCCAGCGGTCGGCCCCCGTGCGACTCGAGAAGGACAAACCGTATGCCATCCGCATCCGGCACGCGGAAGCCGGCGGGCGCGACGTGCTGCGCCTGGCCTGGTCGCGGCCCGGCGTCGAGCGGGCCATCGTCGGCGCGGGAGCGCCGCACCTGGGCGCCGAACCGTCGGGCGAGCGCAAGGGGCTGAAGCGCGTGGCCTGGCGCGATCCCGACGTGGCCGGCGGGCGCTTCGAGCGGCTGCTCGACCCGGAAAGCTACCGCAGCGGCAGGAAGCTCTCGGGGCGCGTGCTGACCCTCGACGGCAAAAGCGCGTACGTGGAGCTGCCGAAGGACGTGGCCGACCTGCGCGATATGACGCTGGCCGTGGACGTCAAGTGGTCGGGCGGCGAGGATGCCCGCGTCTTCGAGTTCGCGGGCCGCGGTGACGACGCCATGTACCTGAGCCCCTCGCAAAACGGCAAGCTGGTCTTCGCCATCCGCCGAGGCGCGACGGAGCAGACTCTGGTGGCGCCGGCGCTCCGCCGCGACCAATGGACGCGCCTGGCGGTCACGCTCAGCGGTGACACCGGCCGCCTCTTCGTCGACGGCAGGGAGGCGGCGCGCAACCCGCGCCTGACGCTCAACCCCGACGACGTGGGCGCCACGCTCTGCCTGCTGGGCCGCGGCGTGCGCGGCAGGTTCCTGCGGGGTGCGCTGGACAATGTGGAGGTTCGCATGCTGAGCGGCCCCGGACCGGCAGAGACGCCGGCAGAACCACGGCCGTGAGGTTCCCCCTCCCGTGTCTGAAACACGACCAGGAGATACCTGTCAGGGGACATTTATAACGAGTCTTGATATATTCCCGCTTGAGATCGAACGCACTGTTGCGTATGATTCAGACTAAGTAACAGGAGCGGCGTAGTGTCGCCTCAGCGCGCAGCACGCGGAGCACGACAGGCAATGGACGCACGAAATCGCGCGAACTGGGTCGCAATGGCTCTGTGTGTCGGACTGACGGCGCTGCCGGGACCGCTGTCGGCGGCCGGCGAGTACTGGGACACCGCGACCACCGCGGACCTGCAAGCCGGCGACGGGATCTGGGACGCGGACAGCACCGCGCTGTGGAGTGCCGGCACGGGCGGCAGCGATCCGCTCCTGACCTGGGCAAGCGGTGACGACGCCTTCTTCCAGGCGGCGGGACCGAGTACCGTAACCATCCCCGCCGGCACGATCCAGGCCAACTCCTTGACCATCGGCGTGAACAACGGGGTGGCACTGACTCTCAACGGACCCGGCACGCTGCAGCTCAACAGCGCGGCGACGGCTCTCACCGTATCGGGCAACACGGACACGTCGTCCCTCAACGGCCCCCTCACCCTTGGCGCCAACCAGACGTGGAGCATCGGCCGGACGCTCACCGTAACCGGCGTCATCGGCGGATCCGATCGCAGCCTGACGAAGGCCGGGGCCGGCACGCTGGTTCTCTCCTCCGCGGGAAATGCGCCGGGCAGGCTCGTCGTCTCCGCGGGTGCGTTCAGCCTGGACAATTCCTTCGCGACGCCGTCCCTGGCCTTGCAGGGCACGGCTGATCCGCTGGTCATCAAGGGCGCTAACCCGAGCTTCCTGATGAGCGCCGGAACGCTCGCGGTGCCAGGCAGATGGCGCCTGGCCCACGACGGCGGCTATGCGCGCGCCACGATCACGGGCGGCACGATCAACCACACGGCGGACGTCTTCCAGCTCGGCTTCAACCAGGGGCGCTGCGTCGTGACCTTTGGCAACACGGCCACCTACAACGGCGCCGGTCGCACGCTGGACCTGTCCAATGCCAACGCCTGCAACACGCTTGTGGTCCTGAAGGACTCCGCGAGCGCCACGTGCGGGGCGATCAACATCAACACGACCAACAACGGGGCGAACCAGTACGGGATGATCAGGGTCTCCGATTCGGCCTCGTTGACGGGCAGTTCGCTGGTGGTCGGTGTCTCCCAGAACCAGAACAACGCCAACGTGTCATTGGCCACCGTCAACCAGGCGGGCGGAACCGTGACGGTGAACGGGACCGTCACGCTTGCGGCCAACAACATGCAGCTCAGCCCGGTGGTTGGCACGACGGGACTCCAGGGCACGTATAACCTGGCCGGGGGACTGCTGACCGCCAACCAGGTGCTGGGCGGAAGCGCGGGGGTCGGCGGCCAGGCCCGGCTGAACTTCCACGGGGGTACACTGGCGATCAACCCGGCGGCGAGCGTCGCACAGGCCGGCGACTTCATCCGGCTCACCAACATCGGAACCGATGGAAAGCTGTATGTGTACGAAGGGGGAACCATCGACACCGGCAGCAAGGCGGTCACGATCAACCAGCCGTTCCTCGCCCCGACGGGCCAGGGCGTGGCGAGCATTCCTTATAGCGGGACAGCCACGACCGGCTACTTCGTCGCTCCGGCGGTTCGCATCACGCGGGGGGCGGGAGATACCACGGGCGCCGGGGCGACCGCCACGGCGGATATCGACCCCGCAACGGGGGCCTTCACCGGCATCACCATCACCAACCCCGGAACGGATTACACGACGGCGCCCACGGTGGTGCTGGACTTCACCCAGGGCGCCGGCATCGCCGTGACCACGGCGACCTTGGCCGACAACAGCTACGCCGGCGGCCTGACCAAGACAGGCTCCGGCACGCTGACGCTGTCGGGCGTCAGCACGTACGCCGGCAATACCACGATCGCGCAAGGCACGCTGAAACTCGGCGTGGCCGATGCGATTGCCGCGGGCGGGCTCGTCCTTGCCGCCGGCGGGACGCTGGACGCCAGCGGTTTCGCGGTGACCTTCGCGGGTGATGTAAGCTTTCAGGGCGGCACGCTCCTGAACGCCGCTGCGCTGACCAAGAACAGCGGCAGCTACGACGCCCAGTCCGGCAGCTGCGCGGTCAGCCTTTCCGGCTCGGCGGGCCTGGTCAAGACCACCGCGGGCGTCTTCACCCTCACGGGGAACCAGGCGTACACCGGCGCCACCGCCGTCAGCGGCGGAACGTTCCGTGTGGCCGGCACGCTGGCGTCGAGCGGGGTGGCCGTGTCCGACGGTGCCACGCTGGCCGCGGCAGGTAATGGCGCGACAATCGGCAGCCTCACGCTCGGCAGCGCGGGCTCCGACCAGACCACCCTCGCGGTGACGACCGGCGGCGCGATCGTCTCCGTGACCGGCGCGAACGCGCTCACGGTCAACGGCCGGACCACGATTCACGTCGGCGGCACGCTCGCCGTCGGCCAACACTACCCGGTAGTGGACTTCGCAGGTGCCATCCAGGGGACCGGCTCGTTCGCGGTCACTTTCGCCGGCCGCACGGGCGGCCACCTGGTCACCAACCTCGTCACCACGTCGCTCGACGTGGTGGTCGACACCCTGGACAACCCGAAGTGGACCGGCGCCGCGGATGGCAACTGGGACACGACCACGACGAACTGGACGCTGATCGCCGGCGGCACGCCCACGACGTTCATCCAGAACTCGGACAGCGTACGCTTCGACGACTCCGCCGCGGGCGCCGGCGATGTCAGCCTCACCGGCGCAATGTCGCCTTCCGCCGTCACGGTGAACAACGGCGGCAAGCCGTACGCGTTCGGCGGCCCCGGCAAGTTGACCGGCCCGACGGGCCTGCTCAAGGAGGGCGGCGGCACGCTGCGGATCGACAGCAGCGGCAACGACTACGCCGGCGCCACGACGATCAGCGACGGCACGCTGCAGTGCGGTGTGGCGAACGCCCTCTCCGCCACGAGCGACATCGAGGTCTCCGGCGGCACGCTGGACCTCAACGGCCACGCCCTGACCAGCGCGGGCGGCGTGGCGCTGCGGGGCGGAGCGATCACGGGCGGCACCCTGACCAAGGGCAGCGGGGCCTACCTCGTGGAAAGCGGCTCCGTCTCGGCCGTGCTCGCGGGCGCGGCGGGGTTGACGAAGGATGCCGCGGGCGCTGTCACCCTCGGCGGCGCGAACACCTACAGCGGCCCGACCACGGTGCAGGCCGGTACGCTGAACCTGAACAACGGCGGCGCGGCGGGCGCTTCGGCGATCGGCACAGGCACGCTGGTGCTCAAGGGCGGCGCGCTCGGCAACACCAGCGGCGGCCCCGTGACGCTGGCGACCGCCAACGTCCAGACGTGGGACGGGGATTTCGGGTTCGCCGGCCCCGACGACCTCCACCTCGGCGCGGGCGCGGTGACGCTTGCCACCAACCGGCAGGTGACGGTAAGCACGGGCACGCTGACGGTGGGCGGCGCGGTGGCAGGCGCGGCGGCGGGCCTAACCAAGGCCGGCGCCGGCACGCTGGCGCTCAACGCGGCTAACACGTATCGCGGCGATACGCGCATCGCCGCGGGTACGCTGAATCTCGGCGCAAGCCTGGCCCTGCAGAACAGCACCGTAAACCTCGACGCGGCCGACGCGGGCACGCTCAATTTCGGCAGCCTGACCGCCGCCACCCTGGGCGGCCTCAAGGGCGGCCGGGATTTCGCGGTGCCGACAAATCTGACGCTGACCGTCGGGAGCAACAACCGGGCTGCCACGTACAGCGGCGTGCTGACCGCCGGCGCCAATGCCACCGTGACCAAGACGGGCTCCGGCGAGTGGACGCTGTCCCCTCCCGCCGGCACGCTCAATGCCCTGAACGTGGTCAACAGCGGCACCCTGTCGCTGACCGCCGCCATGACCCCCACCCCGTCGCTGACGGTGAACGGCATCTTCGCCGTGAACGGCACGCCCGGCCGCTTCACGATGACCGCAGGCACGCTCACGCTGAACAATACCTGGCGCGTGCCGCCGGACTTCAACTGGGCTGTCGTGACGGTCACGGGCGGCACGATCATCCACACGGCCGGCATCGTCGACCAGGGGTTCAATTCCGGCAGCGGAGTCTTCAACCTGGGCGGCAATGCCGTGTACAGCGGCGGCGCCGCCGGCGGCCGCCCGCTGCGGATGTCAGCCGCCTGGCAAAGCAACAACTTCGCGAACTTCTACGGCAGCGCCAGCGCCACGTTCGGCCCGATCACGGTCGGTGACTGGAACGGCGTGGGCGGCACGTTCAACCACGCCACGCTGACCCTCAAGGATAGCGCCTCTCTGAACGGCACAGCGCTGACGGTCGGCAACACCGCCTCGGGAACCGCCAACCTGAGCGCCCAATACTGGCAGACCGGCGGCGCCGCGGCGATCGGCGGCGTGGTGACGCTGGCCGCCAACCAGACCGGCGGCAACCTGAGCGCGGCCGTCAACCTGGCGGGGGGCGTGCTGGCCGCGAACCGGGTGGTGGGCGGCACGGGCACGAGCCGGCTCAACTTCCACGGCGGCACGCTGGCGTGCAACAAGGCCGGCGGCGACAGTGACTTCCTGAACCTCGGCAGCCTTGGCGCCTGCTACATCTACGAGGGCATGACCCTCGACAGCGGTCCCGACAGCGTGAAAGTGGCCCAGCCGCTTCTGGCGCCCACGGGCGGCGGCGTGGCGACGGTCCCGGTCACGGCGGGCGGCGCGGGCTACTGGGTTCCGCCAGCGGTGCGGATCACGGGCGGCGGCGGCGCGGGCGCGACGGCGGTGGCCAACGTCAACCCGACGAACGGCGCGATTGCGAGCGTAACGGTCACCAACCCCGGCACGGACTACACGGGGACGCCGGGCGTGTTCCTGGACCGCGGCGAAGGCACGGGGGCGACCCTCGGAACGCCAACCGTCGTCACCAACCTTTACAGTGGCGGGCTCACCAAGGTGGGCGCCGGCACGCTGGCGCTGGCGGGGGTGAGCGCCTACGCCGGCCCGACGCGCGTGAACGAGGGCACGCTGGCGCTGGCCGCCGGCGGCAGCCTGGGGGCGGCGGGCACGAACGTGACGGTGGCCAGCGGCGCGACGCTCGACCTGCAGGCCGCGGGCGACGGGGCGATCGGCGACCGCGCCACGCTGTCCGTCGCCGCGGGCGGCCGCGTGAACCTGGCGGAAGGCGTCATGGAGAGAGTGCTGGGGCTGCGCGTCGCCGACAGCCCCTACCGGGCCGGCGTCTGGGGCTCCGCCACCAGCCCAGCCCCCAACAAGGACGATACGGTTTTCTCGGGCAACGGCCTCCTCCTCGTGTCCATCAGTTCGTGGGAACGGGGGACAGTGCTGATTGTGAGGTAATCTGGCGGACAGCGACAGGCTTTAAGAAAGAAGTGTTCAGTCAGGCGTTTTACGGAAAGGACCCCACGATGAAGAGCTGGATGCACACAGATTGGTCGCGAGTGGCTCTGTTGGCTCTGTTGGCGTTGTCGGTACCGGTGTCGGCGGCCAACCGCAACTGGGACCCGTCGAAACTCGGGGCCGCCGGATCGGACGGTTTGGGAAACTGGGACACCAGTTCGACGCTCTGGTGGAACGGTGCGGCCGATGTCGCGTGGGTCAACGCCAACAACGACAGGGCGATCATCGGCAACGGCGGAACGGCCGGCACGATCACCCTGACGACGCCGATCACTGTCGGCGGCTTCACCTTCAACACGACGGCGTCCGGTAGCTACACCATAACCGGCTCGACGCTGACTTTCTCCGGGCCTTCGACGGCCTACAACGACATTGTCGCCAACCAGCCGGCGACGATCTCCTCGACGATCGCGGCAACCACGCCATTCGTATTCACGAAGGGCACGGTCACCCTCGCGCTGTCCGGCAACAACACCGCCAACCAGTTCTTCAACGTTGGCCCGGCGGGCAGCGTCGCCGCCAACGCCGCCGTGCGCATTACGGGTGGCATCAACAGCTTCGGTCAGATCCTGGTGGGCCGCGGCAACTCCTATGCGGGAGCACTGTACATCAGCGGAGGCACGACGACATTCACCGGCGGCGGCAACTGCGGTGTCGGTGTCGGCTCGGGCGGCGCTCTGAACGCAGACCCAAGCGCCACCGGAACGAGTTTCGGTTTCATGGAGGTGAGCGGCGGTGCGGTGAACTGCATCGAGTGGAACATCGGCAACCGCGACAGGGGTGTCCTGTACGTCAACGGCGGCACGGTTAACAATACGTCGTGGGGCACGCGCATAGGCGGGCGCAACGGCGGCTCCGGCGTGCTGGATATCAGTAGCGGCGTCTGGAATCAGTCCACCGCCAACGGGACATATGCCATGGAGTTCGGCCCCAGCAGCGCCACGACCGTCAGCGGGTTGAACATCCGCGGCGGCACGTTGAACATCCAGGGCAACAAACAAATCAGTATCAGCAATGCCGCCATCCTGAATATGGGCAGCAGCGGCCTGCTTGCCACAATTCCCTTTGTGGACGGTAACGGCACGCTGAATTTCAACGGTGGCACGATCCAGGCCCGCCTCGACCGGGCCAACTTCCTGGCGAATAGCGGGGGCATCTACTTCAACGTCGGCGGGGCCACGATCGACACCCAAGGATACACGGTCGGCATTGCCGGAAACCTGCTGGCGCCGACCGGCAACGGGGTCACGGGGGTCAGCGGTTTCAGCACGCTCACGGGCATGGTCGCCGCACCGATGGTCGTGATCACGGGCGGCGGCGGGTCCGGGGCCACGGCGATCGCCGACTTCAACTCCGGCAGCGGCAGCGTCACCGGCATCACCGTCACCAACCCGGGCCGGGGCTACACCTCCGCGCCCACCTTCACGCTCTACGCGGGCGGCGCGGCGCTGGCGCCGACCTACACCGGAACGTATGCGGCCAACAGCAGCGGCGGGCTGACGAAGCTCGGTGCCGGCACGCTCAGCCTGACCGGCGCCAACACCTACGCCGGCGAAACGCGCGTCAAGGCCGGCAAACTGCAGATCGGCGGCACGCAGACCAGCACCAGCGGCATCGCGCTCGAGAACGCGACGTTCCTGGATCTCACGTCGTCGCTGACGGTGAAGACGCTGACCCTGGGCACGGCGGGCACGGACAGCATGCAGCTCAATCTGCAGGCCGGCGCCACGGCGAACCGCAACATCACCGTGCAGACCAGCGGCGGGCTGAATGCCGTCGCCAACACCGGAAACGTCAAGCTCGGCGTGGGCAACGGGGGCTGGACGGCGGGCAACAAGTACGCCCTCATCAACTACTCCGGGGCCATCGGCACCACCGGCTTCGGGGCCTTCTCCCTGACCGCCGACTCGGCAGCCTACGGCAGCCTGGTCGACGATGCCGGGGTGGTCAACTTTCTGGTCAACGCCATCCCCGACCCCGGCCCCTACACCTACACCGGCGCGGTCGACGGCAACTGGAATCTGGTCACTCGCAACTTCAACGGGACGGGCGGCTTCCAGACGATCTTCAACAACAGCGCCCCCAACGCCGTGACGTTCAACGACGCGGCCAGCGGCCCGACGGGCATCGTGCTCGGCGCCACGCTGACGCCCTCGCAAGTGACCGTAACCGGCACCGCGAAGAGCTACACCTTCGGAGGGCCGGGCAAACTCAGCGGCGGCATGGCCCTGATCAAGAGCGGCACCACGACGCTGACCATCGGCACCGGCCAGCCTTGCGACTACACGGGCGGCACGCAACTCAACGGCGGCACGGTTAAACTGGGATCGGCAACCGCCATACCGCTCACCGGAACCAGCCTAACCTTTGGCGGCGGCACACTGGACATCAACGGCAACAGCGTGACGGCCGGTGGCCTGAGCGGCACGTCGGGCGGCGTCGCGAACTCGGGTGCCGCAGCCACGCTGACGATCAGCCACTCCAGCGGCACCGCCACCTTCGGCGGCACGCTCACCGGCGCGGCGCTGCTCTCCGTCACCAAGAGCGGTGCGGGGACGCAGGTCCTGTCCAGCGTCGGCTGTTCGATCGGCACGCTGAGCATAACCGGAGGCACACTGCTGCTGGACAACTCGATTGCGGGTGCCCCTACGATGACGCTTGCGAGTGCGCCCAACATAAGTACAAGTACCGTCTTATGGGACATCAATAACGCCACCCTGACCACGCCAGGCCTAACCATGCAGGACGGGCGGATGGTGGTGAGGGGATCCAGCAGCCTGATCACGACAGGTGGCAACTTGACGCTGGGGACGGGCGATAGCAAACGATCAAGCGTCTACCTCAAGAACTCGGCCACGGTCAATGGCACGGGCAGGGTTCTGAACATGGGCCCCGGCTTCAGCCAGCAGGA
This sequence comes from uncultured Victivallales bacterium, assembly GCA_964402115.1. GTDB lineage: Bacteria > Verrucomicrobiota > Kiritimatiellia > UBA8416 > CAYOBW01 > CAYOBW01. The sequence goes on from CAYOBW010000007.1 coordinate 48,143, forward strand.
CACCTACTGCCGCATCCAGGACAATGCGCAGGCGACGTTCAGCACGGCTTATGTTCTGGCGAATGCCAACTACTGCGACGGTCGCGGTCACGGCAGCGTTCTGGAAATATCGGATACGGGCAGGCTGACCACCTCGGGCATCCTATGCGTGATGTCGGACGCCAATGATCAGAACCGGTCCGGAACGCTCTACGCCCACGCGCAAGCCTATCAGCACGGCGGCACGGTGACTGTCGGCGGCAATCTGAGCCTGGCCGACAACGACAGGGCGGTTGGCACCGGTGCGGCGACGCACAAAGTGCTTGCTGCCTATAACCTCTGGACCGGCAGCGCCCTGAATGTCGCCGGGCGCATCCTCGGAGGCGCGACCAGGACCGGCTACGGCCAGTCGTTCTTCAATTTCCACGGCGGAACGCTCGCTTACGCGGGCGCTGGCGCACAGGCCGACTGGATCAATCTGACCGCCACGGCGGGCACCGCCGGCACCACCAGCGCCGCGAACCTGCGCATCTGGGAAGGCGCCACGATCGACACGGGAAACCAGAACTTGACCGTCTCCCAGGCCCTGCTCGCACCCACCGGCCAGGGCATCAGCGCCATCAGCACCGCCGGTTTGACCACGCAGGTGTATGCCAACGACATTCCGCCATGGGTGTACATCAGCGGCGGTGGTGGATTGGGGGCCACGGCCGTGGCCACGCTTGACTCCGGCGGCCGCATCAGCGGTTTCGTCATCACCAACCCCGGCTTCGACTATACGAGTACGCCCACGGTCGAACTGATCCGCGCGAATGAAACGGTTCAGGCCGCCGCTGCCGGGAACATCACACTGTCGGCCAATTCCACCTACACCGGCGGCCTGACCAAGAAGGGCTCCGGTACGCTGACGCTGTCGGGCGTGAGCACGTACACCGGCAGCACCACGATCCAGCAGGGCACTGTGAAGCTGGGCGTCGCGAATGCGATTGCCGCGGGCGGGCTCGTGTTGCAGAGCGCCGGGACGCTCGATGCGAACAACTTCACGCCGACCTTTGCCGGGGCGGTGAGCCTCCAGGGCGGCGCGTTCGCCAACGCCACGACGATCACCAAGAACAGCGGCAGCTACGACGCGCAGTCCGGCAGCTACGGGATCAACCTCTCCGGCTCGGCCGGCCTGACGAAGACCACGGCGGGCACGTTCAGCCTCACCGCGAACCAGGCCTACACCGGACCGACCGCGGTCAACCAGGGAACCCTCAGCGTGGCCGGCACGCTGGCGTCGAGCGGGGTGACCGTGGCCGACGGCGCCGCGCTGACGGCGGCGGGCAGCGGTGCAACGCTAAGCGCCCTGACGTGTGGAAGCACAGGCACAGACCAGCCGATCCTGAACGTGACCGTGGGCGGACCGATCCTCACCGTGACCGCCACGGACGGCCTGACCGTCAACGGCCAGACCAAGATCAACGTCGGCGGCACGCTGGTCATCGGCCAGCAGTACGTCCTGATCGACTACGCCGGCACGCTGCAGGGCACGGGCCAGTTCCTGCCGCAGTTCACGGGGCGCAGCACCGGCCACATCGTCGTCAACACCGCGAATTCCTCGATCGACGTGGTCATCGACGCGGCGGACAACCCCAAGTGGACCGGGGCCACGGACGGCAATTGGGACACGACCACGGTCAACTGGAAACTGATCAACGGCGGCACGGCGACAACCTTCTTCCAGGGCTCGGACAGCGTGCTGTTCGACGAAACGGCCGCGGGGACCGGCAACATCGTCCTGACCGGTGCGATGTCCCCCGTCGGCACAACCGTGAACAACGTGGCAAAGCCCTACACCTTCGGGGGCGCGGGCAAGCTAACCGGCGCAACGGGCCTGCTCAAGCAGGGCAGCGGCACGCTGCTCGTCAACAACGCCGGCGGCAACGACTACGCCGGTGACACGCGCATCGAAGGCGGCACACTGCAGTCGGGCGTGGCCCATGCGATTCCCGCGGCGAGCGCAATCGTCGTCGCGGGCGGCACGCTGGACCTCAACGGCCAGGCCCAGTCCAACTCCGGCGGGGTGACGCTCCAAAGCGGGACGATCACGGGCGGCACGCTGACGAAGAACAACGGGGCGTACGTGGTCGCGAGCGGTGCGGTGACGACCTCGGGCGTGCTCGCGGGCTCGGCGGGGCTGACCAAGAACACAGCGGGCACCGTGACGCTCAGCGGCGCCAGCGCCTACACCGGCGCCACGGCGATCAACGCCGGCACCCTGCAGCTCTCTGGCGCCCCCGACCGGCTGCCGACGGCCACGGCGGTCACGCTGGCCAACGATGCCAGCGCCATTCTGGACTTGAGCAGCCAGAATCAGACGATCGGATCGCTGGCCGGCGCCGGTCCAAGCGGAGCTGTGACCTTGGGCGGTGGCACGCTGACCGTGGGCGATGGCGGAAACACGTCCTATGCCGGCGTCATCAGCGGAGCGGGCAATGTGGTCAAGCAAGGCGCCGGCACGCTGACCCTCTCCGGCAGCAACCTGTACGGGGGCACGACGACGATCGGCGCCGGGACCCTGCAGATTTCGGGCGCCGCCGACCGACTGCCCACGGCCACGGCCGTGACGCTGGCCAACGTGGCCACGGCGAAACTGGACTTGAACAGCCTGAACCAGACGATTGGCTCGCTGGCTGGCGGTGGCGGGACCGGCGGCAACGTGACCCTGGGCTCCGGCAGACTCACGGTCGGTGACGCCAACAGCACCGCCTACACGGGCATCATCAGCGGCACCGGCAGCCTGAGCAAGCAAGGCGGCGGCGCGCTGACGCTGAATGCCGCCAACACGTTCAACGGCGACACGCGGATCGGGTCGGGGGCGCTGAGCCTTGGGATTGGCACAGCCCTGCAGAGTAGCACCGTGGACTGGAACGTCGCGGATAGCGGTGTGTTCAACTTCAACGCGCTTACCGCGGCCACCTTCGGCGGGCTGAAGGGCGGCCGGGCGTTTTCCATTCCGGCCAGCCTGAACCTGAGCGTCGGCAACAACAACCAGAACACCGCTTACAGCGGCGTCCTGACCGGCGGCGCCAGTTCCACGCTGACCAAGATCGGGAGCGGCACGCAGGCCCTTTCCTCGTCGGGCAGCGTCCTCCCCACGGTTGACATCACCGCGGGCACGCTGTCGCTCGACAACTCCGTAACCACTCCGTCGTTGCAGATCACAACGGCCGGCGATGCCTGCCTGCGCATCCGGGGCGCGGGTGCGCGGTTCTCCATGAATGCCGGCACTCTGACCCTCAACGGCCGGTTCCGCTTGGGGAGCGACAACTCGATCGGCACTGCCGCGATCACGGGCGGGACGGTCAGCCATACGGCCAACAACATCGACATGGGCTTCAACGCGGGGCGGTGCGCGCTGACGCTCGGCGGCACGGCCATCTACAATGGCACCGGCCGCACGTTGGAGATGTCCAACGCCAACTACTGCAACTCGCTGGTGATCGTCAAAGACGGCGCGGTTGCCACGTTTGGCGCGATCAACATCGACACGACGAACGGCGGGGCCATGCAGTACGGGATGTTGAACCTGTCCGGCAGCGCCACGGTTACGGCCAGTTCCATGACGGTCGGGGTTTCCCAGAACCAGAACAACGGCAACGTGGCGCTGGCTACGGTCAACCAAACGGGCGGCACCTGCACCATCAACGGCGTCGTGACCCTAGCCAACAACAACCAACTGGCGGGCACGCCGACGACGGCGCTGCAGGGCACCTACAACCTGGCCGGCGGCACGCTGACCGCCAACCAGGTGTTGGGCGGCGGCGCTGGCATCGGCGGGCAGGCGCGGCTGAATTTCCATGGGGGCACGCTTGCCATCAACGCCGCAGCGAGCGCCGGGCAGGCCGGCAACTTCATCAGCCTGACGGCCAACAGCACCGACGGCAAGGCCTACATCTACGAGGGCGGCACCATCGACACCGGATCCAAGGATGTGACGATCATCCAGGCATTGCTCACGCCAGCGGGCCAGGGGGTCACGGGTATCCCGGTCACGGCGGCGGGCTCCGGTTACTTCGTTCCGCCAGCGGTGCGAATCACGCGCGGCGGGGGGGATACGACAGGGACCGGCGCCAGCGCGACGGCGGAAGTGAACCCGGCGACCGGGGCGATCACCGGCATCACGATCACGAATCCCGGCACCGACTACAGCACGGCACCGACGGCAACGCTTGACCGGGGTGATGGAGCGGGCGCAACGCTCGGAACCGTGACGATTGGGGCCAACGCCTACACCGGCGGACTGACCAAGAAGGGCACCGGCACGCTGACGCTCACGGGCGTGAGCACCTACACAGGGGCAACGACGGTCGAGACGGGCACGCTGCTGGTCAACAACACGACCGGCTCCGGCACGGGCGCCGGAAATGTGACGGTGAATGGCGGCGCCAAACTGGGCGGCACGGGAACCATCGCCGGTTCGGTCACCGTCCAGGGCACGGGCGAACTGCTCCCGGGTGCTTCCGCGGGGACGCTCACGGTCAACACCGATCTCACCCTGGCGGCTGGCGCAACCTGCACGTACGAGCTTTCCACGACGTGGAACGGAGCGAACGACAAGGTCGTCGTCGGGGGCAATCTGAACCTGAACGACAACGTCCTGAAGATCCAGGGGCCGGCCAGCCCGCTGAATCTGGACCAGACGACAGACTACGAACTCATGAGCGTCGGCGGCGCCACCGGCATCACCGGGAGCTTTGACCCGACGCCAACGTGGGTGGGGACGGCGCCGGCCAACGCAGCCTTCTTCAGCGTGGTAACCGACACCGTCAACAAGAAGGTCCTGCTGCACTACCAGAATCTCACGTCCTATACAATTACGGCGTCAGCTGGGGCTAACGGCTCGATCAGCCCGCTCGGGGCTATCGCTGTCATCGAAGGCCGGGACCAGACCTTCACGATCGCGCCCTCCCCCGCCTATCTGATCAGCGATGTGCTGGTGGATGGCGCGTCGGTTGGCGCCGTGCCAAGCTACACGTTCACCAACGTGACGGAGCCCCATACCATCGCCGCGTCCTTTGTCCACATGCCCGACCAGACCATCACGGCGTCGGCCGGAGCCGGCGGGACGATCAGCCCCAACGGCGCGGTCACGGTGACGGCGGGGGCGAACCAGACCTTCACGATCGCGCGCAGCACCGGCTACCGGATCGTCGACGTGGCCGTGGACGGCGTGCCGCAAGGCCCCATCGGCACCTACACGTTCAGCTTCGTCGTCGCGCCCCACACCATCGCCGCAACCTTCGCGGCCATTCCGGACCAGACGATCACGGCGACAGCCGGCGCCGGCGGGGCGATCAGCCCGAGCGGGTCGGTGACGGTCACGGGCGGTGAGAACCAGACCTTCGCGATACTGCCCAGCTCCGGCTACCGGATCGCCGACGTGGCGGTTGATAGCGTGTCGCAGGGCGCGATCAACGCCTACACGTTCACCTATGTCACCGCGCCCCACACCATTGCCGCCACCTTCGCGGCGCTCGACCGGAACCTCCCGCGCACGGACCAGATCCTCTTCTCCGCGGTGACCGACAACTTCCCGGCCGACGGCCAGCTGACCGGCAACTGGCCCACCTATGTGCCCGTCGGGCAGACGCTGACGGCGCTGGCTTCGCCCACGGTCGAGCTGCTCGGTGGCGTCAAATGGCAGAAGAACCTCAACGCGGACGGCGATGGGTACCGGTTAGGGGGCTCGTACTGGGACGGGTCCGGGCAGCACCCGATCGCCTGCAGCGGCGCCACGATCATCGCGGCGGTCAAACCGCTCCGCAATGCGAACGGCGGAACGAGAGGCGAGGTCGTCGATATCTTCTACGATCGGCTGGCTCTCTCCATTGGCCAGGGCAATGGACAGGTTCAAATCGCGCGGAACGGGTGGTTCTTCGGCTACCCCGCGACGATTCCGGATGGCCAGGTTCGCATCATGAGTCTCGTCGTCCAGCCGACCGGGCAGTTCAAGGTCTTCGCCAACGGCGTCGAGATCGTGAACGAAACCTCGACATCCGACATGACGTCGCTGGTCCCGGGCGTGAGCGGAGGCGGCGCAAATGGGTTTGGCACCTTCGTCAACGTAGGCCGTAACAATCCCGACGGCTGGTCCACCTACAACGGCAATATCGGCGACGTGTTCGTCTACAAGACCGCGCTGACCGAAGCGGAACGGATCCAGGTGCAGAACATCGTCAGGGACAAGTTCGCCCCCGCCGCGGCCTCGACCACGACGCTGGGACGGAGTCCCGACCGCGACACGGTGGGCGGCGAAACGGTGACCTTCACGGCCGTGGTGACCGGCGCGGGCACGCCGACGGGTGAGGTGACCTTCTACGACGGGGCCCTCGCGATCGGCACGGCCACGCTGGTGGGCGGACAGGCCAGCCTGCCCGTCACCACGCTAGCCGAGGGGCTGCACTCCATCACCGCTTCCTATGCGGGCGACTGGTACAACGCCGCTAGCGTCTCCGCCGCGCTGCCGCACACGGTCACGGACGGCCGTCCGACGACAACCACGACGCTGGCCCTGACCGCGGGCCACGCCCCGTCCTACCCCGGCCAGGCGGTGACCTTCACGGCCACCGTGGCCGGCAGCGCACCTTCCGGGAGCGTCACGTTCAAGGATGGCGCGACCGTGCTGGGCGCCGGAACACTTGACGGCGCCGGCCTGGCGACGCTCACCACCAGCGCCCTCGCGCTCGGGGCCCACAGCCTCACGGCCGAATACGCCGGCGATGTGAACAACAAGCCCAGTGCCAGCGCGCCGCTGGACCACACGGTCGCGGAGTTCCGCGCCGTGCCGACCGTGACGCTCACATCCGGTGCCAACCCCTCCGTGATCGGCGTGCCGGTGACGTTCACGGTCGCCGTGACGGGCTCCGGCACGGCGTCCGGCCTCGTGACGCTCAAGGAGGGCGCCACGGCACTGGGAACCGGGACGCTGGATGGCTCCGCCCGCGCCGGCGTCGTCACCGCCCTGCATGCCCCTCTCGGGGCGCACAGCCTCACCGCCGAGTACGCGGGCGATGACAACAACCAGCCGGCAGCCAGCGCGCCGCTGCTGCAGACGGTCAACGCGCGGCCCCCTCCCCCGCGACCGACCGACCTGCTCTTCTCGGTCGTCGCCGAATCGCTGCCCGCCAGCGGCGCGACCGGGGCGTGGGCGTCTTACCTGCCGGCCGGGCAGAACTACGCGGTCATCGGGGCGCCGACGGCCGAGACAATCGACGGTGCACGGTGGGAGTTCAACCGCCGCGGCAGCACGGGTAACGACGGCTACCTAGTGGGGACGTCCCCGTCCGACATTCCGGTCAGCGGTGTCACCATCGTTGTTGCCGTCCGGCCAAAGTACCTCCCCGGACTCGGCGGCGAACGCCGTGGTGAAGTTGTCAGCGTGTTCTACAACGAACTCTTTCTCGCAGTGGATCACGAGATGGGCGAAGTCATCGTCAACCACAGGAACTATCATCAGGAGCGGACTGGCTACGTGATCCCTGACGGCCAGAAGACGGTGCTTGCCCTGCTGGTACAGCCGACGGGGCGGATTACCCTGTATGCGAACGGGGTGCAGAAATGGACAACCGAGACGGGCGAGGACTACACACGGCTGGCGCTTTCATGGGCCAACAAGATCGTCATCGGGAACAACGGTTACGATGGCTGGGCGTCCTTCAGTGGCAACATCGGCGACGTGTTCGTCTACAAGACGGCGTTGACGGACGCGGAGCGCGTGCAGGTGGAGTACAGCATCCGGGACAAGGTGTTGCCGGCGGCGGCATCGACCGCGACGCTGGAGCGGATAGTCGGGACGAGTCCCTGCTACGATGACGAGGCCCTGACGCTGAGGGTGACCGTAACGGGAGCGGGCACGCCGACGGGCAACGTCGTCATCTACGACGGCGCGAACGCGATCCGCGCGGGAGTGCTGGCAGCCGGCCAGGTCAGCATCGGCGTGGCATCGTTGGCGCCCGGCGCGCACAGCTTCACGGCGCGGTATGAGGGCGATTTCAACAACGCGGCGAGCGTCTCGAGTCCCCTGGCGCAGACGGTGACACTGCGTCCGGCGACGATGTTCATCGTGAAGTAGGGACTGACCGGCAGGGATGACCACATATTCACAGCGCAGACGCAGGGCGGACGCACAATCAGTGGGAGAGAGCGGCATGAAGAAACTTCCATTCGCGGTTGGCAGTGTTGCGGCAATGGCAGCGAGAGCGTGGAAAGAGGGGTGCGCGATAGCCACGCGCCGAGCCCGGGCCCCGATCGCCAGTCTCGCCAGAAGCTCGGCGCTGGGCGCGGCGGCGCTGTTATTGAGCGCCGGCGCCCTCCGGGCGGGCCTGGTGCTCGAGGTGAAACCCGCTGACTACAACACCGGCACTCTGCAGTGGCCGATCGCGTCTGGAAGCATGGCCGGCGACTACTTTGCCTGCGCGCCGTGGTCCCCCGTCTCGGTCACCACCATGATCCACTCCGACGGGCTCAGCTACAAGGCCGTTGACTTTACGGCTGCGGGCTCCATCCTTGGCGGCCCGCTCTGCCCGACGTCGCTCGGAGGCGCGAGTTCCAGGACGATTGAGGCGTGGTGCTATCAACCCGTTGGCGCCAATGGCGACGCCATGACGATTATCGACCTCAGCCGTCAGAATGGCCCGGAAAACAGCAACTTCGCCTTTTGCAACTCGCTGTACAACCGCTCGATCTGGTCGCCCCCCTATAGCGAAGGTTGGAACGCCGACAATGCTGTCCGTTCAGGAAAATGGGTGCACCTGGTTGCCAGCTACGATGGCACGACGCTCAACCTCTATGTCAATGGCGCGCCTGACAGGGTCGGGATTACACATGCCTTCGCCACCGAGTCTGGCGGGTCGATCAGCATCGGCATGATGCGGTGGACGCCTACCGCCCCGGACACAACCCCGCACAGTACCGCCAACGGCGATGGCTGGAATGCCTGGCGGGGCTACCTGGGATCCATCCGCGTCTATGACGAGGCCCGGACGGCGGGTCAGGTCAGCGCCGACTACGCCCTGGGCGTCAACTACGGCGAGACCGGAGTGGGTCTGCCCAAGATCACCGCAAGCGTTTCGGGAAGCCATGGCAGCATCAGCCCTTCCGGCGTCGTCTATGTTACCTCGGGCAACAACCAGGCCTTCACCTTCACCGCCGACCTGGGTTACAAGATCGCAGACGTGCTGGTGGACGGCGCGAGCAATCCCGCCGCGGTTCTCGCCGGCAGCTACACGTTTACCACCGTTGTCGCCGACCACACCATCGTGGTCAGTTTCGAAGAGCTGCCCAAGCAGACGGTTGCCGGCAAGGTGACGAACGGAGCGGCCGGAATACCGGGCGCGAAGGTCTACTTCAAGACCAGTCCGAACGCATCCGTCAGCCCGACGTTCACGACGACCACGGTGGATGCGGCGGGTAACTACTCAATCCTTCTCCCGCCCGGAAACTGGTACGCGACGGCGAATGAAATCCACTACTTCACTCCGGCAGATGTGACTTTCACCGTCGCCGCCTCGCCGGTGCCCCTCGCCGACATCGTTCTCACAGCCAATCCGAACTGGAAGATCCTGTTCTCGCTGAACACGGCTGACTTGAGCGCGATCGGCGATGGAGAGCGCATCTTCAGCTGGGCAGGCTACAACGCGTACGAGACCTATAACAACGGGGTGTCGCCCCTGCTTGGTCCCACGGTTGAGATCATCGATGGCGTCAAGTGGGAGAGGAACGTCCGCGCCTCCTACGATGATACGGTTTCGCCGACGGTCGACGATCGAGGCGACGGCTTTTCCCTGGGAACATCCGCGGCCGACATTGTCACTGAGGGGGTGACCATCGTCGCGGCGGTGAAGCCGCAGTACAAGGCGGTGGGCGGCGAACAGCGGGGCGAAATTGTCGATATCTTCTACAATGAACTGTTCCTGGCGGTGAATCACGGCAACGGCGAAGTCACCGTCTGCACCCGGGGCTACGCGCAGCACAGCACGGGTTACTTCATTCCTGACGGACAGAAGACCATTCTCTCCCTTGTGGTGGCGCCGACCGGCGGAATCACGCTGTTCGCGAACGGCATCCAGCAATGGTCTTATGCCAGCGGGGTTGACTACACGTCCCTCAAACTGTCATGGGCCAACGCAATGGCCGTCGGACGCAACGCCTATGACGGATGGTCCGCGTTCAACGGCGCCATCGGCGACGTGTTTGTCTACAGGACCGCGCTGACGGGCGAGGAACGCGCTCAACTGGAGTACAGCCTCCGCGACAAGTTCATTCCCGCCGCCGTCTCGACCACGGCGCTGGCGCTCACCGGCGGCGCCGACCCCTCCGCCGCCGGCACGCCGGTGACGTTCACGGCGACCGTGACCGGCTCCAGCCCCGGCGGCGCCGTGACGTTCTACGACGGCGCCAGCGTGATCGGCACGGTGGCGTTGAGCGCCGGCCAGGCCAGCGTCACGACCAGCACCCTGGCGACCGGGGTCCGCTCCATCACCGCATCCTACGCCGGCGACTGGGGCAACGCGGCCAGCACTTCCGCGTCCCTGTCGCACACGGTCACGGAAGGCCGTGGCCCGTCCACCACGGTTCTCACGCTGGGCGCAGGGCCCAATCCCTCCTACCCCGGGCAGGCGATCACGCTGACGGCCACCGTAACCGGCTCGGGCACGCCGACGGGGGACGTGACCTTCCAGGACGGCGCGTCCGTGCTCGGCACCGTCGCCCTCGACGGCGCCGGCCAGGCGAGCCTGCCCACCAGTGCCCTTGCGCTGGGGGCGCACAGCCTCACGGCCGAGTATGCCGGCGACCCGGCCAACCAGCCCGGCACGAGCGCTCCGCTGGACCACACCGTGGCGGAAACGCGCGCAGTATCCACGGTGTCGCTCGGCTCAAGCGCCAATCCGTCCGTCATCGGCGTCCCCGTCACCTTCACGGCCACGGTGACCGGGTCGGGCGTTCCATCCGGGGTCGTCACGTTCAAGGAAGGGGCAACGGAGCTTGGGACCGGCGCCTGCGACGGCTCGGGCCGCGCCCGGATCACAATCGCCCTCTACGATCCCGCCGGGGCGCGCACGCTCACGGCCGAGTACGCGGGCGACAGCAACAACCGTCCGGGCACGAGCGCGCCGCTGTCGCAGACAGTCAACGCCCGCTCGGCGCCGCCGCGGACAGGCGACCTGCTCTTCTCGGTCGTCACCGAGTCGCTGCCGGCCAGCGGCCCGACGGGTGCGTGGCCCACGTATCTGCCGTCCGGGCAAACGCTAACCACCCAGGGATCGCCGACGGTTGACACGCTCAGCGGCACACGGTGGGCGCGCAATATCTACGCAGACGGCGACGGCTTCACCCAGGCCCGCTACGCCGCGCCGCTGGCCTGCAGCGGCGTGACGATCGTAGCGGCGGTCAAGCCCGCTTACATCGCCGTCGGCGGCGAGCCGCGCGGGGAGATCGTGGACATCTTCCACGACCGCCTGGCCCTGGCCATCAGTCACACCGACGGCCGCGTGATGGTCGCCCGCAACTACTGGAACGACTGGGGCCCGGCCATTCCCGACGGGCAGTCGACGGTGCTAAGCCTCGTGGTGCAGATCGACGGCTCCTACCAGGCCTATGCCAACGGCGTCGAGATCATGAGTGGCGGCGCCAATGGCGACTGGACGTCCATCAACCCCGACCACACCGCGCAGTGGGGCAGCGACCCGGACTTCACGCACTACATCACCCTCGGCCGCAACGCCCCCGACGGCTGGTCCACCTATAACGGCCACATCGGCGACGTGTTCGTCTACACGACGGCGCTGAACGACGCCGAGCGCGCCCAGGTGGAGTACAGCGTGCGCGACAAGTTCGTGCCGGCGACCGCATCCACCACGACCCTGGCGCTGGCAGCCGGGACGAACCCGTCCCACGAAGGCAAACCCGTGACGTTCACGGCCACGGTGACTGGCGCCGCGCCGACGGGCAACGTGGTCTTCTACGACGGCGCGACCGCCATCGGCGCGGGCTCCCTCGACGGCGCCGGCAAGGTCAGCCTCGTCACCACCACGCTTCTGGCGGGCACGCACAGCATCACGGCACAGTACGCCGGGGACTTCAACAACACGTCCGGCGCGTCCGGCGCGCTGACGCAGACGGTGACGACAGAGGCGGGGACGATGTTCACGATTCACTGACGCGGCCCCGGACCCAATCTGGCGATCAGCCGCCCGTGCGAGGTTGCCGGTGCGGCGTTACCTCGCCTGCCCCCGCTCCCTTGAGAGGGCCGGGGGCAGGGGGATCGGCTGCGCGGGTCGGCAACTTGTCGAGACAAAACGGAGGAAGATGCAGATGAACGGGAGGATGCGAAAGGTCGGTGGCGTGGCTTGCATATCGTCCGGCGCGCTTCGGAGCATTGCGCGGCGGGGAGCCGTCTGCGCGGCGACGCTAGTGGCGCTCGCCCTCCGCCCGGCCCTTGCCGAGCCACCGGCAACCAACCAGTTGCTCTTCTCCGTGGTGACCGATTCCCTCCCCGACAGCGGCAACACGGGGCCCTGGGCGACGTACAGCCCCGCCGGCCAGACGCTCGCCACCATCGGGTCCCCGACCGTGAAGAAGTTCGGCGGCGTGAAGTGGGAGCAGAACATCTACCGCGACGGCGACGGCTTCCTGCAGGCGCGCTACGCCGCGCCGATCGGGTGCACCGGCGTCACGATTGTCGCCGCGGTCAAGCCGATCCACGACGTGATTGGCGGCGAGCCGCGCGGCGAGATCGTGGACATCTTCTACAATCGCCTGGGGCTGGCGATCGGCCACAGCGACGGCCGGGTCATGGTGGCCCGGAACTACTGGAACGACTGGGGGCCGGCCATTCCCAGCGGGCAAACGGTAATCCTGAGCCTCGTCGTCCAGACCGATGGCACCTACAAGGCCTACACCAATGGTGTCGAGATCATGAGCGGGGCCGCCAACGGCGACTGGACGTCCATCAACCCCGACCACACCGCGGACTGGGGCTCCGACCCCGATTTCACGCACTACGTCTCCGTGGGGCGCAATGCGCCCGACGGGTGGTCGGTCTTCAACGGCTACATCGGCGATGTATTCGTATACAGGACGGCGCTTTCCGATGCGGACCGCGCGGCGCTGGAGGCGAGCCTGATCCAGAAGTTCGTCACCGATGCAACCCTCAGCTACCTGATCGCCGCTTCCGCGGCCGCCAACGGCGCGATCGATCCGAGCGGCGACATCGCCGCCATTCAGGGCTATGACCAGGCGTTCACGATCACGCCGGACACGGGCTACCAGGTGGCCGATGTGCTCGTGGACGGTGTGTCCGTGGGAGCCGTACGCAGCTACAAATTCCCCGATGTGGCCGCGCCCCACACCATTACCGCCACGTTTGCCGTAGCGTTTCCGCGGACCATCACCGCCTCGGCAGGCGCCGGGGGCTCGATCAGCCCCGCCGGCGACGTGGTTCTTCCGGGCGGGCAGGACCAAACCTTCGCGATCGTGCCCGATGCCGGCTATGCGATCGCGGACGTCGTCGTGGATGGCGTGTCGCGCGGCCCCCTGAACGCCTACACATTCAGCCAGGTGGCCGCGCCCCACACCATCGCCGCGACGTTCGTCGCCCTCAACCGCAACCTTCCGCGGACGGGTCAGATTATCTTCTCGGCCGTGACCGACAGCTTCCCCGCCAACGGGGAGAGCACGGGCAACCGACCAACCTACGTCCCGTTGGGGCAAACGCTCTGGATGATCGCGAACCCCACGGCGGAAGACGACGCCGTGCTTCCTGCCGTCAAGTGGGAGAAGAATCTTTACGCGGAAGGCGACGGGTACCGACTGGGCAGTTCCTACTGGGACGCGGCAGGACAGCACCCGATCCCGTGCAACGGCGCGAGCATCGTCGTTGCCGTGAAACCCGTGCGCCTGCCCGTCCCGATGAACTGGAACTCCATCGTGGACATCTTTTATGACCGCTTGGTGCTGGCGATCGACGGCGAAACCGGGGAGCTCATCGTCCGCCGGAACGGCTCCCTCGACCTGACGGGCGCCATCATCCCCGACGGGCAGACCACGGTGTTAAGCCTTGTTGTCCAGCCGACTGGCGCGTACAAGGTCTACGCCAACGGGACCCAGGTCGCGGAGTCGACGGGCGCCAGCGACATGACGGCGCTGATCCCGGGGGTCACGGGCGGGGGCCTGAATGGCTACGGCACCTTCATCAACCTCGGCCGCAACAACCCCGACGGGTGGACGGTCTTCAACGGCCTGATCGGCGATGTGTTTGTTTACAGCACCGCGTTAACGGATGAAGAGCGCATCCAGGTGCAGGACATCATCCAGGCCCGGCTCACGCCGCAGCCTGAACCCGGCGGCACGGTGCTCATCGTTCGTTAGGACGGGGGCTGGACCAGAAGGAGCAGGAACAAGATGAAGTCGAGCCAGATCGGCGCGGGCCTGGCGGTTGGTGCTCTCATGCTGTTTGCGGACCGCTGCGCGCCTCTGGCGCGCGCGGCCGATGTGACGTTCTTCTGCTACTCAGACATCCACTACGGGGCGGACAACGGGGGCAAGGCCCCCCCCAAGGTGCGCAGCGAGATGGTCGAGCCGATCAACACGCTGCCCGGCACCCCCTACCCCACCCCGGCTGGCGGCGTGGTTGACACGCCCCGGGGCATCGTCATGCAGGGCGACCTCATCAACGACGGCGCCGTTGCCGAGAAATACCCGACGCAGTGGGCCAACTACCTGGCTGACTTCGGGGTCAACGGCGAAGGCCGTTGCAAGTTCCCGGTCTTCGAGTTGGTCGGCAACCACGACCTGCACGAGAACCTGTTCGTTTTCAACCAGGTCCGGGAGCGCAACGTCGTCCGCAAACGCCTTGGCCTCATCGGCAACGTCTCGTCGAACGGCTACCACTACTCCTGGGACTGGGACGGCGTGCATTTCGTCAATGTCAACCTCTTCCCCGGCAACGTGTGGGAGGGCGAGGCCGATTCCTACGGTCGGGCGCACAACCCGCTCTACGCGCGGGATTTCCTGGTGGAGGATCTGCGGACGCATGTCGGCAACTCCGGCCGCCCCGTCGTCGTGGTCCAGCATTTCCGGCCGATTGACGAGAACTGGTGGACCTACAGCGCGGCGGACAAGTACCAGCGGGTCCTGCAGGACTACAATGTCATCGCCATCCTGGTCGGGCACCAGGGCGGCGGCGTCAACAACGTCTGGCGCGGCATCAACTGGATCAGCAGCAACGGGGAGCTGATCGTCTGCCGGATCACGACGAACGCGCTCACCGCCGTCAGCCGCAACGCCACGGCCTGGGGACCGGTGTTCCAGAAGAAGATCTTCTTCGGCTACGAGGCCTCGGGCCTGCCGGCCGTCGTGAACAACGGCTCCTGGGCGTCGAACGTAACCGCCACCAGCGCCAGCCTGTCCGGCAAGCTGCTCTTCGCCGCCGCCGCGCCAACCGCACTCACCGCGCACTGGGGCACGACCGACGGGGGCGCCAACCCCGGCGCCTGGGAGCACGCCACGCAGCTGGGCGCCCCGCAAACGGGTGCTGTCTGCGTCAGCGCCATTGACGGCCTGCGGCCCTGGACGACGTACTACTACCGGTGCCGCGCCGCCAACGCCAAGGGCGAAGCGTGGGCGGCGTCCGCCGTGCCATTCCACACGCCCGGCATCCTGCCGGCCGGCTGGGAAACGACGCTGATCGGCTACGCGCAACGGCCGGGCGGCGGCGCGCACGTCGAGAACGACGTCTTCACCGTGCGGGGCTCAGGCCGCGACATCGGCGAGCGCGGCGAACGCAGCGACAACTTCCAGTTCGCCTATCGCCACATGGAGGGGGATGGCGCCTTCAAGGCGCGCATCGCCACCGCCGAGGTGAAAAGCCGCGAGCCCAAGATCGGGATCATGCTCAGGGAGTCCACCGACGCGGGCACGCGGCACGTTTCCCTGCTGCTGATGCCCAGGGGCGGTTTGCGCTTCGTGGCGCGCAAGGCTGCCGGCGGTGCGACGTCCACGACGATCCTCGCCGCCGTGAAAGCCGCGCCGTGCTGGGTGAAACTGGTGCGGCGCGCGAACACGTTCACAGGCTTCACGTCCGAGGACGGCGTGACGTGGACCCCGGTGGGCGAACCGCTGACGCTCGAGCTGCCGGCGCGCTTGCTCGCGGGCCTGGCCGTGACAGCAGGCAATCGCGACGAATCCAAGCTCCACACCTCGACCTTCGACCAAGTGGCGGTCACGGGGCCGGAGCCGACGCCATGAGGCGCAACCCGCTCGCCGTGCAAGCCCCGTTCCCGACGCGAAACCGCTACAACCCGGAGAGCTGCGTTATGCCCCGGACTCCGTTCCAGCCACTTGCCCGCCTGCTGGCGACCGGTGCGCTGCTTGGCCTGTGCGTTTTCCTCGCGCCGGTGGCTCGCGGCTCGGATGCGCCGCTGCTCGACCTGGATGCCGCGGGTCTGCCACCGGGCGAAGTGAGCGTATGGACCAACCGCGGCACCCTGGGCGGCGCATTCGAGCGCGGGACGGCCGGCGGCCCTCGCGCGGCAACGGTGGACGGCCGCGCCGCCGTCGAGTTCGCCGAGGGCCGGTGGCTGCGCTCCGCCTTCCCCACGCCGGAGGCGCTCACGGGCGGGCACGCGTTCACCGTGTCCATGTCGCTGCGGGCGACGCGGATCTACGGCAAAGGGACGGTCGTCTCGTGGTCTTCGCGGCCCGGCAACGGCGTGGAGTTCGGGTATGGCCGGGGCGCCGATGGCGCTGTTTGGGCCGGCGGCTTCCGCGCGCCCTTCCGGCGCGTTCCCGAGCTGAACCGCTGGCAGCGGGTCGTCCTCACCTACGCCGATGGCGCGCTCAGCATCTACGTCAACGGCGAGCTGGACGCGCGGCACGCGCAGACGGTAGCCCCCAAGCCCGGGGAAACCATCCTCCTGGGTGCGGTTTGGGACCCGGCAAAGAAGGTTGCGGGCATGGGCTACGCTGGCGCGGTGGCACGGGTGCAAATCTGGGACCGGGCGCTCTCGCCCCGCGAGGTGCGGAACCTGGATGGCCAAACCGAACCGTTCGCCCCAACCCCCGGGACGGGTGTGCTGCTCGAAGAACGTTCGACGGTTCTGCGCTGGCAAGCCGGGCACCCGGCAGCCCGCGCATTCCGCGTGCAGCTGGCGACAAATGCCGCGGCCCTGGACGGCGAAGGAGCGGCGGGGGCGGTCACGCTGGGCGAGGGTACGCTGGCGACCAACGCAGTGGAGACCGGCACGCTGGCCATCGGCCGGACGTACTACTGGCGCGTCGCGCAGGTCGCCGCCGACGGCGCCAGGCTGGGCGCGAGCCCCGTGTGGAGTTTCCGCGTATCCGACGGTCCGGCGCTGGAGCCGCACCCGCGCCACCGCGTCGCCGCCGTGCCGAAATCCACCGCCGCGCTCTCCTGGCGCCCGGGCCGCTATGCCGTCACCCAGGACGTCTTCTTCGGCCCCGATGCCGAGGCCGTGACCCGCGGCGCTACGCCCTTGGCCCGCGGCCTGCCGGCCACGACGACCCGCGTCGCACTCCCCGGCAACGCCCTGGAGTCCGGCAAGACGTACTACTGGCGGGTGGAAGCACACAATGGCGACCTGCCGCCGGCCCGGGGCGAGGTCTGGGCCTTCCGCGTCGAGGAGCCGCCCGTACCCGGCGACGTGACCTTCTTTGTGGTCAGCGATACGCACTACGGCATGGACTGGCGCGGTGATGCGATCCTGCCGGCGCTGGTGGACATGCTGAACTGGCTGCCCGGCGCCACGTACCCGGAGCAGGCGGGTGGCGGCACCGTGCGCCAGCCGCGGGGCGTGATTCACATCGGCGACTGCACGAACGACGGCAAGGCCGACCAGTGGGAAGCCTTCACGCGCGACTTCGGTTTGCTGGGCGAAGGCCGTCTCGTCTACCCCGTCTACGAGACGTTCGGCAACCACGACGGCGGTCCGGCGAATCCGGTGCGCAAGGGCATCAAGGAGCGGAACGCGCGGCGACAGGGACTGGCGCATCTGTCCGAGAACGGCATGCACTACGCCTGGGACTGGGACAACGTGCGTTTCGTCATGCTGGGCGTCTCCGTGGGCGACACGTTCAACCCCTACGATCCGCAGCACAGCTACGACTTCCTCGTCAAGGATCTCAAGGAGCAGGTTCGCCCGGGACAGCCACTCGTCCTGCTGCACCACTTTGGCTTTGACAAGGGGCACAGCATGGGCTGGTGGACCGACGCCGCGCGCGCGAAATACCTGGAGGCCATCAAGGGGCGCAACGTGCTGGGCGTCTTTCACGGCCACGCGCATCGGCCCGAGATCTACCAGTGGGAAGGGCTCGACATCTTCCATCCCCCGCATATGCAAGTGCATGAGCAGCCGACCGACGAGCCGGCCATGCACGGGATTTTCGTCGTGCGCATCACGACGAACGAAATGACCGTCGTCCAGCGGAACCTGGACGACACCTGGGGACTGGTGAAGCGCAAGCCCTTGGCGGGGGTCCGGGTCGCCCCTTGAACCTGGAAAGGGCAGCACGCATGAGGAAACTCGCAGCCGCATGGATCGTGACGACTCATCTCCTTCTCGGCGGCGAAATGCGGTCAGCCGCGGCCGAACCCAAGGCGGCGGTGCAGGATCGGTTCCAGTTGCTGCCGCCCGGGTCGGTCCGGCTTGAGGGTTCCATCCAGGCGCGTATCCAGCAGCAATCCGGATTGTCGTTCGACGCCAGGACTTTGGCGGCGATGGCCGATGTCTTCCGGAAACGCCAAAACGGTTTTGCCGATGGAGAGTTCTGGGGAAAGTGCGTCCGTTCCCTGTGTCACAGCTATCAATACACCGCCGATCCGCACCTCAAGGCGATGCTGGATGAGACGCTCGCCGATCTGCTCAGCACCCAGACGCCAGACGGGGCCATTACCGGCTATCGACCCGACAAACAGCCTTACGATACCGATGTCTGGGATCGCAAGTACGCCCTGCTGGGGCTGATCAATGGCTACGAGTCCACCCGTGACCCCAGGGTTCTGGAAGCCTGTCGGAAGATGGCCGACCATCTACTCGCACAGGTTGGGCCGCCACCGAAAGTCCGGGTGTACGACACCCATTACGGGTCACGGCCAAACTTCCCGCAGAATCCCTCGCTGCGTGAAATCTGCTTCGCGGGTATCGAATCGAGTTCGATTCTCGAACCCATGGTTCGTCTTTACCGACTCACCGGAGAGCCGCGTTACCTGGAGTTCTGCCGATATCTGGTTGAAGTGGAAGGCGGCTCGCTGCGGGGCAGCATCTTCGAGGCGGCTTTGGCCGGCAGAGATGCCAAGGACTTCGGCGGAGACGGCGATCCCAACCACTCGGTTGCCCATGCCTACAGCGTCATTTCCTGCTTTGAGGGGTTGTTGGAGTACTATCGTTTCAGCGGCGACCCGCGTTGGAAGCAGGCGGCGGAGAATCTGTACGAGAATGTGCTGGCCAAGGAATTGGCCATCATTGGCTCGTGCTGCGGATATGGCAAGGTGAGCAAAGGCATTGCGCCAACCGAGCAGTTCAACCATACCGCCTTCTACCAGACTGCCCCTGTTATCGATGGGCTCGAAGGCTGCACCCACGCGCGTTGGATGGCGTTCTGTCGTCAACTGCTTCTGCTGACCGGCGAGGCCCGCTTCGCAGACCAGTTCGAACGGACGCTGTACAACGCATTTCTTGGCGGCATCCGCCCCGACGGGGAAGCGGTCGATTACCATACGCAGTTGAACGGCACGCGGCCGGCGAAGGTGAACTATCATAAGGTGTTCAACGGCAAAGACATCACTTGCTGCTACTACAACGTCATGGATACCCTGGCGCTCATCCCCACGGTTGCCGTACTGAGCAGCGAGGGCGGGCCGGTGGTCAATCTCTACATCCCCGGTTCCACCAAGGTGCACCTGGCCGATGGTAACGAAGTGGTTCTCGAGCAGGCGACAGACTATCCGAAGTCGGGCGAGATCGCGATCAAGGTCAACCCGGCCAAGGCCGCCCGTTTTCCGGTCCGGGTGCGTATCCCCGCGTGGAGCGTCAAGACTTCTGTGACGGTGAATGGCAAGGCGGTCGAGGCGAAACCGGGAGCCTATCTGTGCATGGATCGCAAGTGGTCTACGGGTGACACGATTGCGCTTTCGCTGGACATGCGTTGCCGGCTGGTGCGGCCTCCGGCAGGTACGCCGGAAGACGCCAGTGCTTTCCAGGCGCTGCTGCGGGGCCCGATTGTGCTGGCACGCGACAAGCGGCTGGGCGGGAATATCCATGAGGACGTGGACATCCAGGCTGATGCCGAGGGCTATGTGAAGCTCACGGCGATGACATCGACGATTCCGGCCCTGGTGCAGTTCACCGTGCCGACGGTGAGGGGCGGCACTTTCCCGGTGATCGACTTCGCCACCTCGGGCAACACGTGGGACGCGCAGTCGGAGCGGGTCACGTGGATTCCCCGGGTCAGTCCTCCGTCAGCACGCTGGATCTGGTTCCCGGATGCAGGCAATCCCGGCGAGAACGCGCCTGTCGGTAAACGCTGGTTCCGACGCGTCCTGGAGATACCGGCCGGGCGCGAAATCAAACAGGCCACGGCCACCGTGTGTGCCGATAACGAGTTCACGCTGTTTGTCGGCGGCCGCAGAGTCGGTTCCGGGTCTACGTGGCAGAAGCCGGTGCAGATGGATATCCGCCCCGACCTCAAGCCCGGCCCCCTGGTGCTGGCCATCGAAGCGGCAAACACGGTATTCACGGGCCCCAACCCGGCCGGACTGCTTGGATGCGTGCAGGTCGAGTTTACGGCGGGGCCGCCGCTGATCCACTTCACCGATGGTTCGTGGAAGACGTGTGACCAGGAGCTGGCTGGGTGGCAGACACTTGGTTTCAAGGATGCTGACTGGAAGTCCGCCCGGGTATTGGGACGAAGTGACATGCAACCATGGGGGGCACTGGCCGAGCTGGCGTGGGCCAAACAGGTTCCGGCACGCGTGCTGCAGCCGTTCCTGCGCGACGTGGCCACCGGCTATCTTCTGCAGTACTCGTTCATGTCGCCAAGGCCGTACTGCTGGAAGAATGACGAAACCGTGCTGCTATCCGGGTGGGAAGTGGACAAGAGCGGCGGGCATCTGGAGTATCAGCCGACGTGTCGCTATCCCGACGGCTTTGCGTTCCATAGCGATTGGTTCAAACTGGTGGATACCAGCACGAACGCCGCCCTTACGCTCAAGCACCAGGTCGCCCGGCAGACGGAGGGCCTGGTCACGCTGGAGTTCCGCTTCAAACTGCCTGCGGTCCAGGACGGCGCCGCCTGGCAATTGCGGGACCTCGAGCGAGCCGGTGTGAGCATCGTGACCAGCGGCGGCAACCTGTGCTGGGAATCCGGGACGGTATTGATGCCGTACGAGACCAACCGCGAATATGGCGTGAAGGTTGTTGCTGATATCACGGCAAAGAAGGCTTCCGTCTCCGTCGATGGAGAAGTGAAAGCCCGGGACTTTCCGTTTGCGCATCCGATCGAGAGCATCGACTTCTTCCTGGCCAGGACCGGCGCGGCGGCGACCGGCGAGATGTTCCTGAGCCCGGTCAATCTCTGCAAGGGCTACGAGGTCAACGAGACATTCGTCACCTGTGGCGTCGGCAAGACGCCGGCGGATTGGGAAGTCAAGGGCGGCGGTGTCCGGCCGTTCGAATGCGGCACGAAGCCGGACATCTTCAGTCTCCACGTCACCGGCGAGGCGACCCGGCCGATCAGGACCTGGACAGGGAAAACCGTATTCGCATGCAAATTCCTGCTGCCGGACAAGGCGGACCGGCTAAGCATCAATCTGGGCGGCGTGGAGTTGTCGGGAGTCGTTCCCTATCGCTCCAACCTGTGGTACATGGCAAAGGTCGTTGCGGACCCGGCAACCCGGACCGCGGCGGTCACGATCAACGGCAAACCGCTGCCGGATAAGGTGAGGTTCCCCGAGGCCGGGAAGTTCATCCGGTTCGCTGGCGCGCTGTGGGTGGATGATGTGGAGGTCTACCCGTGGCGCGATTATCCGGCCGACTATGTGCCCGAACCCAAGCCGGTGTCGGCATCGCACCTGCTCGGCGTGCAGAGCTGCAACCTGTGGCGCGAGGGCACCGCGTATGCCGGGTGGGACTACGTCTATCCGCATGCGGACAAGCGCAAACCGTATCTGGGCTGGTAC